>CAYTEC010000101.1:0-1560 GCA_964436745.1 uncultured Dehalococcoidia bacterium | reverse complement strand
CCTTTCCTGTCCAGGTCTAACATTACTCCTGGACTAGTTTTCGGGGGGCAGGCCACTGTCAAATCACCGGCCACCGCTACGAGCATCGTCCGGCTACGCGCGGGCGAGTCGTCCCCGCCGCAGCGTCGCGACGACCATGAAGACGCTCACGGCCACCAGCGTCATCGCGGGCCCGGAGGGGATGTCCAGGTAGAACGACAGGTACAGACCTGCCGTCGCCGCGGTCGCACCCAAGGCCGCGCCCAGGGCCATCACCGACACGAATCGTCGCACTATCAGGTGGGCCGTCGCCGCAGGCGTCACCAGCATCGCCATCACCAGCACGATGCCCACCGCCTGCAGGGCGATGACTATGACCAGGGCGAGGAGCAGCAGGAGCAGGTAGTCCAATCGCCCGGTGGGGAGGCCGGCCACGGTGGCCCCGGAGGGGTCGAAGCTGGCGAACACGAGCTCCTTGTGGAAACCGTAGAGGACCGCCAGGACCAGGGCCGCCAGCCCACCGGTGATGACGAGGTCGGTTGCCGAAACCCCCAAGACTTGTCCCAGCAGCAGGTCCTCCAGGTTCACCGGCAGCCCCTCCGCGATCGTTAGGAGCGCCAGTCCGAGGGCGAACAGCCCCGCGAAGAGTATGCCGATCGAGGCGTCCTCACTGATGCCCGTGCGTCGGCTCACGTAGCCGATAAGGAACGCCACCACCGCCGCCGCCGGCACCGTGGCGATCAGCGGGTTCATGCCGACCACGTAGCCCGCCACCATGCCTGGGAGTACCGCGTGGGCCAGGGCGTCCCCCATGAACGACAACCCCCGCGTCACAACGTAGCTCCCCAGGAGGGGGCACATGATCCCCACCAGCACAGACACCACCAGAGCCCGGAGCATGAACCCGTACCGGAACGGCTCGAGGACCGGGTCAATCAGGGCGTCCACGGTCCCCCTTCCCGCTGCCGCCGGCTACGACAGCACCGTGGGCGCCGTACAGCTCCTCCAGAACCTCGGGCGTGAAGGCCTCCTCCGGTGGGCCGTAGGCACAGACGTGGCCGTTCAGGCAGAGCACGGCGTCCATCCTTCGGGCGAGGCCCGTCAGGTCGTGGGTTACCAGGAGGATGGTCTTGCCCTCGTCCCGGAGCTGATGGAGGATTCCCACCAGCTCCTCCTGGGACGCCACGTCCACGCCGCTGAAGGCTTCGTCCAGCAGCAGCAGGTCCGCCTCCTGCGCAAGTGCCCGCGCGACGAAGACTCGCTCGCGCTGGCCTCCGGAGAGCTCGGCCATCATGGAGGAGCGCCGCTCCCACATGCCGAGACGCTCCAGGCTCACCCGCGCCCACTCCCTGTCCCTCCGGCCCGTGCGCCGCAGCCATCCCGCCCCCCGAACTCGACCTAGCATGACCACGTCCCACGCAGTGACCGGGAAGCGCCAGTTCACGCTCTCCCGTTGGGGGATGAACGCCACCTTCCCCCGCGCCTCCTCCGCCGGTCTCCCGAAGACCTGGATCGACCCGGCCTGCAGGGGCACCGTCCCCACGATCGCGTTCAGCAGCGTGCTCTTTCCCGCGCCGTTCG
>CAYTEC010000100.1:0-1794 GCA_964436745.1 uncultured Dehalococcoidia bacterium | reverse complement strand
TTTCCAGCCGAGCCTTCAATTGTTGAAAGGACGCACGAGCTCCAGCTAGTGGCTCGGGTGTCGGTGGTAGTGCTGCCCGCCGGGCGGTCGGTTCCAGAGCTCCACGAGCATGCCCAGGCAGCTACGGGGGTGGAACCAGGCCACCACACGCGGGTTTTGCTCCTTGGGCGGGATGCTGCCGATCTGCTGGATCCCCGCGGCCACGGCCTGCTCCGTGAAGGCGTGAACGTCCGGCGCGAACGGGCAGGTGTGGTGGTAGGTCGCGCCGAGAGTGGCCCGCTGGGCCACGAGCTTCGCGGTGCCGCTGGTGTCCGTCGTCGGGATGCTGATCTCGATCACCGATCCGCCAACGGGGTACTCTAGCAGATGCACCGGGTCATCGGCGGCGCGGGCGGGCTGGTCGGCCGGTCGGGGCTCCAAGCCTCGCTCCATACTCTTGTCCTCTTCCAGGTCGAAGATCGTCCCGAAGAGGTTGCGTACCTCGTCCGCGCTCCTGGCGGCGACGCCGATGTGGGCCATACCCGTGACCACGCCGGTTCCCTTGTAGTAGGGGTGGGCGAAGTAGCTGTCCTCCGGCGTGATCTGGATGCGCAGGCCCAACGTGGTGGTGTGGTCAAGGAAAACCGCGCTGCTGCCGTCCCAACTCCCCTGGACTTTGGCGCCCCGGGCGGTCAGGCCGCGAACGTCCGCGGCGATGTCGTTGGAGGCGATAGAGATGTAGTACATGCCCCCGCGCCCACCGGAGGACTCCAGGTAGGCGGCGGCCTCACCGGAGTCGGACTTGGGCTTGCTGACCTCGTAGTACATCTCGCCGATGGGAAACTCCAGGGTCGTGACGTTTTCCAGGCTCCCTGGGCCGCCGTCCGGCCAGGGCGTGCGGTGTTCATTGAGCCCCAGGCCGAAGCCTTCTACCAGGACCTGCTTCGCCACGTCCAGGTCCGGCGTGACTATGCCCACGTGATGGATCCTCGTGAATGCCATGATTCCCCTCCGTGTCACGAACAGCGGTGCGGGTCTGCGATGGGTGGGAGAGTAGCAGCGGGCGGCAGTCCCGTCAACGGGTGAGTTGCCAGAGCGAGCGGCGCTCCCGCCACTCCTACCCCCAGTCCTTGGACGGCGGCACGGGGCTCGGGACCGGGAGCGCGACGGCGGCCCGCACCACGATGTTCATGGTGCCTTCGCGCCGAGACACCGTGCCCGTGACCACCACGACGGGTTCCCGGAGGATGTGCCGCAGGCGCGCGTACACCGCAGGCCACACCACCAGAGGGGTGTGGCCGTGCTCGTCCTCCAGCGTCATGAACACGGCCTTGCCGAGGGGCTTCTGGCGACGGATGATCACCCCGGCCACGCGCACTTGGACCCCGTCCCCTATGCCTAGTACCTCCTGGCTGGTGGCGACGCCGGGCCCGAGCCACTCTCGGAGGTGGGACATCAGGTGCCCGCCGGGGTGGAGCTCCATGGACCGATACTCCCCCGCCATCCGCTCCCACGCGGTCAGCCGGGGTAGGCGGGCCATGTCCTGGGTCACGCCCAGGGGAAGGGCCAGCTGTCCCTTCGCTGGGGGGCGGTAGCGCAGCCCAATCTCCCACCGGGCGGCCCGACGATCGGGGACGAGGGCGTCGAAGGCGCCGGCCTCGGCGAGGCTCTCCAGGGCCGCCTGGGGCGCGCCGGTGCGCTCCATGAAGTCGGCGACCGAGCCGAAGGGACCGCCATCGTCGCGGGCGCGGACGATGGCTTCGGCGACGTACATGTTGCCGGGCCCCACCAGCATGTCGACGGGCGCCAGCGTCT
>CAYTEC010000099.1:0-2187 GCA_964436745.1 uncultured Dehalococcoidia bacterium | reverse complement strand
GCATGGAATCTCCTCGACTGCCTTCCAGTACCGCGCAATCAGCCCCGCGTCCGAGCTGTCCCGAAGGGGGCTGTTGAAGAGGGCCGGGTCTGCCTTCCACGTCCATCGGCCATCCTCGCCCTCCCTCAGCCGGTCGGCCAGGTCAGACCTCAGGCGGGCATCCGCGACCCACGGGTTGCCCTGTCGCGCGACGCCGAACGCCTCCTCGAAGCCCCCGAAGTCGAGGGGCGTCGGGGGGCGGCCCACCGACATTCGGCGCGACTCCTCGCTGCCCTCCGGGGCGATGTCCACCAGGATGATCCGCTCCACCCGCTCAGGGTGGCGATGAGTGTAGAGCAGCGAGTTCCAGCCCCCCATGGACAGGCCGCTGAGGACCACCCGGTCGAGCGCCAGAGCATCGATCAGCGCCTCCACGTCGTCGACGAACCGATCGCGGTCGTACCCGTCGGCCGCCCACTGGCTCTCGCCGTGGCCGCGCTGGTCCACGGCCAGCACCCGGTAGTGGGGGGCCATGGCCAGGGCGAACTCGTCCCAAATGTGGGCCTGGCCGGTATGCCCGTGCAAGCACACCAACGGTGGCTTTCCTTCCGTGCCCCAGTCCAGGTAACGTAGCGTGACGCCGTTCACCGATACCTGCTTCTCCAATGGACGTACTGTGGTCATACGATTCCTCCCCGTCGGCTCGGCCCGCGCCTGGGGCCCTCGCGCGCCTATTCTACCAGGGAGGTCCACCCCCGGCCGCGGGGCGAGCGCCGGCCGGGAAGTCCGGGCCGTTCGGGCGCGGGGGAAACGGGAGGAGAGGGATTCGGGTGCGGCAGGGTGCGGCGAGGGCGAAAGGGGCGGCGCCCAGCCCCAGGGGCTAGGCGCCGAGAGAGGGCGATGGGGAGTTTCGGTCGGCGGACATCTCATCGGCCAGTCGCTGGGCTTCCTGCGCCAGTCGCTTCAGGTCCGCCGCCGTGCTCTCCGCCAGGTGAGCCATGTGGGCCGCGATCTCGTCGAGGCCCATCTGCCGGTCCAGGTACTTGCGGAACGATTGGTTCAGGGCGGTGACCTCTTGCTGCCGCTGCACCACCTCGTCGTTCTTCACGTCGACGAGCCTTTGCAGTCCATTGCGGCGGTCCTGCTCCTGGTGCCGAGCGCGCTTTCGGTCCAGCGCGCGCTCCACTGCCTTTCCAAGCTCTTGGAACCGCATGGGCTTCGTAATGTAGTCGTAGGCGCCGGTGCGGAGCGAATCCACCGCCAGGTCAACATCGGTCATCGCCGTGACGAACACGACCGGAACGTCGGGATAGGCCTGCTGCATCTTGAGGAAGAGCTCGGTTCCGGACATACCGGGCATGATTATGTCCAGCAGGGCCAGGTCCACGGGCTCCCTCGCCAGGACATCGAGAGCCGCCTGCCCGTCCGACGCCAGGAGGCAGGAGTAGCCGGCGCTCTCGAGCGCCTCCCGAAAGAGGTCCCGGATCCGCTCCTCATCGTCCACCACAAGGATGACTGTGCCGTCCTGCTCATGCTCCATCATCCGCTCCATTCTCGAGGTGTCCGACCTCCGCGGGCCTTGCCCATCAACGCGCGGCCACCAGCGCGGCGTCCTTGTCCTCCGCGCCTCGGGCCAGCAGCGACCGCTCCGCCGAAGCCTTGACGGGCAGGTCCACCTCCACCCAGGTCCCACCGGTGCCCGCCGGGCTCTCCACCCTCAGCAGCCCATCGTGCATCTCCACGATGTGCTTTGCCGAGAACAGCCCCAGCCCCAACCCGTTGGTCTTCGTGCTGCTGAACGGCTCGAACAGCCGCGCCATCTGCTCCCGCGGTATCCCAGGTCCTTTGTCCGTGATCCCCACCAGCGCCCGTCCGTCCTTCCCCGCCAGCTCAACCGTCACCTCTCCCCCAGACTCCACCGCCTCCACCGCGTTCGTCACCAACCGGACGGTCTCGCGGGTCGGGTCGATCTCCGCTTCGATCCCATAGGGGATGACGAACATGGGATCGGTGTGCCCGAAGTCCATGTTCGTCACGATGGGGACGTCGTGCGCCCCGAACTCCTCGAGGACACGCAACAGCACGTCGTCGTACGTCACGAAGTCCTCTTGTGGAATGCCACCGCCGGGGCGGCCGAAGAGGATGCCTCCGAGTCGCCGCAGGACGTCCAGGGTGCCGTAGCTTCGCAACCAGTCCTGCAGCTGCTCT
>CAYTEC010000098.1:0-2876 GCA_964436745.1 uncultured Dehalococcoidia bacterium | reverse complement strand
TAGAGCTTGGCGGTGTGCCAGAACTAGCCATCCTAGCAGATGGAAATGTGCGCCTCTTTGTGACCGCGGAGGGTATCAAGAGTGTTGTCTCTGGCGACGAAGGGCAGACTTGGGCTGTGGAACCCGGTACTCGTCTTTCCTCTTCGCAGGGAGAAATCCTAGCCGATCCCTCCTTGATCACGACCTCAGATGGCAGATGGGTGTTGTTCTACAAAGTAGCTCCACCACCGAGCCCTCCCTAATCTGGATAAGAATGTAGAGGTAAAGGATCTCATCTCCCCACCTCATAATCACGCAATGATTAGAGATGTCCGCAAGAACTATTCTGGGCACGAAGATAGCAGGTTCGAGCAGGAACGGTGAAACAACTTAACGGCTAGGAATCCCAGGGAGCATTAGGTGCGACGGGGAGCATTGTGAGGATCCGTGACGGGTCAGGAGCCGCTACGTAAATGCCTAGCAGGCGCACCCCACTGCCTAGCAGGCGCACCCCACGCATGGGCGTAGGCGCATTCGGTGCATGGCGTGAGCCTCACAACCATGCTAGGGAAGCGCTACGGCGGATTCATTTCCAGCATCTGCCGCTGACCGAAGACACCGTCTTCTTATGCGTGTGGCATCAATTGAAGAACAGGAGGGGGAGCCACATTCTCCGGAATGTCAAGTCGAGTAAAGCTATCAGGTATTATAGTTACGGGTTCTCGCCTGACGTCGCCCCTCCGCGCGTTCTTCTCCGCTCGCAACCACTGGTTCGGCGTGCGGGAGCTCTATCAGATAGGCGGTGCGACGACTGCCCCAGCGTCCGTCGGGCTCTACGTGGCCGTACTGAGCAACGACGGCTGGGGGACGCGCTCGGCGGACCGTGACCGCTCCCGCCGCCGTGTCGCGAGGGCGCTCATCGAGCGGTCGCCCGGCGGCGACGCGCGGTCGCTGTTCATCATGGTTCCGCCGCCCGAGCGCCGCGAGACGATCGACGAGGTCGAGCTCGTGCAGCCGCGGTCCTCGGCGGACCTGCGCGGAGGCGCCGGCGGGATGGACAGCCAGGGGCACCAGGCATACGATCAGCGCCAGTGGCTGGGGCTCGCGGCTATCAGAGGAGGTGCAGCATGACTCGATTGACCGGCAAGCACATCATGATGCGGATGCTGATCGCGGAGGGGGTGGAGTACGTCTTCGGGAACCCGGGGACGTCGGAGCTCCCCTTCATGGACGCCGTCCAGGACTACCCCCGACTCACATACATGCTTGCCCTCCAAGAGGCCACCGCCATGGGTATGGCCGACGGCTACGCCCGGGCCTCTGGCAAGGTGGGTTTCGTGAACCTCCATATAGCCGCGGGGCTCGCGAACGGCGTCCAGGGGGTGTACAACGCGTGGCGTGGCGGCACCCCGTTGGTGGTGACCGCGGGGCAGTCCGATACCAGGATGCTGCTCGAGGAGCCAACGCTGTCCGGCAACTTGGTGGAGATGGTTGCCCAGTACACCAAGTGGAGCGCGCAGGTCTCCCACGCGGCGGAGATCCCGATGGCGTTCCGGCGTGCGTTCAAGTTGGCGATGACGCCACCCACCGGGCCCGTGTTCCTGGCCCTTCCCTGGAATGCTCTGGAGGAGGAAGCGGACGTCGAGATCGTACCATCCAACGCGTCGTACTTCCGCATCCGGCCCGACGCCCGGGCGCTGGAGGAGGCGGCGGCGCTCTTGGCGGAGGCAGAGCGGCCCCTGATACTGGTGGGGGACCGGGTGGCACAGAGCGGTGGCGTGAAGGAGGCCGTGGCGCTGGCGGAGCTCATCGGCGCGCGCGTCTCGGGTGCCGGGTCCGAGGTGGTGTTTCCCACAGGCCACCCGCAGTTTCTGCCAGGGGTGAACGTCGGGACTGAGGAGGGGCGGGAAGCGCTCCGCCAAGCGGACGTGGTGCTCGCCATCGGGACCAACCTCTTCTCCCAATTCCTGTACAACCCGGACGGGCGGATGCCCAGCGGCCCTAAGGTGGTCCACTTGGATCCGGCAGAGAGGGAGTTGGAGAAGATCGTCCCCGTCGACGTGGGACTGTGGGCCGACGTCAAGGCGGGCCTCGAAGACCTGACGGACGCGGTGGACCGGCGGATGTCGGGCGAGGCCAGAGAAGCGGCGAAGAGCCGGTCGACCGCCCTGGGAGAGAAGAAACATGCGGCGCAGGCGCGCTTTCAGCAGCAGGCCGATGCTCGATGGGACCAGGCCCCCATCGCGGTCGAGCGGATGATGGTGGAGCTGCGAGACGCTCTGCCGGATAACGCGGTCGTCGCCGCGGAGGCCATCACATCAGGAGTAGCGCTGAACGGGGCGATGGAGTTCAACGCGGAGGGCGACTACTTCGGGATGCGCGGAGGTGGGCTCGGGTGGGCGATGGGGGGATCGCTGGGCGTGCGGCTGGCGCGGCCGGAGCGTCCAGTGGCGGCGGTGGTGGGAGATGGGGCGGCCATGTACTCGATCCAGGCGCTCTGGACCGCCGCGCGCTACGACATTCCGGTGGTGTACGTGTTCTGCAACAACCGGAGCTACCGGATTCTCAAGCAGGGGATGCGGAACTACCTGGGCGACAGCAGCCGGGACAGCGACTTCACGGGGATGGATTTCCACGAGCTGCCACTGGACTTCGCTCAGATGGCGAAGGCGTTCGGGATCCAGGGGGAGCGTGTGGAGCGGCCGGAGGACCTGGGACCGGCCTTGCGGCGGGCATTCGCGTCCGGGAAGCCGGCCGTGGTCGACGTGGTGATCGACGGCGCGCTGCCCGCGGTGTAGGGCCAGGAAGGCAGGACACCTCAGACGTACCATAGAGAGTATGCTGCGCCCAGAGGCAGGGGCATGCGGAGTGGAGGCTAGTGCCTAGCGGCTAGGAGT
>CAYTEC010000097.1:0-3354 GCA_964436745.1 uncultured Dehalococcoidia bacterium | reverse complement strand
CTTGGGTGCAGGGCGTGCTCTGCTCGTGGTGAGCCTGTCGAACTGCGCGCCCTGGAACGCTCCGCGACACGCCCCCAGCGTGGGTGCAGGGCGTGCCCTGCTTGTGGTGAGCCTGTCGAACCGCGAGCCCCGGTTCGCTTCGCGACACGTCCCCAGCGTGGGTGCGGGGCGTGCCCTGCCCTACGCGCCATGGCTCCCGAGCTGAATGATTCGAGCCTCCGCCACGCCACCGTCGATCTCCAAGATGCCCACCTGGCCGAGGACCCTGGTTAGGCCACCGGGCATGGTGGGGCTGCCGGGGTTGACGATCAGCAGCCCCTCGTTCTCCACGATCCCGGCCACGTGCGTGTGGCCGCACACCACCACGTCGATGTGGGTGGTGAAGTAGCGGTCCAGGAACTCCTGCTGGGTCAGCCACGGGATCTCGCCCGGCACCGGAAAGAAGTGGACCATCCCGATGGTCAGCCCGCCCACCTCCACCACCGGGGCCTCCTGCACTCGCGGGTCCTCCGGGACGCCGGGGCGCATCTTGGTAGGGCCGCCCTCCGGGATGTCCCCGTTCCCTCGCGCCGCAACCACCGGCGCCAGGTCCTCCAGCCAGTCGAGCACGTCGATTACGTGCATGTCGCCGGCGTGCATGACCAGATCGACCCCGGCCAGGGCGTCGAACACCTCCGGCGGCAGACGCTTGCCCGCCTCCGGTATGTGGGTGTCCGATATCAGTCCGATGCGCATCACGACGCTTCCCCTCTCGGATTCTCATCCCGGTCGTCGCTGCTTGGGCGCGGCATGCCGAACGGGACCACCGATTCAGCTTCGCTGGGCTACTGGCAGGCTGCTTACGTGCAGTGTTCTCGACCATTCCTCTGCCTCGTCCTGGCCAGGGAGGGCGTGGGAATTGAGTCTGAGGGGCGACCCCATCCTTCCGTGGAAGGACCGCCAAAGGGGCTTCGTCCTCCTGGGCTCCCCTCTTTCCGCACGCCGCTAGACTCTGCCGATGGGCCAGCATATAGTTGGCAGTGATTGCGGACATCCTACCACTGCTGAGCAAGTCGAATTCGAAGGTCGCTGGGGCTGCGTTCCCGAGATTCATGGAAGCCCCGAGCGGCCGTCTCGGACAGAGGCGAGAGGCCGACCGCATGGTTACGACGCCCCAGGCGAAGCGCAATCGTCTCATGTTGGTGGGAATCGCGGTCCTGGCGGTGGCTGGGCTGCTGGTCCTGGCCAGAGGCGCCCTCTTCCCATTCGTGCTCAGTGGCGGTCTGGCGTATCTGCTGCACCCCGTTGTCCGAAGGCTGGAGGCGTGGCTGCCGTTGAGGCGGCGGTGGCCGACCGCCGGCCGTATCGTTGCGGTGTCTCTGATATACCTGGCGGCACTCGCCGCGGCCGGTGGTGCGTTGGCGCTCGCCGCTCCACCCGCGATCCGACAGGGCACCGAGCTGGTGGAGTCTCTTCCTGAGGTGTACTCGGGAGGCCGCGCCACGCTGGAGCGATGGAGCGGAGAGTACGCCGACAGCATTCCCGCCGATGTCAGAGAGCGAGTCGAGGAGACCCTGGGCAGCGGCGGGTCGATCTTGATTCGGGCGGGCCAATCGATTGTCGCCAGGACGGTCGGGGGCGTGGTCAACGCGTTCACGACCGTCATCGGGCTGGCGATCGTGCCGTTGTTCCTCTTCTATCTGCTCAAGGACCGCGTGGCCGCGGTTGGAGGGCTCTATTCATTGCTGCCCCCGGCGGGTCAGCGTCACATGCGGAACATGATGGACATCACCAATCAGGTGTTGGGGTCCTACGTGCGGGCTCAGGTCACCCTCGCGGTCGTGGTTGCGATACTCGTGTCTCTGGGTCTTTTCGCCCTGGGAGTCAGGTACTCACTCCTCTTGGGCGGCATCGCAGGACTGTTCGAGTTCGTGCCCGTCGTGGGCCCTCTGCTGGGCGCGATCCCTGGACTGGTGGTCGTCCTGGCCACCGCGCCCGAGCGCCTGATCTGGGTGGTCCTTCTGTACGTCGCCGTTCAGGTGATGCAGAACGTCTTGCTCGTGCCACGGATACAAGGACGAGCCGTGAACGTTCATCCCGCGATCATCATGATCGTAATCGTCGTGGGAAGTGAGGTTGCCGGGATCTGGGGGGTAATACTCGCCGTGCCCGCGACAGCGCTCCTGAGGGATATCTTCAAGTACTTCCACGGCGAATGGAGCGTCGCAAGTCCGGGGCCAGACGGGAAGGAGGCGACGGCGCGGGTAGACACGGTCCCGGAAGCTCCGTCGCCGGCCGACGGCCCGGACGATTCCCCCGCCGCGCGGTGATGGCGGCGCCTATCCAGCCCCCTGCGACGTGGGTCCCAGATCCTCGCCCCTAGCCCCCCATCTCCCGCTGCATCTGGGCCAGGCCCATGGGGCCGATTCGCATGGCCCGGTTGTGCCACTCTTTCAGTTCGAAGTCCGCGCCGAGCCGCTGCTTCGCCCCCTCGCGGGCGTCCAGCCACGCCCGCTCGCCCACCTTGTAGCTGATCGCCTGGCCGGGGATGCCCAGGTAACGATCGACCTCGCTCGCCACAAAGTCAGGCGGGAAGTGGCTACGCAAGCGCAGCATCTCCAGACCCAGCTCCGGCGTCCACGTCTCCCCAGGATGGAACTCCTGGTCGCGGGGTATGGCGAGCTCCAGGTGCATGCCGATGTCGACGACGATCCTGACGCACCGCAGCGCCTGGGCGCGCAGCATTCCCAGCTCGTAGTCCGGGTTCTCCAGGTAGCCGAGCTCACCCATCAGCCGCTCGGCGTACAGCGCCCACCCTTCCACGTAGCCGGAGGTGCCCGCGAAGAGGCGCTGGAAGCGAGACAGATCGTCGCTCAGGTACTTGGTCGTGCCGATCTGAAGGTGGTGGCCGGGGACGCCCTCGTGGTAGGCGATGGACACCTCGCCCCAAACGGGGAAGCGAGTCTTGCCGCCGGTGGGGTACCATGTCCTGCCGGGTCGCGAGAAGTCTTCGGCGGGCCCGGTGTAGTACATGGCAAGGGCGCCGCCGGGTGGGGCAATCATGGCCTCGATGCTCCGCACGGGCTCTGGGATGTCGAAGTGGACCCCGTGGAGCGACGATAGGGTGCGATCCTGGAGCGACTGCATCCACTCACGGAATGCATCCACGCCCTCGATGGAGCGGGCGTGGTCGGTCTCCAGGAGCTCCTTGGCCGCTTCGATCCCACCGCCAGGGAGGATGCGCTCGGCGGCGGCGGCCATCTCGCGCTCGACCCAGGCGAGCTGCTCCCACCCCCAGGCGTAGGTCTCCCGCAGGTCCAGGTCCACGCCGTTGAAGGCACGGGCGCCGAAGGCGTAGCGCTCGGGGCCGACGGG
>CAYTEC010000096.1:0-3848 GCA_964436745.1 uncultured Dehalococcoidia bacterium | reverse complement strand
TTCCTGTCCAGGTCTAACATTACTCCTGGACTAGTTTTCGGGGGGCAGGCCAAGCCCACCCTGCCCAGCGGACTCGGCCGCGGTTTCGAGTAGGCTCGAGGCCACTGCGTAACTGGCGCAAGGGCATCGATCTTGAACAGGTGCCCTCCTCCGCCAGTACCACGTGGGGGTGCAAGAACCAAGCGAAGTCATACCCCAAAGCCCGCTTGGCAACCATCGCGAGCTCGTAGTCGATCCAGCGCCGCCACACACGGTCGTTCCCCGGCACCACGAGCGTCCCGAGTCGCCAGGTGAGTACCCCCGACGCCGCGATCAGAGAGAATCCTGAGGGCCACAAGCCCCCTCAGGATCGTAGCTGGCGAAGTGGTGCAAATCCCGCCGCAGGCCCTGCCATAGGCCCCGCGCCCGCTGTTATACTCTACCTGGCCAGATTGCCGCCCCGTCCTTTGCCTGTCGAAGGACGAGTGGGCGGCCCCGTTCCCTCCAACACCTCCGCGGCCAGCCGTCCGCTGCGCACCGCCGACTCCATCGTCGAAGGCCAACCCGTGCTGGTCCAATCGCCCGCGAGGGCCAGGTTCGGGATCGGCGTGCGCTGGGGCAGCCGGTGCGCCTCCGCCCCAGGCACCGAGCGGAAGGTGGCGGCGAGCTGCTTGACGGTGATGAACCGCTCGACCGTGGCCGCGCGGGCCGCGGGGAAGAGGCGGGCCATCTCCGCCAGGAACAGCCTGCGGAGGGCCTCCTTGCTCATCGGTGCGAACTCCCACGCCCCGCTCAGCGATATGCACACGTATTGCCCCGGCCCGTCCAGCGACTGAATTCGGTTCCTGTTGAACACCCACTGCACGGGGCTGTCCAGCACCGCCGTGAACTCCTCGTCCATGACCGGGCGGTCGTACCAGATGTGGATTCCCACGATGGGTGACGCCTCCAATTCCCCCGCCGGTGCGAATGCGGGGTGGGCCGACCACTCCGGGGGCAGCAAGTCTGCCATGGCGTCCCACGGCGTGGCGCAGACCACGGCATCTGCGGGCATCACATCGGCGGGCTCTCCCGAGCGCCCCGCCCCGCCCAGCTCCACACCCGTTGCTCGGCCGTCCTCCACGACGATGCGGGCGGCGGCGCGCCCCGCTACAATCTCGCCGCCGCGCCGCGTGATGTGGTTGTGGGCGGCGTCGCTGATGAGAGCGGTCAGCCCCACCCGCGCGTAGCCGATTTCGCCGGCGTGACGGCTCTTCAGCAACCCCTCGCGGAAGACCATGAGGCCCATGTAGGCGCTTGCGGCCTCCACCGAGTCGTTCAGTGTCGGGAGACCGATGAGCTCCCAGAGGTTGCGGATGGCCCTGGGGCTCTGGCCGTGGTCGCGCAGCCAGTCGCCGAAGGACCCGCGCTCCAGGCTGTCGCGGTGGCGCACCGGGTCCACCAACAGGGCGCGGACCAGCGCGGGCACGGCGCGCAGCTTGTCGCCAAGGCTCAGGTGGGGGTATGCGACGAACGCGGGCAGCAGGTGGAGGGGAGCGGGAAGCCACGGCGCGCTGGAGATGGCGCCGGACCTGCCGGCGCCATCCATGACGGGGGCACGCAGGCGGGGTTGGAGGCGCGTACGGTCCAGGACACCGAGCCGGTCAAGGAAGCCGATGTAGGCCGTGCAGCACCCCAGGAAGACGTGCTGGCCGTTGTCGACCTCCTGGCCGGTCTCCGGGTCCGTGAAGGAGTACGCGCGGCCGCCCAGGAAGGGGCGCTTCTCCAGGAGCGTGACCCGCCAGCCCCGGTCAAGGAGGTCGCAGGCCGCTGCGAGGCCCGCGAGGCCGCCTCCGATTACCAAGCAGCGGCGAGTCGCTCCACCGGGATCAGGCTTTGAAGCCATATGCGCAGGGTGAGGAAGACTTTTTCATTGCTGCTCAGCGAGATCCGTTGCTGGAAGACGTCGTAGCCATTTGCCTCGA
Organism: uncultured Dehalococcoidia bacterium; assembly: GCA_964436745.1. Classification (GTDB taxonomy): domain Bacteria; phylum Chloroflexota; class Dehalococcoidia; order Lucifugimonadales; family UBA1127; genus CAYTEC01. The sequence goes on along the minus strand of CAYTEC010000096.1, from coordinate 1,905 downwards.
TTCGGTTCAGCACGCGGCTGTAGATGCCACCCAGCACTGCGGGACAGGCCCGCGATCGCACGGGGAGCAGGGGAAGGAGCCGACGGCCCCGGTCGAAGTACTCGCGGGTGCGGGCCACCTGGTGCCGCATGAGCGCCACGAACCGGTCGTCCACAACGCCCGCCATCAGGTCTGCCTCTGCGTAGCCAAACCGCTCCATCTCATCCTGGGGGAGATAGATGCGCCCCCGCTCCGCGTCCTCTCGAATATCCCGCAGGATGTTGGTCAGCTGCATGCCGAGGCCCAGATCTACGGCGTACTCCGCCGCCCTCGCGTCTTTGTAGCCGAAGACCTCTATACACACCAGCCCAACCATCGAAGCTACCCGGTAGCAGTACGCTCGGAGATCTTCGAACGTCTCGTACCGGGTCTGCGTCAGGTCCATGCGGACCCCCTCGAGTATGTGGGAGAAGGCATCCCACGATATGCCGTACGTGGCCACGGTGTCCGCTAGGGCCCGGAACACGGGGCCCTCCGCTCGACCGGATATGGCCTGCGTCAGCGCCGTGTCCACCCGGGCGAGCTCGCGAACCTTGTCCTGTTCGAGGGGGGGATCGTCCGCGGCGTCGTCACAGATGCGGCAGTAGGCGTACCCAGCGTAGATGGCCTGGCGCTGCCGCTTCGGCAAGGTGATGAAGGCGTAGTAGAAGTTCTTGGCTGTCTCCTTGGTGAGGCGCTCGCAGTAGGCGTAGTCCTCCATTAGGGAGGCGCCTTCGACCTGTGTGTCCCAGCCGGAAGTCATCGCGAGGGCCGTCCTTCGGTCCTTCCGCGGCAGGGCGTGCCCTGCACCCACTCTGGGGGCGGGCTCACCACGGACGGCGTGGCGCGCGGCCCTCGACCGTGGCTCTTCGGATGAATGCTCGTCATCGTCCGCCCTACTTCCCGCGCCGCCTCAGATCGCCGGAGAGCTTCATCGTGACGTAGGTCCGCAGTAGGAGCCACGCCTTGCGACGCCCCGTCACCACCGGCCGCTTCCTCAGCACATCGTAGCCCTGACCGCGGATGGCGTCCAGCACCCGCAGGCCGCCCAGCGTGAAAAGCCGCAGGTGCAGGCGATCGATGCCGTCCACGCGGCGGGCCAGCGCAAGGCCATCCTCGAACAGCCCCCGCGCCCGCTCGACCTCGAAGGCCATCAGCCGGCGGAAGGCGTCGGTGGCGATGTCGCCACCGAGCGTTGCCTCGGGAACAGCGAACCGCTCCAGGTCCTCCACTGGAAGATACACACGGCCCATCGTGTGGTCGCGGCGCACGTCCTGCCAGAAGTTCGCCAGCTGCAGAGCGGTGCAGGTGGAGTCGGAGAGAAGCTGACGCTCTTCGTCGCGGTAGCCCAGCAGGTAGAGGTAGAGGCGGCCGACGGGGTTGGCGGAGTGGTCGCAGTAGCGCAGGAGATCGTCGTAGGTGGCGTACCGGCCCTGCCGCTGGTCCATCCGGTTTGCCGTCACCAGCTTGAGAAGCGGCTCGGGTGGGATGTCGAACGCGCGGATGGTCTGCTGTAGGGCCAGCAGGTATGGGTGCTCCGGCGTCCCGGAATAGCATCGCTCCAGGTCCGCCTGCCACTCGTCCAGGAGGCGCAGCCGGTCGCCCTCCGCCTCGTCGCCCAAGTCGTCCACGGTGCGGCAGTAGGCGTAGAGGGCGGCAACGTGGGGGAGCCGTTCCTTGGGCACGAAGCGCGTGACGACGCTGAAGTTCTCGTAGTGGTCCTGGGCCAGGGTGATGCAAGCCTGGTAGGCTTGGTCAAGGGCCCCGCTTGCGGCCGTCTTGGTCGGCTCTCGCACTCGCTCGCTCCAGCCCTTGGTTGGGCGACTCCAGTGGGACCGTGGGCAGCAACATCCGCGCGGAGTCGTCCTGGGCCGCGTCCGCCCGTTC
>CAYTEC010000095.1:0-4010 GCA_964436745.1 uncultured Dehalococcoidia bacterium | reverse complement strand
GTGTCTTCGGTTATCTGCGCCTCAAAACTGTCCCATTCCGCTGACTCCCTACACCAACGGGAAGGATCGGGGCGATGGTGTCGAACCGCGAACGGGACGTTTCCCCTCGGCCCGCCCCGGTCGATGGTCAGGGGCCGGCCCGCGCCGCGCGCCGCCCTCTGGGGCCGGTCTCGGTCATCAGAGAGCCGCCGATCAGGAGCGTCACGGCCATTGGGGACACGATGCTCAGACCCAGGAGCAGCGAACCCGTGCTCTGCTGGAGCGTGCCCACCAGGAGCGGGCCGAGCGTGGCGCCGATGGGAAAGAGCGTCCGCACTAGCCCCAGGGCCACCGCCACCTCTCGCGGCGCGAGCTTCATGTCCAGCGGCACAGTGGCAAGGATGGGCGGCACGGCCATTGCGGCGCTCCCAGCCAGGAGCAGCAGCAGCATCGACACAGGGACGGAGTCCACCCTCAGCACGGTCATATAGAGGACCGGGAGGAGCAGCCCCGGCACCCAGATGAAGGGCTTGCGTCGTCCCAGAAGCTGGGACAGCGGGCCGGACGAGAGGGAGCCAACCATTGCTCCGATGGGGAAGGCGCTCATGACCAGGCCCGCCTCAGTGAGGGAGAGGCCGAGCCGGTCGATTGCATAGGTGGGGTAGAAGGTGATGAAGGAGGCGAAGGCCATCGCCCCGCCGATCTGCGCCGAGGCCAGCACCCAGAGCGACTTGTGGCGTCGCAGGACGCCGATGGGATTGCCGCTACGAGCCCGGGGCGCTCCGTCTTCCCTAGATATCTCCCGCTCCCGACCGAAGAACGCCCAGACCACGCCGACGGCCGCCATGGCTACCGCGACGGCCACGTAGAACGACCTCCAGCCCCCCAGCAGAGCCACCAGGACGGGCGTGGCGGCAACGGCCAGCGTCTGCGCCAGGGCCCGGTTGGCGAAGTCCATGCTGTTGACCATGGCGTACAGCCGCTGTTGGAACCACTGCTGGATGAAGAGCACCTGCATCTGGATGCGGCTGACCGCCAGCAGGACGAAGGCGAAGCGGGTGACGAGCAGCACCAGCGCCGTCGGCGACGCCGCCTGCGCGACCGCGGCCGCGCTCATGCCGAAGGCGCATGCCAGAGTGACCAGGCGCGGGTTGTACCGGGTCAGCCAGATGCTGGCCGGAAGCGCCATCGTGCCGAAGCCAAGGAATCCCGCCGAGCCCAGGAGCCCCGCCTGGAACGGAGTGATCCCCAGGTCCTCCTTCCAAACGGGCAGCAGGACCCCAATGGAGAAGAAGACCATTGTGCCCAGGAGGTCCATGCCCCATAGCTGGCCCATCACGGGCCAGGCGTATCGAGGCTGGCGCTGGGACTCGACGTGCCCGGCGGTGTCCGATGTCATCGTGAGGTCGCCTACCTTTGGCTCTTCCGAATGCCCCGCTCGGGGGCGCGTCCGTTACTTTTTCGCTGCCGGGACCGACCGGGCGGGCGCCGTCCGGGTCCGCACGGATAGAGGGCGCGCGGTCGGTCAGCGAAATCGCGCGCGGACCTCATCCAGCGTCACCGCCGGGTGATAGCGTATGCCCCCCTTCGCGGGTCCTCGGGCCATGCTGTGCTGCACGCGGTGCCCCACGAAGACCTAGACCTCGCCGTTGTCCATGCGTACGGGGAGGCGGACGCTCAGCTCCCGGCCTGGGGTCCGGAGAAACTCGCGGACGCCGGGCTCCAGGCCCATTCGCTCGGTGACGGCGTCGAACTGGACCCGGGCCGTTTCGTACGCCGATGGGACGGCCTCCGGCGGCCGGTCGCGGGGTATTGTCCGTGGGTCTGCCATCGCTTCTTCGCCCCCTCACGCATTGGCTGGGTCCGGTCTACGTCCTTGGATGCGTGGTTGGAGCGTGTCGGCGCGGGACCATCTCGCCGCCCGACCTGCGCTATCCGGTGGGCGGTGCGGCCTCGGACCCAGGGGATGCCATCACGATGCAGGTCAGCGTGTCTGTCACGCCCGCAATGGGGCGGACCTTGGAGCGCAGGATGCCGGTTAGGTTCTCGGCGGTGTCGGCCTCGATGTCCAAAACAAAGTCGAACGGACCCATGATCTCGTAGACGAGCGCGCCCTGGATACCGCGCAGCCGCTCACCCACGGCCTCGGTCCGCGCCGGCTCGCAGCTCACCAGGATGAATGCTTTGGCGGCCATTGCTGTCTCCCTTCAGCCGGGCTGAACCCAGGACCTCGGTGAAGATCGACTACACCGCCCGGATAACCAGCACCGGGTCCCCCGACTGCTGCACGACTCGGTCGGTGACGCTTCCCAGGACCGACCTGCTGACCCCCGATCGGCCGTGGGTGCTCATGGCCACCAGGCTGTCCGGGGTCTCCCTTGCCAGGCCCACAACAGCCGACGCGGGGTGCTCGTGCAGGATCCGGGTCGTGGCGACTTCCACACCCTGCCCCGCGAACCAGCCGACGACCTCCTGGAGGTACTCGGCGGCCGTCGCGTCCGGCCGGTCCCCGACATCGAAGTCGGTCATCTCCAGGGGATCGCCTGTGGTCGGGCCGATGACGGGTCTGACGGCTCGGGCCAGCACGACGCCCAGACCAAGCGCCTTGATGAGAGGGACCAAGAACGAAAGGATCTCCGTCGCGAGCGACGACCCATCCAGCGGGATGATCATGGTCTTCAGGCTTGCCTCCGGTGCAGCCTGCCCCTCTTGGGCCCGCACGATGAGGAGGGGGTTGCGGCTCGCGTGGAGCACCTTGCCAGTGACGCTCCCCACCATCCACCGGCTGAGCCCGGAGCGTCCGTGGGTGCTCATGGCGATGAGGGTGCCGGATTCCTTCTCTCCCTCCGCGACGATGGACTCCGCCGGTCGCCCCTCCTGGACGGAGGCCGTCACGGTCAACCCGGCTGCTTCCAGGGCCGTCCGCACGCCGCTGAGGTCCTGGTCGGCGCGCTCGCGATAGCGGCGCCTGGACGCCTCGCCCATCTCGCGGGGGACCGGCACAAGGACGCGCAGCAGCTCGATTCGGGAGCCGAGGGCGCCCGCCACCAGGCGCGCGTAGGGGATCACCTGCTCGGCCAATTCCGAGCCGTCCAAAGGAACAAGGATTCGCCCGTACATCGACACACTCTCCCGGCGCGGTCTGCGAGGATGGGTCGGAGGAGCGCGCACTTTCGGCCCCACGGCGCAGAGAGGCGCTTTCCGTGGCTCGAAGCCTAGGGCCAGCCGTCGCCCATGTCAATGCGCGGTTGCGTGGGCGGGCACGGCGCGGTATCGTCGATGGACACGGGGCGTCCGGCGCCCCCGGTGACAGATTGCCGTTCGGTGGGGGGAGACAATGGCGAGGGTGCCGTACCTATCCAGGGATGACCTTGCCCCGGACAAGCGCGACCTCTACGACGAGATAGCGGGCCCACGCGGCCATGTGGCCCGTCCGTTCGAGGCCATGCTGATCAGCCCGGACGTCGCGGCCAGCGTGGCCGTGGTGGGAGAGCAGCTTCGCTACGTCTCCGCTTCGATATCGGCGGAGGTGCGCGAGATCGTGACGCTGACCACCGCCCGTCGCCTGCGCTGCCAGTACCTCTGGACCCACCACTGGGCGTCGGCGGCGGAGGCGGGCGTGCGGGAAGAGGTCCGAGCGGCGATCCGCGACGAGTCGCCCATGAACCGGCTGCAGCCGCGCGAGGGCGTCTTCGTGCAGTTCGCACGGGAGCTGCTGGGCGACGCGCGCATCCGCGACGCCACGTACAGCGCGGTCGAGCACCTGCTCGGCCAGGCGGGCGCGGCGGACCTGGTGCTGACCATCGGGTACTATGCCCTCCTCTGCCACGCTATCAACGGCCTGGGGGTGGAGTTGGAAGAGGGCGTGGCGCCGCTGCTTCCGGAGGCGGGCTCGACGCCGTAGCTCTCGACGCCCGCCAATCGGTCCCCGTCCAGGGTCTTTCGGTCTTCTCCAACGGCACCGCCTCCGGTCATCCCATTGACCTGCCCCCAATGGTTGTACCAGACGCTATGTTAGTCCGGCAAGGACT
>CAYTEC010000094.1:1240-4318 GCA_964436745.1 uncultured Dehalococcoidia bacterium | reverse complement strand
AGAAGCCCGGCCATCACGAGGAACAGCTCGAACGCCCCGTGTCGCATGAAGCTAGGGTAGTGTTGGTCCGAAACATAGATGATCGTGAAGCCCATGATGGCCAGGCCAAGCAGTCGCCAGTGCTGGGAAGCGAGCAGGGTAGCGATGTACCGCGCCATTAGGATGACGCCCGCCGCCACGATCACCGTCCACCCCAGCCCGAAGTAGAGAGGGTAGGCGAGTCCACGCGCCTCTGAGAACGTGGCCTCCGTCAGCCCCGTCTGCGTCTCGGACCCGGACGCCTGCCCGAATAAGTAGGTGTAGGCGTCGGCCTGGGCGTACCCGGTCAGGACCCTCCGGGCGTCCACGATCGCGGAGAATGCGGACTTTGGCGTTTCGCCCGTCGCCGGGTCAGGCGGCGCCACGAACCCGCTGCGGGCCGTGCCTATGAGCACCTGAGGGGCGAACAGCAGGCCGAGCGCCAGCAGCAAGGCCGTCAAGGCCGTCGCCTTGACGGATCTGGTCAGCACGAGTCCGAGCGTCAGGGCAAAGACGCTCGCAGTCATGGCCGTCTTGTTCAAGACTACGAAGGAGCTGATACTCAGGCCAGCCACCAGGGCAAAGTTGAGGATGTGACTGGCTTGCCAGGAACGGGCAAATGGGGACCCCTTGACGCCCCTGCTGCTCACGTACAGGAACGGAATGATGAAGGCGAACATCGCCCCCAGTATCATCCCGGTGGTCTTTCGTCCGGCCAAGAAGGAGCGGACCCGCCCAAAGTTGAGGTTGTCCCACGCTTCAGGCGTGATGAACGGGATCTTGTCCACCGCGTTCCGGACCCACGGTATCGATAGCGGCGAGCCCTGGACCTCCACGATGTAGTACTCGACCGCGATGTCCAGGACCAGGATCGCCGCAAAGAGCCAAATGACCTTGGTCACGCGCACCACGTTGGCGGGCGAGCTGTAGGTATAGCTTCGGGCCAGGAAGTACACGATCGTTGGCGCGTAGTAGTGGATGAAGGTGGTGATGCTGGCCGTCCTGCTACTGCCCAGCAGGAAGATAGAAATCACGGTCATCCCGACGCCGTACGCAGCGTACATGAGGAACACCCAGTCCAGGCCGGTCATGTGGAGCCTCAGGTAGTGCGCCGCCGCCCGAACAATGTAGAGGAATCCCAACACCGGGATGATCGCGGCCCACGCGAAGGAGTCCAGGACGATCGCTCGCAACGGGAAGTACAAGAACGTGAAGAGGAGCCCCGTGACGATGAGACCGTATTCGACGGTCTGGCGATGGACTCTCATCAGCTCCGCCTCTGCCGCAGCAAGGACATGAGCCCCATCCGTCCCGCCCACCACGCGAGCAGCGGCCCGTAGAGCGCCACGAACACCCCCATGCTGAGCACGCTGGCCCACAACGTCTCCGTCCCGATCTGCCACGCCACCAACCCCGCTACGACGCCCCAGACCACGGGCGGAGCGAACCCTGCCTGGCCAACGAGCTGTCCCCTCTCCCCCGCGAGGTGAGACCTCGTGCCGATGAACGCCATCGCCGCCAGCACCGCAAAGGCGCTCAGCTTCCCCGCCATCGCCGCCTCCAGCCCCCAACCAAGCTGTGAGAGCCCGAACGTGACCGCTGAGAACACGGCGATTGTGACCAGCCAGAACGCGACGAACCGCTTCTGCTGGTTCAATTGCGCGGAGTTCATGCTGGCGAGATGCATGCTAGGCAGAGCCCGCGTCCAGAGGACGGCCGCCAGCCACGGCAGGAGTGGTATAACATCGGTGTACTCTGGCAGCACCAAGCGCACGATCGGCGGCCCCAGGAACACCGCTCCAGCGCCGACCAGGGGGAAGACGTAGGCGAAGGACGCCGTTGGGAGCGAGACGATGCCCCCGAGCCGCCCAGTCTTGCCGATGGCCCCCAGCCGCTCGTACAGGTCCACCGTGGCCGCTTGCAGGAACGAGTTCACGATGACGAGTCCCGCCTGGATCCCCAACACCGTCAGCATGTACACACCCAGGCCGCTTAGCCCGAAGAGCCCCCCTACCAGCCCGCGCTCCGCCCACGCGAACGCGCCGTAGGTCAGGGTTCCCAATGCCAGCGGCACCGCGGTCTTGGTCTGCCGGAACAGATCCGAGCGGCTGAACGCCGGCCGAAATCGCAGGCCTATGGACCGTTGGAAGAGGACCGTCATCACGAGGCCGGAGGCGACCCCCGCGGCCAACACCCCGTAGATGCCCCAGAAGGACACTGTCCCAACGATGGCGATCGCGGACACGATCTCGCCAAGAACTTGCACCTTCGCGAGGAGCGGAAACCTCCGCGCCAACCGGATGTTGACCACGTACAGGCGCGAGAGCTGCCGGATGAAGAGGGCCACAGCGGCGATGCGAAGCCCCCACCGCACCTCGGCGCGATCGAAGAAGAAGGAGACTCCCACCACGGCAACGGAGAGCACCAGGGACCACACGATGTCCGCGGTGAAGGAGATGTTCCTCACCGCCTGCTCATCGCCCGCGCGGCCAGCCCCTCTGAGGTGCGAGATCTCCCGGACCGCAACCGCGCCGTACCCCAGGCCCCCGTACTTGGCCAGGCCAGGAATGAAGTTGATCAGCTGGAGGAGGCCGAACACCTCCGGCCCCAGCACTCGGGCCGTGACCAACGCGACCGGGTAGCCGATGGCCCGCCCGAATATGCTCCTGCTCACCAGGAGCCCCGCATCGCGGACGACCCGCTGTCGCATGCCCGTCGTCATGGCGCTCCCGGTCCACGTCGTCGGCCCGCACGCTACCGGGCCGCCGCGGGAACCTCTCCCGCTAGCGTTATTCCCCGGCGCGGCGTTCGGGCCATATGCCAGTTCAGTCTATCACAGGAACGAACGAGTCGCCGCTACGAGGCAGCGCATCACCAGAGGGCGACCCGAAGGCCGCGCTCCGCGGCGGCTCGCGCCAGGGTCGGCGTCGGGCTCACCGCCACCCCCTTGTCGGCCCAGAGGAGCACCGGCAAGTCGGAATGATGGTCCGAGTACGCGACGACCCAGACGTCGTCTCGCTCCGACCCCAGCAGTTCGTGTAGGCGCCGCACCTTCTCGGG
>CAYTEC010000094.1:0-1140 GCA_964436745.1 uncultured Dehalococcoidia bacterium | reverse complement strand
CACGCGGCGTTCCATGGTCTCGCTGGGCACTCCGGCGAGGACCAGTCGGAGGAATCGAGTCTTCAGCCACGTGCGGTCCCGGCGACCCATGGCGGAGGCGGCGACGGCCATGACGAGGGCCGGGATGTGCCGCCACCGGGCCGGAGTCCGCAGCAGCGAACCGAGGAGGAAGCGGACGAAGGCATCGTAACGAGTCAGAGTGCCGTCCAGGTCGAAGACCGCGACCGTCTTTCGCTCGCCCGTCGAGCGCGCCGCGCTCACCGCCCGTCCAGCCCGGCCACCCAGGCGAACCGCCGGTTGACGGCGGCTGCGTTTGTAGGCCCGGAACACCTACGGACAGTGCGACTAGTTGCACCCGGCGCCTCAGCCGCCATCGCGACCGTGACGGGCGAACACGATGTTGCTGCTCAGGTGGTCCGGGCGCGCCGGGCGCGTGCTCGCGCGGCTCACCACCTGGAACCCGGCGGCCTCGAAGGCTTCGAAGATGGCGCGGGTGCCGTCAGCCCGCTGCGGGATGTCCGTCACCTCTATGGACACGCTCTTCAAACGCTCGTCCGATAACGTACGAGCCGCCCCGGCGATGACCGCGGCCTCCTGCCCGTCCACGTCGATCTTGATGTGGCTCGGGAACGGGAGCCCGTAGGCGGCATGAAGGTCGTCGAGCGCGACGCCCAGCATCCCATGCCTGTGGATCGGCGAGAACGGCCGGCCCATGTCGTCTAGCGTCGACCCGAACTGGTGGATCGCCCCGCCGGCTCGCAGCTGGCCACGCACGTTGAACGCCTCGATCCGCGGCTGGTCGGTCAGCGCTAGGCAGAACGGCGTCACCAGATCAGACACGCTGTTCAGGTACAGATTTCGGTTCAGGGCAGCGTAGTTCTGGGACTCGGGCTCGAAGCAATAGACCGGCACGCTGCCCCCGTGCCTCTTAGCTACGTAGATTGAATATAGTCCGATGTTGGCTCCAACGTCGTAGAGCACGTCCCCGGCCTGCACATATCCTTGCAGCCACTCTAGCGTCCCGGGCTCCTCGTTGAGGTAGGCGCGGATGCGCGACAGCTCCCGTGGGCTCGTAACCTCGACCGACATCGTGATCTCGCCGAGGCGGCACCGCCTCGTGATCGCGGACCGGCGGTGGAC
>CAYTEC010000093.1:0-4399 GCA_964436745.1 uncultured Dehalococcoidia bacterium | reverse complement strand
CCTGAGTCTTCGGTTCGAAAGTGTCTCACTTTCGCTGACACCCTACACTCGTTCGAGATGGCCTCCGTCGGCTTCTGTCCAGCCACTGCAGGTTCGACGTAGTCGGCACGGCAGCCAACGGCCTCGAGGCGGTAGCGGAAGCGGTCCGGCTCGTGCCTGACGTGGTCATCATGGACGCACAGATGCCCAAGATGGATGGAGCGGAGGCGACGAGGCACGTCAAAGCCTCGTTCAGTGACAAGGGTGTGCTCTGCTTCACCGCCACTCCCGACCACAAGGAGGAGAGCATCACATCGGGGGCCGACACCTTCCTGATCAAGGACTGCGGGAGTGACGAGCTGATCGCCAAGATCGCGGAAACCGCGCACGAGGCCGAGACGGCGGCGAAGGCGCGGGCGCAACGCGCCGCAGTGGTGCTGCGGGATGTCCAGGGGCTGACCAATGAGGAAGCGGCCGAGGTATTGAGCCTCACCGTGGTCAACCTGAAGTCACGACTTCACAGGGGTCGTGTCCTTCTGCGGGAGTACCTGAAAGGGCATCTCGCTTAGGCTCCGGTCCCGTGGGGCATGTAGCCGCCCGTGGAGCGTGGCATGGACCCCCGCTCCGAGGCCGGTCCGACCGGCTCCACGCACGAACCCGCGCTGGGTTTGAGTGGAACAGCGCGCGGCGTTCAGCGCCCCACCAATTCGTTGAGGGCGTGTGCTCGTACCCCTCTTCCAGTCGCGGCAGGTCCGCCTGACGTGATGCCGGCTCCTCCAGCCAGGAGTTTTTGGGCCCGACCCCGTGGATATCCCCTCGGTTGAAACCTCTCCAGGCCACAAGGGCCACCGGCGCGATGGTGGTTCGCCGGCGATGGCTTGTTCGAACACGGCCCCCGTCTCTTCGATGCACGAATGCAGGCCGTGCGGACGATCCGGTGGCCCAGCCAATTCCCACAAGGATTCCCGTCAAGCGCCCTCCGGCCGCAACGAGCCGCCCAATTGCCCCGCCGCTTCCCAGGTCAGCTCACTCTGGTCGCATCGTCGGACGTCGGCCGAACATGCTAGAATCATGACCGCGCAAACGTGCGGCCCTTCGGCGCTCGCGACAGCAGGGCGTCGAAGAGCCGTGCCGCCGCGCCATCCGACGCTTGTCCAATTGTGATCAGGGCGCTCGCCCGATAGGAACGACTTGTCATGACCGTGATTCTGGTCGGGGCTGGGGGCTTCCTTGGCTCGGTGGCGCGATACCTGGTCGGGCTCTGGATCCGCTCTATGCTGGGAGATTCCTGGATTCCCTTCGGCACGCTGACCGTAAACGTTGTAGGGTGTCTTCTCATCGGCCTTATCGCCGGACTGGCGGGGTCGCGTCAATTCCTCGGGGAAGGGACGCGGGCGCTGATCTTCATTGGCTTGCTCGGAGGCTTCACCACGTTCTCCGCCTTCGGGTATGAGACGGTCGTGATGGTCCGCGATGGGCACATGCTTGCGGCAGCCGCGAACGTCGGTCTGCAGATCTCGCTGGGTCTCACGGCTGTCTGGATCGGTTTCGCGGTTTCTCGATAGCACCAGAGCATGTGGGCGACAGGCGGCGTCATTGGCTTGCAGTGAACAGGGCGCGTTAGACTAGTCGCCGGCATCTCCCCCCTGTTGTGCGGCCGCACCCAACGCCTCCCGAGCGACGCGGCTGATCTCATCGAAGTCGACTCTCGTGGCGGGCGCCCGATCCACGAACGATTCGCTGATTCGCGAGGCCTCCCGGGGGTCACCAATGTATAGTGCCTGCCGGGCCAAGAGTTGGTGGGTGAACGTCCGTTCCGGCGCCAGATCTTCCAGCACCTCCAGGGATGGGCTGAGCTCCGCCAGCCTCGGAGATGGCCCGATCGCCTGCTGTACCGTCGCAATCACTGTCGCGAGCAGACGGGCGCTCTTGGGGTCACTCTTCACGGTGAAATTCGCTTCCGCGTTGTTAAACTCGAGCGCGGTGTCCCGTTCCTAGGCGCTCATGCCGTCCCACATGTCGTCCACCGTTAGAAACATCCGCAGCCTGGTGGCGCTCGCCATGGCGGGGAAGGCGTCGAAGCTCTGGCGGGCCAAGTCCAGTCTCTCGTCGAGGCCGATGGGGGCGTAGAGCGCGGTGGCGAAGGTCCGGGCGGCGTCGAACGGCCGGTAGGTCATCGAATAGATCGCGGCAACCAGGACCAGAGAGGCGAGGGCGACGGCTGCGCTCCGAGCAGCGACTCCCCGCAGCGCGGGGGGAACGCGGGACTCGCGGGCACCGCTAAGGGCACGCCACCGACGGCTCTCCGGCTGCGCGGGAGGAGCGACGGTGGAACGGGCCAGCGTTTCCTGTCCCGCCGCCCAGGCTACAGGCAGGACCCACTGGAGAGCGGTCGCAGGCGTGTCGAACACGAACAGGTTCTGGACGAAGTACGCGACAAGGGCCCCAGGACCGCGTATGCGATGACCTCGTCGCGGGGCGGTCGCCGGCGACGGACAATCGCCCAAACCACGCTTCCCCACAAGACAGCGTAAGCGGCGGCGCCCACGATCCCCTTGGTGGACAGATCCTCCAGCACCTGGTTGTGTGGATGATCGAAGTTCAAGCTGCCGCGCCTCTGGTCGGAGGTCCGTAGAAAGCGATCGTAGAGCCTGCCGTAGCTGTCCTGCCCCCACCCGAGCAAGGGCCGTTCCAGGAACGCCCGCCACGAGATGCGGTGCTGTGCGACGCGGGTGCCCACGCTGGCCTCGCTCGTGGCGGTGCTGATCAGGCGATTCGAGGTCGAGGTGATCTCGCATCCACGCGGTACGGGAATGCCAACGGTCTGGTCGAAGGTGAACAGCACAGCCGTCAGCAGGAGGACCCCGCCGGCGGCCATCGCCAGATGCCTTCACGGTCCCCATCCCCATTCCAAGCTTTCCCTTTTTCACGTGAGAGGCTCAAGACAGCCCACGTTGTACACGGACCCATGCTCCAGGCGCGGCCCTATTCTGAAGCCCTGGTGGGAGCGTTCCCGACTCGCCTGCCGCCGATTTCGCGGAGGAATGCCGCCGACACCAGGGCGGTGACCGGGAAGATGGCCAGGACGCTCAAGCTCGGCACGTATGACCCCAACGCATCCGTGGTGGCGCCCACGACGAAAGGGGCCAGCACCGCCGCGCCGTTTCCAAGTGTCAGGACCCCGGAGAGCATGATCCCCACGTTCTCAGGTCTCACGTCGGGTAATTCCAGTGGGATGGTGAACAGCGTTGGAAGGAATAGCCAGAACACCGTTGACAACAAGACGACGGACACGATAACGAGGGGCACATTGAAGAAGAGAAAGGTGCCATAGCCAAGGATCGGCGCCGCGATGCCCGTGATGACGAACACCGGCTTCCTCGCCTGGAAGCGGCCCAGGATCACGGCGGCGACGCCGTTCATGACCGTCCCCGTCAGCGGCATCACCGCCGCCAGGCGGGTCGCTCGCTCCAGCTCCATCCCGAAGGCCTCGTTGTAGTAGGTGGGCAGCCAGGAGGCGAACGAGATGAACATGGCGATGGGACCAACCCCCGCGAATGAGAGCAGTAGGGTCCGACGCTCGCGGAGCATGCCCAGCACCTCCCGAAAGGAGGTGGTCTCGGACGTGGTCACAGGAGCTTGTCTGCCGAGGAGGCCCCATGCCACGGTGCTGACGAGGGCGAATCCCGCGTACACGGCAAAGACGTTCTCCCATCCAAGGACATTGGCCGTGGCCACGCCGATGAACATGGCGAACGCCACTCCACCGCTTTCACCCATCAGGTAGATGGCTGCCAACGGGCCCCGCTCTTGAGGTTTCATCCACTGGCCCAAGATCGCCGCGGATGCGGGAATCATGATGGCGGCCCCCAGGCCAAACACCACTCTGAGCGCCACCTGCAGAGTGAACGTGGGCGCCACACCCATGAGGAGGCCCGATGACATGAGCAGCCCGCCCAACAGGCACGCTCTCCGGGTGCCGATCCTGGCCACTATGGTTCCACCGGGTATCAGGAAGAAGGTGAGGACTAGGAATACAGACGTCACCATGAGACTGACCGTGCCGCGGCCTATGTCATGATGGTCCATCATGATTGGGAACAGGGGTGCTGGGGCGAAGACATTCAGCCCAATCGAGATGCGCAGAGGCAGGACGACGAGCGCCACGACCCATCGGTGGGGGCTCGGGGGCGAGACTTCCATCAGGGAGCTCTCCACGGGCTTGCACTATTCATGGCGGCACGATGGGCGTCGCCCGGCTGGTCCCGCAAGAGAGCGCACCCCCCTCGATTCGCCGAATGCCCTGCCGGTCCGCGGACGCCCAGATGCAGATGGACCTCTTCGGTGTGAGAGGCACTCTAACACGCTGGCCTGCCCCCCGAAAACTAGTCCAGGAGTAATGTTAGACCTGGACAGGAAA
>CAYTEC010000092.1:0-4452 GCA_964436745.1 uncultured Dehalococcoidia bacterium | reverse complement strand
TAGATGGCCGGTCCCACTCCGGTGGCGCTCGCGAACGCCAGCAGCAGCCCAAGCATCGTCAACACCGTCACCAGGGGGAGCAGCCACCACATCTTGCGGCGCCACAGGAACGCGAGGAGCTCGCCCGCGATTCCTATTCTCAGACCCAGGTCCCTGAACGCTGCCTTCATCTATCCCGCGCCGCTCCTGTCGCCATGCCGTCCGTTCAGCGAGGCCGTTCTCTCTTGGATACGATGAAGTGGCCCAGCACCGTCGCGTCCAGTCCGCTGACTTCGAAGGTCCGAAGGGCATCGGACGGCGAGTTTACGATTGGCTCTCCCCGGACATTGTACGAGGTGTTCAGCAGGACCGGCACTCCCGTGGCGTCGCCGAATCGTTTGATGAGCTCGTGGAAGAGGGGGTTCGTATCCGCGTGGACCAGCTGCGGGCGGGCCGTGCCCAGGTGGTCCACCGCCGGGATGATATCCCGCGCGGCTGCGCGGACCGGCACGACCAGCAGCATGAACCGCGCGGGAAGAGAGCCCTGGGCGTCGTCGAGGTCGAAGAACTCCTCGGCACGCTCCGCCAGGACGGACGGCGCGAAGGGCCGAAAGGGCTCCCGGAACTTGATGTGTTCGTTAACTATGTCCTTCATGTCCGCCCGGCGGGGATCCGCCAGGATGCTGCGGTTCCCCAGCGCCCTGGGTCCCCACTCGGCGCGACCCTGGAACCAGCCGATGACCTGTCCATCCACCAGCCGCCGGACCACCTCGTCCAAGAGCCGCGGCTCATCCCCCACGTATTGATAGTCGACCCCGGCGGCGTCGAGCGCTTCGCGCGTCTCCTGGTCGGTGTAAGCCTGCCCCCAATAGGGATGTTCCATGACGAATCGCTGGTCGGCGCCGGGAGCGTCGTGCCAAGCGACCAACGCGGCCCCCAGCGCGCCGCCGCCGTCGCCCGCTGACGGCTGAATGTAGAGCTTCTCGAACGGGGATTCCCGAAGGATCTTCGCGTTGGCCACCGAGTTCAAGGCAACTCCACCCGCCAGACAGAGGTTCCTCGATCCCGTGACGCGGTGCGCCTCCCGGGCGAGGCCCAGGGCCAGCTCCTCCGTGACCGCCTGGATGCTGGCCGCGACATCGGCGTAGTATTGGTTGCGCTGATGCACGTCCTCGCCGCGGAGGGCGGCGTCGGAGGAAGACGGGCTCTCGCCATGCCCCGCGAAGAAGGGCATGTCCGGGTCGCGCGGCTCACCGAACAGTCGCAGAAACCTGCTGGTGTACGGGCGTCGCAGGCCGTAGTGAAACGAGAAATGCCGAGGGTCCAGGGTGAAGGTCCCCTGCGGGCCTGGTCGGACCACCTCGTAGACCCTATCGACGTACTTGGGCGTCCCGTACGGCGCCATCCCCATCACCTTGTACTCGCCCTCGTTGACCTCGAATCCCAGGAACGCCGTGAACGCACTGTACAGGAGACCCAGGGAGTGGGGGAAGTGGAGCTCGCTGCTCAGCCGCAATTCGCGCCCACTGCCGGCGCCGATGGCCGTGGTGGCCCATTCGCCGACGCCGTCGAAGGTGAGGACCGCCGCCTCCGCGAACGGAGAGCAGTAGTAGGCGCTCGCCGCGTGGGACAGGTGGTGGTCGGAGAAGAGAACGCGCGCCGGTGGAAGCCCCAACGTCCGGGCGATGTGGCTCTTGACCCACAGCTTGTCAGTGAGCCACGTGCGCATGCTCTGGACGAAGAGCAGGTACGATCGCGGGAACGCCTGTAGGGAGGTTCTGAGGAGCCGGTCGAACTTCAGGAACGGCTTTTCATAGAATACGGCGTGGTCCAGATCCCCTCCTGAAATGCCGGCGTATTCCAGGCAGAACCGTATCGCGTTGTGAGGGAAGCCATTGTCGTGCTTCTTGCGGGTGAATCGCTCCTCTTCCGCCGCGGCGACGAGCACGCCGTCCTTGAGGAGAGCCGCCGCGGAGTCATGGAAGTAGCAGGATATTCCGAGGGTCCACATCGCCGATTCTCCGTCAGTATTGCCGCCGCATCTCGGACCTCGGCTCGCCTGGCTGCGGCTGTGGGTTCGCTCGGGGCCTCCACGTGGCGGGGCGCCGGAGGCTGAGCGGGTCCGCCAGGAGCCTGTGAGGCAACGCGGTGACGGCCAACAGGGTCCAGTACACGATAGAGAGCAGGATGACCATCTGCACGGTCCCCAGCACCTCGACCAATCTGAGCCACCCTCGCCACATCCTCTTCAGCACGGCTCGTCCTCTCGAACGTCGTTGGGCGCCCGCGTGGATGCGCACGGCAGCATCGGAAGGGGCGGATGGCTTTGGGCCGCGTCCGCGCCGCTCTGCGTCACTTCCCTGGCGATATCGGCCATCATTGGCTAGGCGCCCGGGGCGACTTGACGGCCACCACATCGTCGAAGTAGGCGGTCCCACCGCCGCCGCCAGGCTCGCCGAGGTTGGCCCGAATTCCGAGCTGGATCCTGAGCGTGGTCACGCCCGCGGGCACGCGGCGATCTTGGATCTTGAGATGGACCCAGCCGTCCGTCACGGTCTCCTGCGTGAGGAAGTCGTCATACGCGCCCAGCCATCGGAGGCGCAGGCGAACGCTGGCATCGGACAGCCTCACCACGTTCACCCAGGCCGCCACGCTCCAGACCTCTCCGGGGATTACCGGGACCTCTTGGAATCGTCGAGCGATGCCCAGCGCCTTGCTCGAGGCCACATCGATCTTCATCGAGGCGTCGCCTCGGAGCGCCTCGGCAGGACTCGGCTCGGTGATGGCGTCCAGGCTGCCGTCGATGTCCTCAGTCCATTCCGCGCCATCCCCCGCCTCGAACGATCCATTGACCACGTGGTCCCGAAGGCCCTCGGGAGGCGTCGCCTGCTGCTTCTCGGCCCCCATCGCGGAGAGCACCGTTTCGGCCAACAGTCGGTAGCCCGCCTCATTGTAGTGCCCCGGCTGATCTCTGAAAGCGAAGAGCGATAGGACATCCGCGTGGCCGTCGAACGCGGCCTGGGCATCGATCGTCGGAATGCCCAGATCCCCTGTGATGGCAAGCACCTCACCGCGAAGCCCCCGTAGGCTCGCTTCCTTGAGGCTCGCCTCACTGGACAGGCAGGGCGCGGTGTCGGGCGCGTACCTGGACCAGGCTGGCAGGTAAACAAAGCGCATCTCTCCGCCCCAGGAGCTCACGAACACGTCGGCGTCGGCGAGGACCCGCTTGAGGGCACGGAGCTCGGAGGTCCAATCGTGGTCGTAGACGCAGTTGCCGGGCTGTTCTGGCCCCTCCCCGCTCTCGCGGTCCGCCGCCAGGCTCTCTATTCTGGCCGCGGTCTCTCTGAGCAGCAGCCGGTCGAGCGCTCGGCCCATCACCGAGCGCGGCTCTCTCACGTCTTGCGCCACCTCCAAACCCCGCATGGCGAAGGCGGCGAGCGCCTGCGACACCTCCTCCTGCTTGATGCGGAGGTCCTGGCGGTAGTTGTGGTTCAAGTACCTATCATAGAGCGGATACCGCCTCATCTCAAGGCCCAGGTTGCCAACGTCGTTTCCTTCGTAGTAGAACCAGAGGACGGTGCGTGGCTCCAGATCTCCAAGGTACTCCTTCACAGTCGCCAGCTCCAGCACCGGACCGCTGCCCCCCATTCCGAGGTTCAGCGTGGACGGATGGACCTCTCTGATCAACGCCACGGCGTTCTTGTCCGACTCCACGCAGCCGCCCTTGGTGTACGAGTCTCCGATGACCGCCACATTGATGGCCCCTTGTGCCCAGAGTTCCGGGGGATTGTGGAAGCCGTGCTCATCCGCGCGATAGAGCACCATTCCCCCCGCTTCTCGGCAATAGACCGTGGTCCTGCCAGCGACGCCCGCCAGGGGAAAAACTTCCTCTCCATCCATCATCAGCCCTGTGTCCATAAACTGCTTTGGCACGACCGGCGGATAGGCATCGACGCCCTCGCCTCTTAGATCCCTGACCACCTCCAGCTCGCTCCGGTCATCGTCCCGCGCGACTGCGAGGGCGACCTCCGCAGCCATCAGCGCGAGTAGAGTCGTGAAAGCGGCGAGGGCCAGGTTCACGCGATAGGTGGGGCGCAGCCGCCAGATCGCCGCGATCGCGGCGATGAGCACGGCGATGATCGGGGCGAGGGGCGCGGATATCAGGGGAACGGATGCCCCGGTGACCGCCGCGTAGACTAGGGCCATGCCCAGGTACAGGGAAACCGCGACGATCGCCGCGGTGGCGAACTTGTCTTCTCTCATGGACCAGAGCTCCGAGGCTCCGGCCAATCTGCCGAGTCGGGGGGGCGTGGCATCTCGATCTCCGCTGGAGGTTCAGCCGTGGGTCCGCGTCCCGCCTCGAGAACCCCCGGCCGTTGCACGCCACCTCCAGCCCTTCGTCGACACCGACGGTCGCACGGCACTTCCGACGCTACCGGCGCCAGTGGGTCGGGGCGTGGTGGATGCCACTCT
>CAYTEC010000091.1:0-4466 GCA_964436745.1 uncultured Dehalococcoidia bacterium | reverse complement strand
GGCCGTGGCCGCGAAGCCTCCGCGATTGGTCCTTCGACCGCCACAGACGGAAACGCCCTTATGAAAGGAATCCGAGCCGTGGATTGGAGACTGCTGATCGGCACGTTCGGCCTGCTGTTCCTGGCGGAGCTGGGGGACAAGACCCAACTCGCGGTCATCACGATGACGTCACGCACCGGCAAGCCCATCCCGGTGCTGCTCGGGGCCGTAGCGGCGCTCGTCGTCGTGACGATCCTCGGAGTCCTCGTGGGGACCGTCGTGACCCGGTTCGTGCCCTTGGAGTGGGTGTCCCGGGGCTCCGCGGTGGCGTTCATCGCCATCGGCGTGCTGATGCTCACCGGGAAGCTCTGAGACCATTGCGCCGCCGCTCAAGTCTGCACGCGGGGTCCCGTCGCAGCCTTGCCGGCACTGCCCTCGTGTGCAGACCCGCTCCTTGGCTCCGACCGATAACCTGGGTGGCGTCAGTTGTGACGCGAAGGCCAACCGCGAGTGCGGGACCGCAGCCGAGAACGGCGGGGTTGCCACTATTACTGAAGCTGGGGCGCGAGTCGTGGCCCGCCCAGAGGGATTTGAACCCCCGACCCCCGGGTTCGAAGCCCGGTGCTCTATCCGCTGAGCTATGGGCGGACGCCAGGGACGTGCTAAGTATGCGGTTCCCCTCTCTGGCGAGTCAAGGCCCGTTGAAGGACAGCGAGGCCCGGTCCCGCCGCTGCTCGTCTGACACACGCTGCTTGGGGAATGCATATCCTGCCGACCGTTTGAGACCTTGCACGGAGGCGCGCGGATGTTGTCTGAGGATTTGGCCTTCACGCCCGCATGGCAGCTCCTGGAATGGATCAGGGCGCGCGAGGTCTCGCCGGTCGAGATTGTCGAGACGTACCTGAGTCGGATCGAGCGCCTGAATCCCTCACTGAACGCCTTCCTGACTGTGTGCGCCGACGAGGCCATGGTCGGGGCACGGAAGGCGGAGGCCGAGGTGATGGCGGGGGCGGAGTTGGGTCCCCTGCACGGCCTTCCGCTGCCCATCAAGGACCTCACGCCCACTGCGGGCATCCGCACCACCCACGGGTCGCTGATGTTCCGCGACTACGTCCCCCGGAGGGACGCAATCCACGTGGAGCGTGTGCGACGGGCCGGGGCCATCATCATTGGCAAGACGAATACGCCCGAGTTCGGACATCGGGGCACGACGGAGAACCTGCTGGGCGACCCGTGCCGCAACCCGTGGGACCTGTCACGCACCTCCGGCGGCTCCAGCGGCGGTGCTGCCGTGTCCGTGGCCGCGGGCCTGAGCCCGTTTGCCGAGGGGAGCGATGGCGGAGGCTCGATCCGTATCCCCGCCAGCTTCTGCGGCGTCTACGGCATAAAGCCGACCCACGGCCGGGTGCCACGGAGCTACCGAGGCCGCGGCCCGTGGAGCCCCCTTCCCCAGAACGGCCCGCTCTCCCGGTCCGTCCGCGACGCCGTCCTCCTCCTGCAGGTTATGGCGGGGCCGCATGCGGACGATCCTCTCTCTATCCCCGATGGCTCCCCTGACTTCCAGGACGCGCTCGGGAGAGGGGTGGCGGGGCTGCGCATCGCCTGGAGCCCGGACTGGGGCACGGCGGCGGTGGACCCGGAGGTTCGCGCCCGCGCGGAGTCAGCGGCGAGGGTGTTCGAGGACCTGGGCGCCGACGTGGAGGAGCTGGACTTCGTGCTGGACGAGGAGGCCACGCGAGGCACCTTCGTCTCGCTCTTCCTGAGCGATATGTCCGCCGCCTACGGCCACTTCATGGATCAGAGTCCGGACCTGCTGACACCAAGCCTGCGGGCTGGGCTGGAAGCGGCGCGCGGGTGGCGCGCGGCGGACCTCTCTATCGCGCTGCGGGAGATGGAGTGGCACCGGGCCGGCCTGCGGGAGCTGTTCCAGCGGTACGATCTGTTGCTGACCCCAACCACCGCCGTTCCCGCGTTTCCCGTGGAAGGGTGGCCCGATACGATTGGCGCGCGCCCCGTCGACCCGATGTGGGGATTCAACCCCTTCTGCTACGTCTACAACATGACGGGCAACCCGGTGGCGAGCGTCCCGTGCGGCTTCGTCAGCCCACTTGCCGCCCTACCGTCCGAAAGCGGCGCGGTCGAGCTCCCGGTGGGAGTGCAGATCGCTGGTAGGCTGGGGGACGAGGCCACGGTCCTGCGTGCCTCCGCGGCCCTGGAGGCCGCGAGGCCCTGGGCACAACACCGGCCCCCGGTCGCCTGAGTCCCAGCGGGACCCTTCCTTTCGGGAGCGGCCCGTGGGTGTCCCGGTCGGCCTGCGGATCGCTGGCAGGCTTGGCGATGAGGCCACGATCCTCGCGGCCGCGGAGGCGGCGAAGAAACCCCCTGGGGACGTACCCCAGGGGGTTTCTTCAAAGTTGACCTTGGTGTTGGGATTCGTGGGAACCTACGTCCCTCGCAGCCTGGGGTCGAGGACGTCACGCAGGGCGTCGCCAAAGAGGTTGAACCCGTAGACCGCTAGAGAGATGGCGACCCCCGGCCAAATGGCCATCCACGGGGCCACCGCGTAGTAGTCCCTGGCGCGCCCGGAAAGCATGCCGCCCCAGGCCGGCTCCGGTTGAGGTACGCCTAGGCCCAGGAAGCTCAGGGAGGCCTCGGTGAGGATCGCGGCCCCCAGGCCGGCCGAGGCAATGATGAGCCAGGGCGCGACAACCTGCGGGAAGATGTGCCGGAACATGATGCGCGTGTCGCTGGCGCCGATGGCGCGAGCCGCGGAGACATAGTCCGTCTCGCGGATCGCCAGCGCCTGGGAGCGCACCACACGGGAAGCCCGTGGTATCTGCACGATGGCGATGGCGAAGATCACCTTGTCCAGGCCGGGCCCCAGGGTGGCGACGATGGTGAGCGCGAGGATCAGGCTGGGGAACGCCATCATGGCGTCTACCACGCGCTGGATGACAGTGTCCACGGTTCGCCCGTAGAAGGCGCCGATGATGCCCAGCGAGCCTCCGATCCCCGAGCCGAAGGCGACTGAGAGGAATCCGACGTAGAGCGATATACGGGCGCCAAAGACGATGCGCGCCCACAGGTCTCTACCCAGGTCATCGGTGCCGAACCAGTGCTCCATCGAGGGCGGTGCGGTGAGTACATTGTAGTTATTGAGCAGCGGGTCCCCGGCGATGAAATCGGCGGTCAGTGCCAGCACGGCCATGACCACGACGATGAGGAGGCCCACGGCTCCCAGGGGCTTGGTCCGAATGAACTTGAACAGCTCCTTTCGAGCCCGCACCGGAAGGGCGTCGACCCGCCGACGTCCGAGGAGCGTTTCTTGCTGCCCTCGCGCGATCATCGATACCCCCTGAGGATTCGGACTACGTGTATCGGATTCTCGGATCGAGCCAGGCGTATGCCAGGTCCGTTGCCAGGTTGATCAGGATGATCCAGGCAGCAAAGAGGAGAACCACGGTCTGGACCACCGGGTAGTCCCGGCGGGTCATGGCCGTGACCAGATATTGCCCCATGCCGGGCAGGTTGAAGATCTGCTCCGTGATGACCGATCCGCCCATGGCAAGGATCACGGTGAAGGAGATGACGGTTACCACCGGCAGCATGGCGTTGCGCATGACATGCCGGGTCGTCACCACCATGTCGGCCAGCCCCTTTGCGCGCGCCGTCCGGACGTAGTCTTGGCGCAGCACCTCCAGCATGGAGGATCGTAGCATGCGAGCCTGGGTCGCCATCACGATCCACCCCAGGGTGAGCGCAGGCCAAGAGTAGAGACTCAGATTGCCCAAAGGATCCTCGAAGATGCTGACCCACTCGATGCGGGGAGCCCAATTAAGGAAGTACATGCCGACGGCGATGATCAGTGTGGCCGACCAGAAGCTAGGCACCGATAGGCCGGCCAGGGAGAATATTCTGGCGACGTAGTCCATCCAGGTGTCCTGCTTGAGTGCCATGAGCACTCCCAGGGGCAGGCCAATGACCATGGCAATGGAGACGCCCAATAGCATGAGCTCAAGGGTGACCGGGAACCGTCTTCCCAGCTCATCAGTGATGGGCAGCTTGTCGAAATAGGACTCCCCCCATTGCAGCGTAACTGTGTCCCACAGCCAGTTTCCGTACTGAATGTGCAGGGGCGCGTCGAGACCCAGCAGCGCTCGAATCTCCTCGATCACCTCTATGGGGATGTCCGCTCCCTCTTCTTCGCCCTGGGAGGCGATGGTCATTGCGACATCACCGGGGGCGATGCGTACCATGCCAAAGATGAGCAGGGACACGACGAACATGGTCAAGACGCCAAGGATCAACCGGCGGACGATGTACCGCTGCATCCCGTCTCCTTCACGCGACCGGGTTTCTTGCTGGGGAGCTATATCCCCCATTGCGGGGGCACGAATTGATTACTGACTCAGTCTAAGGCAAGGACTGGCCTGTCGAAACGCCGGGCCAGTCCTTGCCGATATTCTACTGGGGGGCTGCGTTAGCCC
>CAYTEC010000090.1:0-4679 GCA_964436745.1 uncultured Dehalococcoidia bacterium | reverse complement strand
TTTGCCGTGGGTACCGTCGCCGCTTCGGGTACCCTCGGCATCCTTATCCCGCCCAGCATCATGCTGGTGATTATGGCCGATCAATTGGGGCTGTCCGTGGGCGACTTGTTCATGGGCGCCGTGTTTCCTGGTTTAATCCTTGGAACCATGTATGTCGTCTATATACTGGGCTTTTCCTTCTTAAGGGCCGACAAGGCCCCTCTTCCTGAGGACCGGCCCCCACTTTCGTTCGGAGTTGTCTGGAGTGTTGTTCAATCGGCGCTCCCAGCGGTACTGCTCATTCTGGCAGTTCTCGGCTCTATTTTCGCGGGCGTCACGACGGTTACGGAGGCCAGCGGAGTGGGCGCCCTGGGGGCAGTCATTCTTGCAGCCCTCAACAGAAAGCTGAATTTTGGAGTGCTGAAGGAGGTTGTGAGAGGCACGTTCAATGTCACTGGATACATATTTGGCATTTTCATCGGTGCCACCTGTTTCGCCCTCGTTTTGAGAGGCCTCGGGGGAGACGAGCTCATCGAAGCAGCGCTCACTGCAATTCCGTTGGGTTCGTATGGCGTCATTTTTGTCATCCTTGGCGCGGTCTTCCTTTTGGGCTTCTTCCTCGACTGGATCGAGATAACCCTGATTATTCTGCCTCTCCTATCTCCAGTCGTGGGCGGCCTTGATATTGCGGTTGCCGGCTACGGCGTGATAGATCAACCTATATTGATCTGGTTCCTCGTGCTTGTCGCTGTTGCCTTGCAAACATCGTTCCTCACACCTCCTGTAGGATTTGCCATCTTCTACCTCAGGGGAGTGACACCGAAGGAAGTGGAATTGATTCATATCTATAAGGGCGTAATTCCGTTCATCATCCTCCAACTCGTTGGTTTGGCTGTTGTTGTGATTTGGCCTCAATTGGTGCTGTGGCTGCCCTCGGTCGCCTATGGTAACTGACCCGATAAACTGAGCTGATCAGATAGTATGCGGCGGCTGGGGAGTCCATTCGAGATTAGGAGCTTCCATCATCGCCCTGTGGTGGAGGCCGCGATGTCATGAATACGGGCTCTTTGGCATCCTGGCAATCCACGCTGCCGTCCTGCTCCTCCTGACACGCTTCCGACTGTTGGACGTGATTGCTCCTCCCTCAGCACCAGCGGCGCCATGGAGGAGCCTCAGTTGATGGTGTCGACTCCGACTAGTGACTCCTACGTGTTCTCCAATACTGACGGCTCATTCCTCAACCCCGACGTGGTGCCCCAGACCTTGCGAATGATGGCGAGGGAAGCTGAGCTCAGTGGATCGCCGCCCGCACGACCTCCGCCGTACCTACGCCCACCATCATTGATGGAAGCCGGGACTCATCCCAAGGTCGTCCACGAGCGGCTGGGCCACTGGTCCATCAGCGTCACGCTGGGCATCTACGGCCACGTGACTCCGAGCATGCAGGAGGAGGCGGCGGGGATCGTGGAGAACGCCCTTCGTCAAGCTGAGCAGACCGCTTCTTGAGAGCGAGTGTCCCCAAACTGTCCCCAACGAGGTTGATGGGACCTTGCTGGGTAGTTCCTAGTTCAGGTACGGCGTAGCTTTGGCTGCCCGGCCAGGATTCGAACCTGGGTCAGGGGATTCAAAGTCCCCTGTGCTACCGCTGCACCACCGGGCACCGCGCCGACGAATCCGGCGGGACACCGCGCACCACGGCACGCACACTCGTGGCCGCGACGGACCCTCCGATCGCCTCCCGTATTGTACCGTCCGGTCGGCGAGAGAGGCCAGCGCGACGCCTGGGCCTAGATGACCCCGCTCTCCCGCAGCGCCGCCACCTCGCCCGCGCCGAGCCCCAGGTCGCCGACGAGCACGCGCTCGTTGTCCTCGCCCAGCAGGGGAGCGCGACGCCGGACGGCCCAGGGCGTGCCGCTGAACACGTACGGTGCGCCGGGGTACAGGAACGAGCCACCCGCCTCAGGGTGCTCCACCTCCACGAAGAACCCTCGGTCCTCGCGGAAGTGGGCGTCGTCCAGGTTCTCCTCGGGCGACCGGATGACCGCCCACGGGATGCGGATCCGCTGCGCCCGATGGTACACCTCGTCGGCGGGGAGGCTGCCGATGAAGGTCCGCAGGACGTTGAAGATCCTCTCGACGTGGGGACCGCGGCGCTGGCCCTCCCGGATGAGCTGTCGGTACGATTCGTCCTTCAACTCGCCCGCCATGCCGGTCTCGTCCATCCACGCCACCAGCGCGTCCCATCGAGGCAGGGTCTGCGGAGGGACCCCGAAGACGTTGACCAGCTTGCCGTCCGCAGTCTCGAACTGGGTGGAGGGGGTCGGCAGGAGCGAGTGGTGGCGACCCGTCTGCCGGATTGGCGTCGCCTGGGCGTAGAACCACTGCGGCATCGCGGCCTCGGTGGTGCAGGACAGCGCCTCGTGGATGGAGGCATCGACCCACTGGCCGAGTCCGGTCACGTCGCGGTAATAGAGGGCCGCCAGCAGGCCGATGACCGCGTAGTGGCAGCCAGTGGAGTAGCCGGGCCAGCCGTCGCACCGGATCGGGGGCGCGCCGGGCACGTCGTCGTAGCCGCAGCTCGCCATCGGACCGCCCATTGCCATCGCCACCAGGTCCGACGTTCGATAGTCTCGGTACGGCCCCGTCTGCCCGAAGCCGGTGATCGATGCCATGATGACGCGCGGGTTGATCTCCGAGAGGGCATCGTAGCCAAGCCCAAGCGAGTCCAGGTGGCCCGGCTGGAACGATTCCAGGACGATGTCCGCCTTCCCCACCAGGTCGCGCAGAACGCGGGCGCCGGCGGGGTCCGCGATGTCCAGGGTGACGCTCTCCTTGTTGGTGGCGTGGTACCAGAACGATAGGCTGGCGTTGGGGTCCGGCCGGTCGTCGTGAAACGGGCCGATGTGGCGCGCCATGTGGCCACCGGGCGGCTCGACCAGAATCACGCGCGCGCCCATGTCCGCCAGGAGCTTGCCTGCGTACATCCCCTTCTCGTCAGCCAGGTCCAGGACCACCAGGTCGCTCAGAGCACCGGATGTCTGTTCAGTCATCGCGTTCCCCCTCTCCAGACCATCGGCGCTCACAGTGCCGCCTCTTCCGCGAGCTCCGCCACCTCGTCGTCGCTCAACCCCAGCAGCGTCTGGAGGACGTACGCGCCGTCAGCACCCAGCGGGGGCGCGGCCTGGCGGACGCTCGCCTCCGTGCGCGAGAACTGGACTGGGAAGCCCTCGAACCGATGGGTCTCGTCCGCCTCCCGGTGGGGGGCCTCGGGGAAGAAGTTGCGCGCTCGCAGCTGCGGGTCGCGCTCCGCCTTGTCAGCGTTCGTCTGCACGGCCCCTGCAGTGACGCCCGCTCGCTGGAGGCGGTGCATCACGTCCTCCGGCGTTCGCTCCGTCGTCCAGCCTTCGATGAGCCGGTCGAGCTCGTCCTCGTTGGCAATGCGGCCCGCGTTGTCGGCGAACCGAGGGTCGCGGGCCCAGTCGGGGTCGTCGATGGCATCGCGGAAGCGGGTCCACTCGTCCTCGGTGAACACGGAGATGGCACACCAGCGGTCGTCGCCCGCGCATCGATAGGTGTTGTGAGGGGCGACGCGAGGGTGGGCGGAGCGGTTGCCGGGGGGGTTGCCGGGTCGTCGATACGGTCGGCCGTTTACTGTGTAGTCCAGGGTGGCGGGACCGGCCAGGACCATGCCGGTTTCGACCTGCGAGAGGTCAAGCCATTGGCCCTCGCCCGTGCGGTTGCGGTGGTGGAGGGCCATCAAGACGGCGATGGCAGCGTAGTAGCCGGCGGTGTGGTCCAGGAAGCTGTAGCCCCAGCCCGCGGGCCGCTCCCCAGGCAGGCCGGACATGAGCGTAAGTCCGGAGAGCGCCTGCGCGGTGGGTCCCCAGGTGCTGTAGTCGGCCAGGCGGCCGTTGTGGCCGAACCCGGTGATGCTGGCGTAGATGATATCGGGCTTGACCTTGCGCTGCTCCTCATAGGAGAGTCCCCATCGGTCCATCACGCGCGCCGAAAAGTTCTCGACGACGACGTCCGAGATCGCGATGAGGCGCTTGATCAGGTCCAGGCCCAGGGGGTGATGGGCGTTGATGGAGACGCTGAGTTTGTTGCGATTGAAGTTGTTGAACGAGCCGCCGCGGTTGATGCCCGGCTCGCCACCGACGAAGGGGGGGCCGTTGCGGATGGTATCGATGGCCTGCTCGTGCTCGACGCGGATGACCTCGGCGCCCAGGTCGGCGAGCGCGCGGGTGCACTGCGGCCCGGCGACGATGTGAGTGAAATCAACGACTCGAACGCCCTCCAGAGGGCCGGGCTTGGTCATGGGTGCCTCCTTAGGTTTGGCGCGTTGTGGTCGGGCTTCTCCATTCTGGGCGTGGCGGAGGCAAGGGTCCACGTCCCCTTGGCGCGCTTGCGAATCGTGCCTGCTATCAGATCACTGCACCACCACTGGCGCTACGATCTTTATGGTCCATGGCATAGTAGCATTGACCGTCAAATAGAAAGTCCCCTTCTGATAGACTCTGCTGTCATCGTTAGTAGGTTCGGAAATCATCGCATTCACTGGGGTACCCACCAAGCTGCGGTCCGATGATTCATATAGCATGACAGACATTGTACCCACGCCTATCATTCCGGGGTCACCTGCTCGTGACCTGCCCCTAATGGTTGTACCAGACGCTATGTTAGTCCCGCCAGTACTGGAA
>CAYTEC010000089.1:0-4730 GCA_964436745.1 uncultured Dehalococcoidia bacterium | reverse complement strand
GGACCGTGGGCAGCAACATCCGCGCGGAGTCGTCCTGGGCCGCGTCCGCCCGTTCTGGCCACCCGATGTTGGGGGCGACGTGCCCGAGTTGCCGCATCAGGCCGAGCTCGGACCCGCTGCCCCAGCGCTCCGCGATCCTCCCCCACTCGATCCGCAGGACGTGAACCGTGCGGAGGCTGATTGGGGAGCCCGACGGCGGGACGTCCCGGAAGCTGCCCGTGCGGGCGCCGCTCACGGTGGTCCTGACCGCCACCCGGTCGCCCTCCGCGACCAGGTCCTCCACGCGCACGTGGATGTCGGGGAAGGCGGCGAACGCCGCCGCTAGGCCGCGGTCGAACTCAGGCCTCCCCATCGGCGTCCCTCCGCCCGCGCCGTGCCCCGCGAAGTCCGTCGCCACTAAGTCGGGAAGGGCGGCCAGGTTGCGCCCGTTCACCACCTCGTCGACGGCAAGCCGTACGAGGGCTCGGTTCTCATCCGCGTACGTCATGGCCCCTACGCGAACATCAGGACGGTGCGGGAGACCTCACCCGCCTTCATCGCCCGGAACGCCTCGTTCACGTCCTCAAGCCGCCCGCGCCGCGTAATCATCTCGTCCAGCTTCAGCCTACCCTGCTGGTACAGCTCGATGTAGCGTGGGATGTCCACGCGGAACCGGTTGGAGCCCATGCCGCTCCCCTGGATCTTTCGCTCGGAGAGGAACATGCTGCCTTCAATCTCCACCTTCTGGCCCACGGGGATCATGCCGATGACCGTGGCCATGCCTCCGGGCGTCAGGCAGTTCCACGCCTGCTCCGCAGCCAGTTTCAGGCCGATGGCTTCGAACGAGTAGTCCACGCCCCGTCCGCCCGTCAAGTCGCGGATGGCCTGCACGGGGTCGCCGGTCGTGGCATCGACGATGTCGGTGGCCCCCAGTTCCCTTGCCTTGCCCAGCTTGACCTCGCCCAGGTCCACGGCGATAATCTGGCGCGCTCCGGCGATGTACGCGCCCTGGATGGCGGCCAGCCCAACGCCCCCGGCGCCGAAGACGGCCACGGTGGCCCCCGCCTCTATCCGCGCGGTGTTGAAAACGGCCCCGAGCCCAGTGGTCACCCCGCAGCCGATGAGCGCGGCCCGGTCCAGCGGGATCGAGTCGGTGATCTTCACCACCGCGTTCTCGTGGACCAGCATCTTCTCCGCGTAGGTGGACAGGTTGAATGCTTGGGCTATGGGGGCGCCGCTGCCGGAGTAGCGGATCCTGGGTGGGTCGCCCGGCCCTCGGGCGGGTTTCTGGCTGCATCGGTTCGGGTGGCCCGTCAGGCACTGGTCGCAGACGCCGCAGAACACCGAGAGGCACGAGATCACGTGGTCCCCCGGCTTGACATGGGCCACCAGCTCGCCGACATCTTCAACCACCCCCGCCGCTTCGTGCCCAAGTACAGCGGGCGCCTCCCGAGCGTAGAGCCCTTCCACGTAGTGGAGGTCGCTGTGGCACACGCCGCTGGCGGCTGTCCGCACGACGATCTCCCGCGCCATGGGCCTGTCGATCTCCACGTCCTCGATCTCCAGGGGCCGATTGGGGCCGTGGAACACCGCTGCCTTCATGCTGTCGCCTCCTTGAGCGCGCGGAGCCTTCGCTTCGTGATCGCCGTGGCCCGGTAGACCGTCTTCGACGCCCGCCGATGGGTTTCCCGGCCGGGGCCGGTGCGGATACGGCAGTCGCGGCGTTTGACCAGCGATGGCAGGGTGGCCAGGCTGGCCACAGGGGCTGAGGCAAACGGCGCCGATGCCACGGTCGTGGCGCGGGGCGTGGCGCTTTCGAGGTTGATGCGGATGGCGGCTTGGGCGCGCGGAGTCGCGGTGTCACGTGAGACTGGGGACCGCTGCTCCATGGGGCCCCACCGTTCCCTGGGTTCGCGTGATCGGACCCTCGCCTAGACTCCGAGGACGACGACGATTGCCTCGCGCGCTCGGGGCCGGTCCAGCTCCACCATGAACACGCGCTGATACTGGCCGAGCTGGGGGCGCCCCCCGACTATCGGCAGGGTCTCGCTCGTGCTCAGGACCAGGTGCTGGCAATGTGCGTGGCCGTTCGGGCACTCGTCCTCGTTCATATTCACGGTGCGGATCGTGAAGTCGTTGTGGAGGTAGTTGTCGTCGGGGGCGGCGATCCGACCCAGGAAGCGCTCCATGTCCTGCAGGAGAAGAGGCTCCCACTCATTGACTTTGATAGCGGCCGTGGTGTGCTTGGAGTAAACGACGGCGAACCCGATTGCGACCCCGGACTCCCGCACGGCGCTGCGCACCGAGTCGGTGATATCCATGAACTCCGGGGCTTTTTCGCTGTGCAGGGCGATGGTGTAGGTGGAGGCTCTGAGGGGTCCGCTGGTTGCCGCCGCTTGCAGAAGCTTGGGCATCGGATGGAGGCTCTCCCGCTGCTGCGTCAACTCCTCTCTACCTCCTTCACCTTCGTAGCGCGTGGAACCCGTATTCCGGCGAATCGGCGGCCGCCGCCTGGGCGCCCCACAACGGTCGTGCCTATCATAGCACAGCGTCCGACCCCACCGACCGCGGAGACATGCCCATGATACCACTCGCCGCCCTGCACGGGAACTCACGCCGCCGCCGATCCGCCGCAGCGCCTTGGCCCAATTAGTGGTTCCGATGGACCATGAAGTCCGTGAGCTGATCGAAAGCAGCAGCGGTTCCAGGGTCCAGCTCGGCCTGGGCGATGAGCCGCGCGGCCTCCCGGCCCTGCTCTTCGGCGACGGCTTGCGCGTAGTCGCGAGCGCCCAGTCCGTCGAGCATCGTCATGACGTCCGATACGGCGCGGTCGTCCATTTCGTCGTTCGCGTACAGCGCCTCGAGCCGCCTTCGGTCGGCGGGTCCTGCTTGCGTGAAACCGTAGACGACGGGCAGCGACTGCTTCTTCCGGCGGATGTCCGCGCCGATGGCCTTCCCGGTGAGGGCGGAATCGCCCCAGATGCCCAGGACATCGTCGCGAGCCTGGAACGCGAGCCCCAGGAGCCTGCCGCAGCGACGGAACGCATCCACCTGCGCCGCGTCGCCACCGCCCAGGAACGCCCCCAGGTGCATCGCGACCTCCACCAGCGCGCCGGTCTTCTTCGAGACCATCGCCAGGTATTCGCCGGTCGTCACGTTCCGTCTCGTCTCGAAGTCGAGGTCAAGATACTGGCCCTCGATCATTTCCAGGCACCGTTCGCTGAGGGTGGCAGCCGCTTCCAGGGCGCGTTCGGGCTCGGTCCCGGTTTGCGAGAGCCCGTCGATGGCCGTGTCCGCCAGCGCTCGCATCACGTTGCCGGCGACGAGGGCTCGAGGCTTGCCCCAGACCGCCCATACGGTCGGGCGGTGTCGTCGTTCCTGGTCCTCGTCCTGAATATCGTCGTGAATGAGGGAGAAGTTGTGGATCACCTCCAGCGCCACTGCCGCAGGGAGGGCCTGAGCCGCGATCCCGCCGACGGCCTCGCAGGCGAAGAGGCACAGGGCAGGGCGAAGGGCCTTGCCCCCGCCTCCGCTCACGGGCCCGCCGCCCTGGTCAACCCAGCCCAGGTGGTAGTGGAGGAGGGTCTGCAGCTCAAGGGGGCCCCACGTGAGGCCGGCGCGCAACGCTTCTTGGACCGCGGCCTGGTGGCGCAGAACAGCCTCGGGGATCGATGGCTCCAGCGTGAGCGTGGGGTCGGCGTGGGGCGAGCTCATGGTCCCCTTTCCGCGATTGGGGCGACGCACATCGGTGGTTGTAGCAAACCACCCCTACCATGTCAAGGACTGCGGCAGGCTCGCACCTGGGGCGCGCGAGCGGGGCAGGGGCTCCTGGGGCTTTGCGTCACGAACGAGGGTCGGCTATAATGACGTTCGCTCACCGGCCTCGTACAGCTTTCCGGCCGGTCTGCGAGCCGTGGCGCATTCGTCTAGTGGCCAAGGACATCGCCCTCTCAAGGCGGAGATCACGGGTTCGAATCCCGTATGCGCCACCATCTGTTTCCCTTCTAGTTGATGCCAATTCTGACACCAGTTTGCTCCAGGCGATGGCACGGCGTAACTGGTGCGTGCCACAGTGACTCCAGGGCGATTCTCTCCCGGATCCTAGCGGCGCACTAGGTGGCGCGCCTGACGGGCATCCCCAGCCAAGCGTCTCCTTAGTCCCACTTCCTCGACATAGCCATGCCCATCTGACGGAGTCCGTGGCGTTGAGCCAGCACGGCGCCCGCCGGATGTCTCTCCCTTGGGCGACGAGTCACGCTGACACCGCTTGCCGCGCAGGGTTGCGCGAAGCGTCGCGAGGATGCACAACTCAGCCGGGTGGGGACCACCAGTGAGCGCAGCAAGCATGAGAGGTGCCGGGGAGCCGGGGAGTGGATCGCGCCCACCCGAAGTGTGTGACCCAGCGAGTGCCTACACGCGGCCTTGTCGGACCAGCCTGAGATAGGCAAGGTATGACGTGAGCTCGGCTCGCTCATCCTCCGACAGCCCCTGGAAGAGATCCCTTTGGGAGTCTGGCGCTCTGCCAACCTCTTCAGGCATTAGGGCCAGCCAGTCGAACTCCTGGAGCCCGAGATATCGCAGGAGAACAGACGGCATGATGTTATGGAAAGAGGCCAGTTGGCGGAGCAGCCGAAGACTAACTACCGTGGCGCCCGTCTCGATCTGACTGACGTAGGCGGCACTCACGTCGAGTCGCTCGGCGATCTGTCGCTGGCTGAGCTTGGCGTCCCGCCGAAGGCTTGCCAACTTGC
>CAYTEC010000088.1:0-5442 GCA_964436745.1 uncultured Dehalococcoidia bacterium | reverse complement strand
CCGGGTGGGGGGGGGGGGGGGGGTGGTGCGGCGGCGCCCCCCCCCCCCCCCCCCCCCGCTTCTCCTCCTGATCCTCGCCCTGACAGAGAGGTCTGAGGCATGAACCGCGATGGGCCCGGCGATGATGAGTTTGGGTTGCCAGTTCACGTCTTCGATAGGAGCGCGAGCGAACAGATCCGCATCAGTCTCAACGAGTTTCGGGGATTCGAGTACATCGACATCCGCGTATTCTTCGCCTCGGAGGATGGGTACCGCCCAACGAGGAGGGGCCTAACGCTCCGCAAAGACCTGTACCCTGAACTGTTCCGCGGCATTGTGGAACTTGGGGGTGCATTGGGATACGATGCGGAAGCCTTGGCCCAGGACCTAGACGACTAGGTGGGCTTGCTTCGCCGCATCCAGTGTGCCTCCTTACTCCCCCCTCACCCCCCCAGCGCCGCGCGGATCTCCCGCCCGCGGGCGTACGCCGGGGCCTCGTACGGGTGCTTCCAACCCTGGTACGGGTGCTTCCAACCCTGGCGCACGTGGGCCGGTCGCCACCGCGCCACGTAGGCGGCCAGGTAACGCCACCAACCGATGCGACGCTGGTGCTCCACGTGGAATAGCTCGTGGCCGATCAGCACCGTGGCGCTGTCGGATCCCACGTCGGGGGCCTTGGGCGTGAGGTGCACGGTACCGTTGATGGTGACGGCGTGCTGCCCGGACAGTCCGAAGAGCCACCCGAAGAGCGACCCCTGGAGGACTCGTGTGCTGTCCAGCAGCTCGTCGGCGTACCAGTGGGCCAGCACGGCCCTCGCGTCCGCCGGGATGGTCACCACGCTAGCCAGCGCGCGCCACCTCCCCCGAATGCCCGGCGGCGGTCCGATCATCGTAGGGGACATCCGCCCATCCCCGAAGTGGGTGCAGGGTACGCCCTGCCCGCTCGTCCTTCGATCCTTCCCCAGAAGGGCTCAGGGTGAGCGGGGAGTGTCACGCTCGCGGTGAGCGGAGAATACCCCGCTCGCCGGGGGGCACGGAGGCAGAGGGCAAGCGGGAGCAGGCGCGCCTGCTCCCGCCGCTGTCTACTTCCGGTGTAGGGTGTTGCCGTCGCGCGCCCAGCGCTGGGCCAAGTAGGGGCTGGTGTCCAGCAGCTTCTGGAGCGTCTTGTAGCGGGACGCGCTCAGCTTCGGCACGCCGAGCGCGCGGGCCGCCTCTCCGGCGGCCCAGGTGCCGTTGAGGGTGGCGCCAGACGCGCCGGCCCGCCGGGACCACGCGACGTCCACCTGCTGGTCCCATCCACCGGCCTCCGAAGAGGCAGGCTCCGCCGCGACGGGCGCAGCGTCTCGGACGGGAGCGGGAAGCTCCGGGGTCGACGGCCGCGCAGGGGCGGGAGTGGTGTCGGAGGCCGTGGGCCTCCTCCGTCGCCGTCCCAGAGCCGCGGTGACACGAGGCAGGACGCCCGTCGGCGCGTCGGATCGAAGCTCAACCAGGATGTCGCCGCTTGGGCGGGAGCGCGTGACCTTGACCAGCGAGGACGCCTCAAGGAACCGCGTAAAGGTGCTGAACCCCAGGTCCTTGAAGTTGAAGCTGGGGTCGATGCGTGCCATGACCTGATGGACCCTGGAGCCGGGCACACGCCCCTCGGTGTCG
The DNA here is from genome assembly GCA_964436745.1 of uncultured Dehalococcoidia bacterium. GTDB lineage: Bacteria > Chloroflexota > Dehalococcoidia > Lucifugimonadales > UBA1127 > CAYTEC01. Next base: position 3,813 of record CAYTEC010000088.1, on the reverse strand, counting down.
GCCTCCAACGCGCGGAGCAGCAGCGCGTCCACGCCGGTTTCGCCGATGCCGGCCGGCCTCCGCGCGGGCTTGGAACCGCCGTCCAGGTAAATGTACCGGTCGCACGACCGGACCAGGGTGGGGGAAACCACGTCCCTGCGGCCCGCGCCGATGACCGTCTTGCCGGCGGCCCGCAGCTTGCTCGCCAGGGGTACGAAGTCGCTGTCCGCCGACACGATAACGAACGTGTCCACGGGGGAGCGGTAGAGGAGCTCGACCGCGTCGATAGCCAAGCAGATGTCGGACGAGTTCTTCGCGGAGCGGAGGGCGTGGAAGTGGTGAACGGCCTCGATCCCCAGGTCCAGAACCTGTTCGCGCCGCTTCCCCACGGACGACCAGTCAGCGTACGCACGCTTGACGATGATGCGCCCCACGTCCGAAAGCTGGTCGAAGAGGTGCTGGATGGTATCGAGTCCAACGTTCTCGTAGTCGATGAGTACCGCGATCTGGGATTCAGGCAAGGTGTCTCCTTGTGCTACTCGGCCCTACCGCCTGCGAGCGATAGCGCGGCGATTCGTCGCCGAGATTCCACCCGCGGTGAGGCCGTATTCTTCGCGCGGGGCCTCCGTGGGCCCTGGCTCGGCGTATGGGGTGGCGTCCGCAAACTCTTGGTGGGCTGGATGGGTGCGTCCGATGCCGGCACGGATATGGTCGAAGGCCGTCCCGTGCCGAAGACGAAGAAGCGTTCCGGGGACTGAGCGCCGAAGGGGTGGGCGAGGGTGGGCTTGTTCGGATCGCCTGCCAGTACGCTGATGTGGAGATTCTCTCCGCCCAGATCCAAGAGAGCCTTGCCAGAGGTGTCGCGGGTGGAAGCGGCAGCGGCAGGCATGTTCCCCACTGCTCAGATCCTACGAGGGTGACCGCTCTCGGCCTTCGCGGTCATGGTGACGATCTGCCGTCGCACGGTGGGAGCGATCCGCTGGAAGCTCGCGAAGTGGGAGGCCGTTTCCGCCACCTGCGTGGCGGCGCGCCGGGGGCCGAAACCATCCCGCGTCAGACTCAGCGCCTCGGCGGTCCCCACGAGAGCGTTCGTCGCATCCCCTCGCCGCATGCCTTCTCCCCCAGCTTCCAGTCCAGTATATCCCTCGCTAAGAAGAGTGTCCAGCGTAGCTACGCGCCTTCACCAGCATCTCTCGCGGCGGAGCCGACCACGCTAGCTGTTCGGCAACGAACCGACGTATCGCTTCCCATCGGGGCCGCCATCTGCTACCGTAGCCCCGCTATTCTCAGGCACAGGAGATGCCGATGGCCGACACGATCGAACGACCGAGCCGCGCGCTGGTGGTCACCGCCCACCCAGACGACGAGATCGGGTGCGCGGGCACCATCGCTAAATGGACGCGAGAGGGGACCGAGGTCCTCCTGGTGGTCTGCACGAACGGCGACAAGGGGACGGAGGACCCGGATATGTCCCCCGAGACGCTGGCCGGGATCCGCGCGAAGGAGCAGCAGGACGCCGCCGACGCGCTGGGAATCCGCGAGCTCGTGATGCTCAAGAACCCGGATGGGGGCCTGGAGGACACGCGGGAGCTCCGGGGCGATCTGGTCCGACAGGTCCGGCGGTGGAGGCCGGAGGTGGTTCTCTGCCATGAATACCTCTTCCGCGCTCGCCACAGCCATCGCGACCACAGGGTGAGCGGGCAGGCCGTGGTCGACGCTCTGTTCCCGTACGCCCGCGACCCGCACCACTTCGGCGACATCACGCGGGAGGGCCACCTTCCCCACAAGGTGGGGACCGCGCTCTTCTGGGGCAGCGAGGACCCGATGGTGTTCGTCGACATCGAGGATGCGATGGACACCAAGGTGAAGGCGATGCTGTGCCACGCCAGCCAGTTCCTGCGCCCGGGTCGCGACCCCAACCGAGAGCCGGGGGAGTTCATGCGCATGGGCGCGCAGAGGACGGGCGAGCTTGCGGGGGTAGCCTTCGCGGAAGGGTTCCGGAAGCTCGAGTTCCGCACGTAGGGGCTCGGGCAACCCTACCGGTCCTTGAGCCTCCGCATCTCCTGCAGCACGAACGGGTTCGTCGAGCGCTCCTGCCGGATCGTCGTCTCAAGCTCGTGGCCCGGCAACACTATGGTGTCGTCGGGCAGGGGCATGAGCTTCGTCAGGATGCCGTGCATGATCTGCTCGTAGCTGCCGTCCGACAAGTCGGTCCTGCCGATGGAGCCCCGGAACAGGGTGTCGCCGCTGAACAGGAGCCCGTTCACGTAGTAGCTCACGCTGCCGGGCGTGTGGCCGGGGGTGTGGATCACGCGCAGGTCCAGCCCCGCGACGCTCACGCTGTCCCCCTCCGCCACGAACCCGTCCGGCCGAGGCGTCGGCTCTTCTTCGCGGCCGAGCATCCGCGCCATCATCCCCGTTCCCTGGTCCAGGATCGGCACCTCCGATGCGTGGATCAGGAATGGCGCCGCCGTCTGCTCCTGGACCCCACGCACACCCAGAATGTGGTCGCCGTGAGCGTGGGAGTTCGCGATGAGCTTGACGTGGACCCCCATGTCCCGCGCCATCTCCAGGACGCGCTCGGGCTCGTCCCCTGGGTCGATGACGATGGCCTCCTTGGTCCGGGGGGAAGCGACTATGTAGCAGTTCTCCCGAAATACCCCCACGACGATGCCGCGGACCTCCGCCTCGCTCATCTCAGGCATGATCAGACTCCTTCGAGTGGCCGCCCATCCTTGGGCTCGAACTGCCGCTGGTCGGTCACCCGAGCCACGGCGCGCGGTCGATGGCGTCCATGCGACTGAGCGACACCTGGATCTCCCCGCGCACCTTGCGCTCCCACTCCTCCAGCCACTCGGCGGGGAGCGACGCTCGGGCATCGGCCCACGTCAACGCCTCGCCCCCGAGGGTGTCGCCGTCCACCACATCGGCCAAGAAGCACGTCATGTCGCCCCCGTCCATTGCGTTCACGACGCGGCAGTCCAGGTAGCCGAAGCATTCGTCGAAGAGCGGGCTGCCCGTCTCGCCCGCGCGGTGGGGGACCGACGCCAGCTTGTCGCGGTCTCGGCCCGAAACGAAGCCGAGGTCTCGCACGAGGTGAAGCTGGTCGGCGCGGAGGAAGTTGACGGCGAAGACCCCGCTCTGGAGCACCATCTCGTGGGTGAGGTTGGTCTTGTAGAGCTGGACGACCACGCGAGGGCGGCTCGGCACGATTGACGCGCCGGCGATGGCCAGGGTGATCTGGGCGTTGCCCCTGGCCCGCCAGGCAGTGCTGACGGCGGCGAGCGGCGCCCAGAGCTGGGACACGATCGGCGCGATGCGCGCGTAGTCCACGGGGGCGAGCCTCGGTCCGTGAGTGGGGTCCATCGTAGCACAGCGGTGGAGCGGCCCGCGTGCGGCGTGGAGCGTGGCTAGTGCAGCGCCATCGATTCCCGCTCGACCGGCCCGACCTTCAGGTGGAGGTCCACGAATGGCTCATGGGCGTCGAGCAGCTTCTGGAGCTCCGCCTGCACCCACGCCTTGTCGGCGCTGTCCAGCGTCCACCCCTCGATCACGATGCGAAGTCGCTCCATTGCGGCACCCCCTTGCGTTTCGGAGTCTTACCGGACGCGCTGCGCCAGCAGAAAGAGTGTTGGGTGTCAGCGAAAGTGAGACACTCTCGGACCGAAGACTCAGGGTGGTGAGGCCCCTTGCACGGGGGCGTCTCGAACCGCCTGATTGTACTGCCTCCGTGGCTCGAACGTCTCCCGCTGCATCTCCCGCACCGTGGCCAGGATGGTCTGCTCTTCCTCCGGGCAAAGCCGGTTCCAGGGTCGACCTCGGCTGGCTGCGGGC
>CAYTEC010000087.1:0-5855 GCA_964436745.1 uncultured Dehalococcoidia bacterium | reverse complement strand
GTGTCGTTGACCGCGCGCACGATAGCCTCTTCCGGGTCGAATCCGCGCTCGACGCTGTGAGTGTGCACTTGTCCGGCAGGCGACTCGCTGTGATTCTCACCCGAGTCAAGCGTCACGGTCAACCTGATATCAGATGTCGGGGTCTTGCCTGCCTCGGGAGACGCGGGATTCTGGCCTCGGAGTGAGCAAATACTACCTGCCCCACTCCCACCGAGAACCCCCGCCACCCGACTTGGTGTGCAGGCACTGCGCGTCCGCCGAGCCCGTCTGATTCTGGACGAACAACGGCGTCCAGTGGTATCGGTGTCGGGCGTCCGGGGTCACGATTATGGGCAAACGTGCTCTGCCCCGCATGCGGATGCCCACTGAGCTTGTTGCCGATGTCGTGTCCGCGTTCTACGACGGGCTGTCCTTCGACGCGATGAGACGCAGATTCCGCAGTCCATGGCGTGTTGGAGGTTGGAGAGATCGACACATGGTTCTGGGACATCATCAATTACGAGACTGGCTACTTGCTGGCATCCCATCAGACGGTAGTAGGTTCATCAGGGATGCCCAGACTCTGATGGAGAAGGCCCGCGAGCTTGCATGCAGAACTCCGCGCATCGGGCTCACGGACAAGCTCGCTCATACGTTGACGGCGTCGAACGGGCGTCCGGTGCGGATACCAGGCACACGCAAAGCGGTCCGTTCGTTCGTGATAGGAGGGAGATAGTGCCAGTACCATGGAGAGGATTCAGGGCACGCTAAGGGCTAGAACCACGACAGCAGAGGGTATGGACAATCACCAAAGCTGCATCCGCGAGCCGCACGGGCCATCCAAGTAAGGCGACCGAGCCGCCCACCTCACGAATCACGCAGATGAACGGTCGACGCCCAGGCAAGCGGTAGAATCGGAGCGCGGACCGCGGAGGCAAGATGCGCTGGTGGGCCACTGGTAGGCCAAATGCTCGCTCCTGGAGAAGGTTGCTTCGTACCGCATCATTAGCGGCGAGGATTGCGTCGCCGCTAATGATGCGGTACGCTCCACCACAGCAAAGCCTCAAATGACGCGGGATTCGGGAGGACATGATGCCGGAGTTCAGACTGGTTTCGCTCGCCGAAGCTCAAGCGAGTACTGCGACCGAAGGGAAGCGCGCTCTGCTCCTACGGGAATACATCGGGTACATAGACCAGCTGAAGCGAGGGCAGGCGGGATCGCTGCGCCCAGCCGCCGGAGAATCCGTCGCCGCCGTGCGCAGGAGACTGGGCAGAGCGGCCAAGGCTGCTGGCAAGAACATGGTGATGAAGCGCAGCGGGGACGAGGTGGTCTTCTGGGAGGCGCGGCGGCGGCCCGGACGGCCAAAGAAGCAGCCGACGGCCTAAGCTCGGAGCGGCACGGCCGCGAACGCCCGTCGAGCGCGCTCAGGCACGGCGCTCACTGCGCCGATCGGCCAGCCTCATGCGTGCGACACGCTCGAGCTGGGCCGACAACCGTCCGATGGATACCACACGGTCGACGCTACACTGCGCAAGGTTCCGGTCAAGACCTGGACGCCCTGGCCAACCATGGAATGAACCCCGCCGATCGCCTCGTGAGATTTGGCGCCGATGCGGACCACGAGATCATCCGGGGCCCAGGTACGCCAGCTACGCGCTCGGGGGCGGGAGATTCCGCCTGACCTGACGGAAGAGGCTCGCCAGAAACAGCCCAATGACCAGGCTGGCGATGGCCACGGCGGTCGGCAGCAGCCAGGGAAGGCGCTCCGTGACCGGTGGCGCAGGCAGCCCCAGGAACGCTGGATTGGACGCGTGGCTCCCCAGTGCCGCACGCGGCAGGTTCTCCGTTACCAGATACGGAAAGACGCGCTCAAGCTCGTAGGAAGGGGCTATCGCGTCGGAGTTCCCGTAGTACAGTCGGTAGTTACCCCCCGGCGACGCCTCAAAGATGAGCTTGCGCAAATAGCCATGGGCGCTCGCACCCGTGATGGGCAACGGGGGGTTATCCTCGTTGCGCACGATCAGGCGATAGTACCGAAACGTGGATTCCGGATAGGCCACGCTCAGCTTCCCCCCGACGAACTTGGGTGTGTCGAAGGAATAGAGGACCTCCGAGGTCTGCACGCGCCTCCACGAAACGGCGTCGGCGCTCCCTTCGACGGCCACCAGCCGGTAGAAGTTCTCCTGCGGCGTGGAGACAGTGATCCCGCTCGTTGGAAACCCCGGCGTGCCAAGGTCGAGGACCAGCGACGTCGTCCGGTCCTCCTCGGCCTCCGCGCGACTGACGATCGTTGCGGGTAGCTCCGTCTCCCGAGGCGAAAGTACCTGGGCGTGGTAGGCAACGGCCCCGGCTACTTCCAGGCCCGTCTCCTCGTCGTCCGCGATCAGCACGCGCAGGTAGCGCGCCGTGCTGTCGGGGTACCGAACGCGAGTGTACCGCTCGCTGAATCCCCTCTCCCGGATGGTGAAGTCAAATATCTGGCCGTCCGATTCCAGGACCGCCCAGGCGACGCCGTCGCGGCTGCCCTCCACGACCACGTTCCGCTGGAAGTTCAGGGACGGCGTGAGCACCTCGATCTCGTTGTGGAGAATGCCCTCCCGCCCCAGGTCCGCCACGAAGCTGATCGACTCTCCCGGCACGCGTCCCAGGTCCCGGATCGTCACCGACATGGCGCTCCGACGGCGTTCCCCACGCTCGACGAGCAGCTTGTACGGCACCTCCACGGACCCCTCGACCACGCGCAGGTCGGCCAGCCTAGCGGCTGCGTTCGCGTAGACCTCTGGGTCCGGCGCCATCTCGACAAGCACCGCCTGCTCGATGCCTGGCGGCAGCACGACAGCCTTCTCGAACTGCCACTCTCGTTCGGTGAAGTCGGCGAGAGCGACCATCGGGGCGACGCCGACGATGACCATCACCAGGACGGCCAGGGCCAGGCGCAAGCGGCGCTTAGATCGCCCGGCCAAAGAGGAACCCCCTGATTGCCCCAGCAAAGCGTTGGTAGGCCAGCCCGGTGGCCAGCAGCAGGACGCCGAGCGTGACGAACGCCGCCACGCGGTACCCCTGCTCCAGTAGAAATACATCGAAGACGAACAGCTTGACGACGGCGACCCCCAGCAGGCTGATGCCCGCGAGCCTTACACTGCTCGACGGCCGCACGATCCCCGCGGCGATGACGGCGATGCCATAGACCGCCCAGAGCACCGTCAGCGACAGGTGCTTCGCGCTCTCGAAGCTGGCGCGCAGGACCACCTCACGGGCGTCGAAGAAACGGACCGCCTCGGCGCTGAGCACCCACACCACCGCAAGGTTGGCGGCCACCAGCAGCGCGGCGAAGACGTACTTCTCACCCTCGAATAGCCGGTCCCGCTCCCGCCGGTACACTGCGGTCGCCAGGAGCACCCCCGCCAGGACCAGCAAGAAGGTGAGGAAGGCGGCGTTCAGCAGCAGCCGGTGTCCCCGTGGGTCCAGGTCAACCAGGAATGTGTCCACGAACAGGAGCTTCAGTACCGGGACCGTCAGAAGGCCCAGCCCAGCCCAGCGCAGCACCACCGAGCGCTTCGCGGCGGCCACCACCAGAAGCCCCATGGCGTACGCGGTCCACATGGCCGTCAATGAGAGCAGGGTGCCGTTGATGGCGTCCTGGTGCATGTATCTGCCGGTTGCCGCCCGCTCGGCCAGCTCCCGTCCATCGAAGTAGGAGATGATCTCAGCGCTGGATAGCCACAGGACGAACAGGCCGGCGACGGCCGCCAGTGCGGGGGCCACGTACGCCTCCCGGCCATCCTCAAGCCGCGCGCGCTGCCTGTGGTAGAGGTAGGCTGCCGCCGCGATGGCAGCGATGGCGACCGCGAACGTGGGGAACCGAGCGTTGAGCACTGGTGTGAAGCCCTGCGGGTCGATGGCCGTGTCGAAGAGGACCAGGCGGACGGCGGCCACCCCCAGCACGCCCAGCCCAAAGGCTCGAACGCCCCTCTGATCCAGTATCAGGCCGACCCCAATAAGCACGGCCCCCTCAGCGGCCCACGCCACCGTGATCCATGAGCCGCTGAGCTGCAACGGCGCCGCGACAGTCAGGAACAGCAGGGCCGTCGCCAGGGAGAAGAGGGCCACCTGGGGCGGGGTTCCCGACCGTCGGATGGCACCATAGGCCACCACGCCGTAGAACAGAGAGAGGCTCAGGGTGATCATCCCGAACCACGCTTCGTAGTCGGCCCACAGGAGGCCGAACGTGTTGCCGTAGAACGCCAGGGCGTTGAGGGTCATCAGGGCCATATCAGCCGGGCCCGGCTGACGGCGCCACAGGATGTGGAAGAGAGTGGTGGCCCCTACGAAAAGCAGGAATATCCCGGTCAGCCCACCCTGGGCAAGCATCAGGTCACCCGCGGGAACCTGCCGGAGCCACACGGTGAAAAGGGCGTAGGACGCCACCAACCCCACCAGGGTGAACCATCTCCAGTTTCGGAACGTCGAGACCCCCAGAATGCCGGCGTCCACCAACAGGATGTAGAGCAGCAGCACCATCCGCTGGGACGGCTCCAGGGTCCCCGCCAGGAGCACGGGTGTCACGAATGCGCCGCCCAGTCCCAGGATCGCGATGACCAGCGACTCGTACCTGACGGCCAGCACTCCTGCCAACGCCACGACCAGCGCCAGGAAGAACAGGGCCGGGACCGGCGCTATGAGATCGTAGAAGCCTGAAGAGGCGAAGACCGACAGGTACAGGATACTGATCCCGCCCCCCGTCACCGCCTGGGCCCACCGTGGATAGCGACGCTGCGCGAATTCCCCCACCCCCAGCAGAGCCATCCCCGAGACGATTCCCAGCACGATTCTGCCGGTCACGCCTATCCAGTCGTTGTCGAAACTGAGCTTCAGGAAGAAGCCAACCCCGATCGCCAGGGCCGTCACGCCGATGATGGCGAACCAGTTCAGCCCCAGCACGAGCTCCCACTCCAGGGACGGGGCCCAGGGCTGGCCGGACGGAGGAGGTTCGTCAGGCGCCGGCTCAAGGGCTGGCGCCCACTCGACTGGTGGGGAGCTCGGTGGCGATGGCAAAGAGGTGGATACCGGAGCGGCCACGGCCTCGGGGGTCATCGGCGAAAGGGAGGTGGCGCCCACCGCCGCCTCCAGAGCGGCCACCCGGTCGGTGAGCTGCCCTAGAACTCGGACCACCTGGGCCAGGTCCTTCTCGGTGAAGGGAGAAGGTGCTTCGGAGGAGCCCTGCGAGAGCCGCCCCTCGTCTGCCGTTAGGGAGATCAGTGGAGCCCCGCAGTGGATGCAGAATGCCGCCGACGGGCCGTTCTCCCGATGGCACCTTGGACACGTCACGGCCATTGGCCGACCCTCTTGTTCGCAACGATTGCTCGCATGCTATGGGAGCGCCTTCGGTCGTGTCAATCAATCGGCGGGGATGGCATCGATCAAGCCAAGCGTAAGTCGCTGGCTCTCGGAGTCCCGCGGCGTTCGGGCGCCCAGACGGGACCGGGTGGACCTATCCAGGCACTGATAGGGCCGCCGCCTCCATCAGGATATCCTGCAAGTCCCAATCATTCTGCGCCGCGAGGGCTTTGAAGGCCCGTCGGAACTCCAGCCGAACCTCGACGGAAATCTGGTCCCCTCCGCCCGGAGCGAGGAACGCGTATCGGGTCACGTCGGTCTCCCTTGCCGCGATCCGAGTGTCCTCCCGCAGGTCCCACCCGTCCGCGGTACCGTCCTCGAAATCCCATTCGAACGTAATTGGACCCGGCGTCGGCCTGGGGGTTGGCGCGGAGCCGGGGAGCGGCGTCGCCGTGAGGTTCGGCGTGGCGATGGGGGCTCGTGTCGGGAACGGCGGTGGCGTGGGATCAGGCTGGCCGCAGGCCAGCATCAACAAGGC
>CAYTEC010000086.1:0-6155 GCA_964436745.1 uncultured Dehalococcoidia bacterium | reverse complement strand
CATTTCCCTTTGCAGCAGATGCACCTTTGCGCCCAGCCGGCCTGCGTAGGTCGAGTTTCCTCGGTTCTATGACAGGGCGTCACTCCCCAAAGGTCGAATGCTCGTCGGCTTCCCCTCCATCTGCTCCCCGTGCATCCGGTCATGGCGGTACATGCCCCTGAGCAGCTGAAGCACAGTCATCTCCAGCCCGGAGCTGTGCGGCGCCTTGCGATCCAGTTCCTCCAGAGTGATATTGGCGGTCGCCAGCACGCGGCTCGTACGACCCCACTCGGCCTTCAGCCTGGTGATCCAGTAGTGAAGCGGGTGTCCGTTGGCCATGTCCACGTCGCGCGTGAAGCCGCGGAAGCCACCGGGAATGTCACCGACTTCCGCGCCGGGGGCTTCTCGCGCTGCCAAAGCCCAGGAGAGCCAGCCCTCTTCCGCGTGGCAGAGGTGTGCAATCTGCTGCTTGATCGACCATTCGCCTCCCGGCTCGAGGCTGGCTTCGCCATCGGCGACACTGCGGACATACGCGAGCAGGTCCCTCTTAGCTCCACGCAGCTTAACCAGCAGGTCGGTCCACTCCTGTTCAGTCGCCATCAACAACCCCCTTCCGTCCCGGGCGGGCCACGCTGCCGGCGACTCGCCTCTCTTGCTCGGAACCTGCCCGTTCACGACGCGAGAGCCGCTCGACCCGCCTGTGGCCGGCCCCACCCCTCTCGGAGCAGTGTCGGCGTGGCGTCGCGACGCTCAACGGCCACTGCGTGCTGCCAGCTCGGCGGTCCGCCACATGATACATCTGGGCGGCCCGCTCCACACGCGGTCGACACGGGGAAAGGCTCGCCAACGTCCCCGACCCGGGTCCATGAGTGTCTCCTTGCCCGGAGTCAGGCCCACCGCCGCTTTTCGCGGCTTGGCATCCATCTCCTCGACCGTCACCCGTTGTCTCCAAATGCCGGTCTCATCCGCGGTCAGGCGCCGCAATACTCCTGAGCGGGCCTTCGAGGGCAGGTCATCGGGACTGCACCCCGCTCTGGATGCTACCATGCACGACATCGGCTGGCATGCGTGACCGATCGACGGTGGACGGAACAGGCGCCTTTCGCGCTCCGCCACGTGGAGCCCGCGGGTGGGGGACGAGCCGGGTCCAATGGGAGGAGATGATGGCTGAATCAAGAACCGCGCTGCCGGGCATGCCCTACCAGGGCCGGGGCATGGCGATCCGTTTCGAGGGGGTGGACGAGCTTGGCCCCGTTCCCGAGGGGCTGCCGACGCCCCCCGTTTCGGTGACGCACGCGCCGCCCCCGTCCCAGGCCGAAGGCGACCTGCCGTTTCTCACCATCGCTGAGGCGGCCCCCCTCATCCGAGAGGGACGGCTCTCCCCGTACGAGCTTACCCGCGCCGTGCTTGCTCGCATCGACCGGCTCAATCCGCTCCTCAACGCCTACATCACCGTGACGTCGGACCTGGCTCTCGCCCAGGCAAAGGGGGCCGAGGAGGAGATCCGGGCAGGCCGCTACCGCGGGCCCCTCCATGGCATCCCAGTTGCCCTCAAGGACCTGGTCGCCACCGCGGGCGTCCTCACCACCGGGGGAACCGCCGCCCTATCCGACTGGGTGCCACGAGAGGACGCCTTCGTGTGGCGCCGCTTGCGTGAGGCCGGGGCGGTCCTCCTTGGCAAGCTGGGGCTCCACGAGATGGCCTCCGGCTTCACCAACCTGAATCCGTTCTACGGAGTGACGCGGAACCCCTGGGACCCAAGCCGGATCACCGACGGGTCGAGCGGGGGGAGCGGGGCGGCGGTGGCTGCTCACATGTGCCTCGCCGCCATCGGCAGCGACACTGCGGGCTCCATTCGCGTGCCCTCGACTTTGTGTGGCATCGTCGGATTCAAGCCCACCTTCGGGCGGGTCAGCACCAGGGGGGCCTTGTACCTTTCGTGGACGCGGGACCACCTGGGGCCGATGGCCAAGACCGTGGAGGACGCCGCCCTGATCCTGAGGGTAATCGCTGGCCACGACTCGTTCAACCCGCTCGCGACGCACTCACCCGGCCGTGGAGTGGCGGCAACCACGCCGACCTCCACAGTCTTGGCTGCGGTCACTCGGTCGCGGGGCGCTGATCCACCCTCGATCCATGTGCCGACAGAGCGGGATCGTGGAATGCGGCGGCGCGGCCCGTGGAGTGGCGGCGGCTCTACGCCCGGAGATGATGGCCGCGGTCCCTAGCTTTTGATTCGGTCGCCAACACTGCCGGAGCCCACCGCGACCTCGTGATGGCGCGGAGGGAGGCGAATGCCCAGGAGCAGCAGAGCGCCTCCCGCATTGGCTGCCGCCAAGACGAGGAATGCCCCCTGATACGAGCCGACCGAATCGTAGACCAGCCCAGCAAAGATGGGGCTTATGAGCACGGCAATGCTGCTGAGGGGATCCATCATCCCGGCCAGTCTCGAGAAGTTCTGGCGGCCAAAGACCTCGGCGCGCAGCACGGTCATCAGCGTGCCACGTGCGCCAAAGGCGACGCCGAATATCGTTGCGAAGATCATGACCTGAGTCAGGGATGTGGCGAAGGCCAGGATGAGCACCGAGAATCCCTGGCTGACAAACGCGATCGCGACAATCTTCCTCGGACCGACCACGTCCCCCAGGAAACCGCCGGCCAGCCGTCCGAGTGCGGCGATCGCCATGGTGTAGGAGAGGATGCCGGCAGCCGCCAGCTCATCGATGCCAATGTCGACCAGGGCGGGAATCTGGTGCACCTGGAGAGCACCCCAGGCCGCGAGGCCGGCGGAGTGGGACAGGCCCAGGAACCAGAAACTCCGACTCATGAGAGCCTGTCGAATGGAAGACTGAGGCTCGTGGCTTGGAAGGGAGTCGGAGGCTTCGTCGTCCGGCGCCGTCACCGAGCCGTCCCCGATGTCGGAAGGTCTTACCCCATCCGGAACGTTTCCATAGTCCTCGGGACGGGGCCGCATCGCCCCGGTCAACGGAATGCCGATGATCATTACGGCAATGCCAACGGCTATGCTCGTCTGTCGCCAACCCAAGGTCAGGATCGACCAGGCGAAGACCGGGACCAACAGAGCTCCGATGCTTGCACCCAGCTGGTAGATGGCAATGGCACGGCCGCGCTTCCGGTCGAACCAGTTGATAAGCACGGTCACGATGGGCAAGAAGCCGGCCATGCTCTGGCCCAGGGTGACAAGGAGGAAGGCGGCGTAGAACTGGTAGATGTCCTGGACCAGGCCAACCGCCACCAGGCCCAGGCCGAACACAACCCACCCAGCAACCATGTATCGTCGTGGCCCGATCCAGTGGATCAGATAGCCTTCGATCGGGCCCGTCAGCCCGCCTTCAAGCCTTCTGAGGGAGAACGCGACGGACACCGCCGTGCGCGTGGTGTTGAACTCTCGTATCAAGGGGAGGACCAGGGTCTGTGCGCCCACGTTGAACACAGTGGCCTGGATAGTGCCGGCCAGCGTGGCCGCCGCGACTATCCACCATCCATAGAAGATGCGGCGCCCCGCGTCTGCGGCCGGGGCGGCCGGAGGGTCGTCTCCCTCATGTTCGGAGACTCCACTCGAATGGTCGGGGTCCAATCGCCTTTCCTCTCGTGACCGGGCCCGCGTGGTCGTTCCGGTTGTTGGCCTCTCGCTGGGCTAGCCCCATCGGCCGGCGCTTGAGGCCAACCGCTCGTGATGCCCGGAGGCATCGCTCGTACGCCAGCCCCTGGCCGCCCGTCTGGCGCGCCAGCCGAGTGTACACCATCAGCCCCCGAAGAAGCACCTTCCACGGTGAGCGCGGCGAAGGCCCATGGATGGGGCGTGGTCACGGGGCGTTCCCAGATGACAGTTAGCTTCGCACTGGGGACACGGAGAAGGGCGCGTCACAGCGTGACGCGCACGCCCTCGTCCGACGACCGCTGGATCGCGTCCAGCAGCTCGTGCAGGCGCACCGCCGCATCGAAGTCCGGCGACGCGCCGCGCCCCGTCCGGATCGCCTCCGCAAGGCGTCCGTACATCTGGGCCACGTTGAACGGCGACCCCTTGGGCACGTCGTCCGGCGCCCACGTCAGCCGCTCCGGGATCTCGATGTCGTGGAGGCTCGGCTCGTCCGAGCGCGCCCCCTGGAGCCGAGTGTGCGCGATGTGCGAGCCGTCGTAGACCAGAGTGCCGTCACGTCCGTAGACCTCGATCCTCAGCCCTCTCCCGTGCCACGGGATCGAGGCCGAGTGGGCGGACACCACCGCCCCATTCGCTAGCTTGCCGCTGACCAGAACGTTGTCGGCCGTCGTCACGTCGGCGGTGTCGTCGCTGCCGGTGATGGTCCACGTCGGCACCTGCGTGCTGACCACGCTGGACACCTCCGCGAAGTCGCCCACGCAGTAGCAGAACGCATCGATGGCGTGGCCGAAGCTGATGGTCAGCGTGCCGACCCCCGCGCTCCGGTCGGCCGACCAGAGGCGATCGGGTGTGCGCTCCAGGCCCCCCGCCCCGAACTGGCTCAGGTGGCAGGAGAGAACCTCGCCCACGAACCCCTCGTCGATCAGCTCCTTCAGGCGCAGGTACGCGGGTGAGCACCTCCCCTGGAGCCCCACCATGGTCCTGACCCCCTGCCGCCGCGCCAGGTCGGCCATCTCCCTGGCCTCTTCGAGCGTGGCCCCAAGCGGCCACTCCGTGAAGACGTGCTTGCCGGCCCGCAGCGCGTCCATCGTCAGCTCGTGGTGGAAAGGCACGCGGACGGCGACCGTCACCAGGTCGATATCGGGGTGATTCACCATCTCCCGATGGTCATCGAAAGCCAGGCGCGCCCCGAACGCCTTCGCCGCCTCCTTCGCGGTCTCGCGATGCGCCGTGCAGACCGCGGCAAGCTCGTAGTCCGGCAGGGCCAGGAGCGCTGGGACGTGCGCGCTAGACCCCCAGCCGCGATTGACGTTGGCGCCGATGATGCCGACCCGAATCCTCTGGTCCGCCATCCGTTCCGTTCCTCCCTGCGCGTTGCTGCGGTCTCAGCACCCTGGCGCCCACAGGCTAATGCTAGTTGGTTTCGACCATCCCCCTGCCCCCTTCCTGGCCAGGAAGGGGGTGGAGACTGTATTTTGGGGGACACCCCCATCCTTCCCGTGGAAGGACTGCCAAAGGGGCTCCGCCCTTCTGGACTCCCCCTGATCCGGACTCGGCTACACCACTCCAGCCTGCTTCAGCGCCACCAGTACCTCTCGCGACACGCCCAGGTCACCCGAATAGACCTCGGCGTTGTGCTCCCCGACGTGAGGCGCGCGCCGAAATATCCTCGGCGACCACGCGGACATCTTGACGAAGGCGCCCGGGTAGGTGATCTTCCCGCCGAGCTCCGGGTGGTCGATCTCGGTGAACGCCTCTCGCGCATGCAGCTGCGGACTCTCGAGCGCCAGCTCCGCCGTGGTCACGGGGGCGAGCAGGAAGCGCTGGTCCACGGCCTTCTGGTAGAGCTCGCCAGCCGTCTTGGACAGGAGAAACGGGCCAATCTCAGAGGAGATGGCGTCATACTGCACCTGGACGATGGAGCGCATGTCCAGCTCTTCCCACGGCGTATCCTTGAGTTCCTGGCTCGCCATCCCGTTCTCGCCCATCCACGTCACAAAAGACCTCATGGAGGCGGCACGCGTCTGTCCGCCCGCGACGATGAACGTCACGTAGCCGTCCTTGCAGGGCCACACGGTGCGCATCTCCAGTCCGGTCTGTGCGTTCACCATCACGGCGCCCCCTCGACCCACGTTGGTGTGAGCTAGGTCCCATGTCGTGGTGGTGTTCATAAGCGTCCAGATGACGCACTCCTGTATGGACACGTCGATGAACTGGCCCTCCCCGGTCCGCTCTCGATGGTAGTTGGCCATCACCGATGCGGAGGCCGCCTCCGCGCCAGCGTGGCAGTAGCTCAGCGGAAAGCTGATGCGCACCGGCGGCCGGTCGGCGTCCCCGGTGGTGTAGGTGTAGGCCCCCATGGACATGTTGACGAGGTCCGTGGTCTTGAAGTCCCGGTACGGCCCATCCTGTCCGAAGGGTGTGATGGCTGCGACGATGATGCGAGGGTTCACCTTGCTGAGGACCTCGTAGCCCAGCCCGATTCCGTCCATGTACCCAGGATCGAAGGATTCCAGGACGAAGTCGGCCGTCTCGACGAGTCGAAGGAACAGGC
>CAYTEC010000085.1:5984-7214 GCA_964436745.1 uncultured Dehalococcoidia bacterium | reverse complement strand
AGGGATATGGGCCGAGGCGCCGTTGGGATCTGTCCGGCCCCTTCCTGGAAGGGGAGGAGATCAACCATGCGGTGCTGGACCCGCAATCGGGCGCCGTGTACGTCGCCGCGAACTCCCCCTGGTTCGGCTCCCAAGTAGCGTGGACGATGGACCTGGGAGCGACGTGGTCCTACGCACGGGAGAACCCTCGGTTCTCCGCGGACCGAGGGTTGACGGTAGAGCGGCTCTGGCGTATTCAGCCGGGGGTGGCGAGCCGCCCCGGGGTGCTGTTCGCGGGCGCGGCCCCCGCCACGCTCTTCCGCAGCGACGACTCCGGCGAGACGTGGCGGGAGGTTCGCGGGCTGGGCGACCATCCGACCCGAGGGCAGTGGTTCCCGGGGGCCGGGGGCCTGTGCCTCCACTCCATCGTTCCGGATCCGGACGACCCCAATCGGATGCACGTGGCGATCTCGGCCGCTGGAACCTTCCGTACGACGGACGATGGGGCCACGTGGGCGCCTCTCAACCGGGGGGTGCGGGCCGAGTTCTTGCCCGAGCGGTACCCGGAGGTCGGCCAGTGCGTGCACAAGCTGGTCATGGCCCCCACCGATTCGTCGCGACTCTACCAACAGACCCACTGCGGGACCTACCGCAGCCGGGATGGGGGCGAAGAGTGGGAGGAGATCACCGAGGGACTCCCCGCCGATTTTGGGTTCCCCATCGCCGTCCACCCCAGGGACCCGCAGACCGTCTACGTGCTCCCGCTGCAGCGGGCCGATAACCGGACGCCCCCGGGCGGCATCCTCCGTGTGTATCGGAGCCGTGACGGCGGCGACTCATGGGAGGCGCTTACCCGCGGCCTTCCGCAGCAGAATGCCTTCATGGGCGCGTATCGCGAGGGGATGGCGACCGACGGTCTCGCGCCGGCGGGCATCTACTTCGGCACCAACACGGGGAAGGTGTACTTCAGCGGCAACGAGGGCGACACGTGGCGTCTCATCGCCGACAATCTTCCGCCGGTTTCCTCGATCTCCGTGTCGCCGGGAGGATGAGGTCGGAAGCCAGGCCGCACCGGGGTGTCGCTGCCTTGCCGGCCCATGCAACTCCCCGAGCCAGCGCGGGATGATCCGCCGCTCGTGAGGGTTCGGGTTCGTGGAGATGGACGACCCCTCGGAGGCCAGAGTGAGAGTGGCCGCCGACAACGTCAACGGTCGCGACATCAAGGGTCGGACCGTCGCGGTCAACGCGGCG
>CAYTEC010000085.1:0-5884 GCA_964436745.1 uncultured Dehalococcoidia bacterium | reverse complement strand
GGGCTCGGGAAGAGGGCTGTGGTGATGGACGCGGAGCCGGGTGCGAAGGCCCTGGCTGGTAGCCCAGACCCGTCCTCTCACCTGGCCACGATGACCCCTCCAGGCGACCGCTAGTCCGGGGTGCGTTCGACGGGGCCCCGCAGCTGCTTGGTCCCCGCCCGCTTGCGCTTCGACTCCAGCCGCCGCCTCTTCGACGCAGGGGGAGGCTTCGTCGGGATGCGGGGGCGTGGCGGCTCGGCGGCCTGGCGCAGCAGACCTACCAGCCGGCCCAAGGCATCGTCGCGGTTCTGGTCCTGGCTCCGGAAGCGCCTCGCGGTGATCGTCACCACCCCCGAAGCGCTCATCCGCTTGCCCGCCACCGTCGCCAGCCGCCCGCGAACCTCGTCCGTAAGCGACGTGCTGGCCCCCGCGTCGAAGCGGAGCTGGGCGGCCGTGGATGTCTTGTTCACGTGCTGGCCGCCGGGACCGGACGCCCGGATGAACCGGTACTCGATCTCCGCCTCGTCAATGGCGAACCCCGGAACGATGTCGATCATCGTCTTTGCCTGACCGTCCCCTGCCGCTTCATTTTCTCAAGCAGATCCCGGTGACACGGAGCACGCTTGGTGGGCTTCGGAAAACCCGTTTCGGCCACCCTCCTGCCCCATTCCGGGTCAGGAAGGGGCTCCGCCACTCTGAATCTGCCTCGTTTTCCGCGTGCCCCTTAGTGGGCGCGCAGAAAGTCTCGAATGGCGGCGTTGAACGCGGTCGGATCTTCCAGGTTGGAGAGATGCCCCGCCTTCGGGACCTTGACCAGCGTCGCGTCTGGGATGGCCGCCGCCATCAGCTCCGAGTCCGCGGGGGGCGCGACGGCGTCCTCCTCCCCCACCACGATGAGCGTCGGGACCGCGATCGTGGGCAGGAGGTCCGATGCGTCGGCGCGCAGCGCTATGCCCCGCAGGTCTCCGGCCACCGCCTGTGGGGAGCACTGGATCATCATCCTGCGGGCCCGGTCCACCACGTCGGGCCGGCCGGCCACCGTGTCCGCGGTGAGCATGCGCGGCAGTAGGCGCTCCGCTATCGGCCCCGCCCCCTCCCGCTCGGCGAGCTGGGCCATGTCCTCTCGCCCTGCTTTCGCCTCCTCCGAGTCCGACTGGGGGCGGGTGTCGAGCAGCAGGAGCGACTGGACCATCGCCGGGTACTTGCGGTAGAAGGCGAAGGCCACGTAACCGCCCATCGAGAAGCCGCCGAGGGCCACCCGCGGGATGCCCATGGCGTCCAGGAATCCCTTCAGATCGTCGGCCAGGAGCTCCATGGTGTAGGGCCCGGGAGCGGCCTGCGACTCGCCGTGGCCGCGCAGGTCCGGGGTCACCACGCGGAATTCGTACAGTAGCCGTTCGATCTGGGGCTCCCACATCCGTTTGTCCAGCGGGAAGCCATGGACCAGCAGGAGAGGGAGGTCCCCCGTTCCGTTGTCGTAGTAGGACATCAGGACATCGCCGACTTGTACCTTGGGCACGTCGCCTCCTTCTCTTCCGCCGGTCCGTCTCTCGCCACGCTCAGGCGTGGCAACGCCCGCGTGGCAGCGCTATCAACGAGTATACCCGGCCTCTCGCCGCGGGTCATTCCCTGCCGATGTCAGCCGTGGAACCTCCCTTGACAATGGAACATGCGTTCGTATACACTGTGGCCTCTAGCGGGGTGAACCGGTAAAGCGCTGCATAAGCCCCAAAGGCGCTGCCGGCTGGTGATTGAGGGGACATAGCAGGCTGATGAAAAACCTGTTCCGACCATCCCCCTGTCCCCTTTCTGGCAGGTCCTTCCCGGTTCCGAGAAGGATGGACTCTCCTTTTTCCGTACCCTGACAAGCATGGTCGTCATGCAACGGATGTCCGACTCAGGACACTAGTTAGCCATCACCGAGGGGCCGGTATGCGTGTAGCGTGTGTCCTGGTGGACCATTTCCCCTGGCGGGCGGAGGCTCAGCGCCACCCGGAGCTCGGGAGGGCGCCGATGATCATCGCCCAGCAGGAAGGCGCCCGCCCCACCGTGATGGACTGCTCGCCCGATCTGACTGCCATCACGCCGGGGACGCCCCTTCAGGAGGCGCTGTCCGCCTGCAAGGGCGCCGTCCTCCTGGAGGCCGATCCATCGCACTACCAGGCGCTCTTCGAAAGGCTCCTGGACGCGCTGGAGGAGCGGAGCCCCGTGGTGGAGCCGGACGCCCTCGGCGCGGCCTATGTGGAGTTGGACGGCCTGTCCGAGATGTACGGAGGCGAGGCCAGGCTGGTCGCGGCCCTGCTGGGGGCGGTCCCGGCGAGCTTTGAGCCCCGGGTCGGCGTGGGGCCGGGCAGGTTCCCCGCCAGCGTCGCCGCCCTCCGAGCCGCGCCCAACGGGGCGACCCAGGCCCCGGAGGACGTGGCGGGATTCCTGGCCGACGTTCCCGTGGACCGTCTCCCCTTTCCCTGGAAGACGCGCGTGCGGCTCCGCCACTTTGGGTTGCACACCCTGGGGCAGGTGGCCTCGGTGGGCATCGGGCCGCTGCAGGCCCAGTTCGGCCCGGAGGGGAGGCGGATGTGGGAAATGGCCCGCGGCCACGACTCCCGCCCGCTCCTGCCCCGGACGCACGAGCCCCTGCTGGTCGAATCGCTCTCCTTCGCCGCGCCGACTGTGGACCAGGGGCCGGTCCTGACGGCCGCGGAGATCCTTCTCGGACGCCTGTTCGGCAGGCCGGTCATGCGCGGCCGCTTCGCTCGGGCCTGCACCATGGCCGGTCAGGTGCTCCGGGGCTCCACGTGGCAGCGCCATCTCACCTTTCGCGAGCCCGTGGGCGACCGAGACCGCGCCCTCTTCGTGGTGAGGCACGCCCTGGACAACCACCCGCCTCCGGGCCCCCTGGAGGACCTGACCCTCACCCTCTCCGGCCTCACCGGAGACGCTGGACGTCAGGGCAGCATGTTCTCGGATGTGCGCCGGAGAGAGCAGATCAGGGACGCGGTGCAGCAGATGGAGGCCCACAACGGGGGCCGGCCCCTGGTCTACAAGCTTCGGGAGATGGAGCCGTGGTCAAGGATACCGGAGCGCCGGTCGGTTCTGATGCCCTACGTCCGCTGAATGCCCCGGCGCGCCTGCAGGTGCGTGAGGACGATTCAGGGCGGCCCGCGCACGTCCGTCGCCGCCACCGACGGTGGGTCGCGGTGGCGCGCACGGCGGACCGCTGGCGAATCGACGACGAGTGGTGGCGGGAGCGACCCCTCTCGCGCACGTACTACCGGGTCCTCCTGGAGGACGGGCAGCCGCTCACCCTCTTCCGGGACGACGTCACCGGGCAATGGTACGAGCAGGGCGGCTATGGCTAGGGCCAACTGCGTAGTCTGTCCCACCCGCCCACCCGGACGGCTTCTTCTGGGGGTGTCCCCCAGACCCCCGTTCTCGGATTCCCCGGGAGTGTGAGGGGCAAAGCCCCTCACTTCATCAAGGGTCGGCTGGTTGGTTGGTTGGAAAAACGGTGACGTATGGGACTGACCACTCGCTACGCGGAGCTCCACTGCCACAGCTCCTACAGCTTCCTGGACGGCGCATCCTCCATCGAGGAGATGGCGGCGCGGGCCGCCGAACTGGGCTATCCCGCGCTGGCCCTGACCGACCACGACAACCTCTGCGGGGCGATGGAGTTCGCCCGGACGTGCGGTGGGCTGGGGGTGCGGCCAGTCATCGGGGCGGAGGTGACCCTCCAGGGCGGCCACCACCTCACGCTGCTGGTGGAGACCAGTGAGGGCTACGCCAACCTCTGCCGCCTCCTCTCCGTCGCCCACGTCTTCAGCGAGCGGCGCCATCCGCGGATCGACCCGGAGGTCTTCGCCACCCACGCCAGGGGGCTCATCGCCCTCTCCGGCTGCCGGTCGGGGAGGCTCGCCTCTCTGGTGACCGAGGGGAGGATCCGGGAGGCGAAAGAAATAGCGAGGCAGTTCCGGGAGTGGTTCGGCCCGGACGGCTACTTCGTCGAGCTCCAGCAGAACCTTGTCCACGGCGATACGGAGCGCAACGTCCGGCTCGTGGGCCTGGCTCGGGACCTGGACCTGGGGGTGGTGGCCACCAACAACGCCCACTACCATCGGCGGGACCGACGCCGCCTGCAGGACTGCCTGGTGGCCATCAGGCAGCGCGGCAGCCTGGAGGAGACCCACCGGGAGCGCCGCGCCAACTCCGAGTTCTTTATGAAGTCTCCAGAGCAGATGGCGTATCTCTTCAAGGACTGCCCGGAGGCGATCGCGAATACGCTGGTGATAGCGGAGCGGTGCGCTTTCGATCTGGGCCGGGACCTGAGCTACCGCTTCCCCTCCTACCCCGTGCCGGAGGGCGAGACGCCCCTGAGCCACCTGCAAGCCCTCTGTCGCCAGGCCGCCGTGCGCCGCTACGGCCGGGTCACGGAGCGGGCGCGGACCAGGATGGCGGAGGAGTTCCGGCTCATCGCCAAGCACGACCTGGCCGGGTTCTTCCTCATCTACCACGACATCATCCAGCTCGCCCGGGAGGTCCAGATGGACCTGGGGCTGGTGGACCGGGAGGTCCCCATCGAGGAGGCGCCTCCGGGCCGAGGCCGGGGCTCCAGCGTCGCCATGCTGGTGGGCTACCTCATCGGCCTCAGCCACATCGATCCCCTCCAGTACGACCTCCCTCTGGAGCGCTTCCTCCAGGAGGATATGGGGGCCGTGCCGGACATCGATCTGGACTTCCCCCGCGACATTCGGGAGGAGCTCATCACCCGGGTCCACCGCAAGTACGGCTGGGACCACGCGGCCCTCACCGGCATGGTGTCCACCTACAACCTGCGGGGCGCGGTCCGCGACCTGGGCCGGGCCCTGGGCCTGCCCGCCGACGATGTGGCCAAGCTGGCGAAGCGGGCGGAACACTGGGGGGCCGACGATCTGCGCGACGAGATGCTGGCTCTGCCGGACTTCCGTGACAAGGTGGACGCCCCTGTGTGGCGGGACCTGATCGACCTCTCTGCCCAGCTCGACGGCCTGCCGAAGTACCTGGCCCAGCACCCCGGCGGCATGATTATCTCTTCGACGCCCCTCATCGACCAGGTCCCCATCCAGCGTGGGGCCATCGACGGCCGCTACGTCTGCCACTGGGACAAGGACTCGATAGACGACGCCGGGTTCGTGAAGATCGACTTCCTGGCCCTGGGTGCCCTCTCCCAGATGCAGGACACCCTTCGGCTGGTGGAGGAGCGCACCGGGCGCTCCCCGGACCTCTCCCGCATCGACTTCGAGGACGCCGCCGTGTACGACATGCTCTGCCGGGCCGATACCATCGGCATCTTCCAGGTGGAGAGCGCGGCGCAGATGCAGACCATCTCCCGCATCCGGCCGCGGAACCTCCTGGATATGGCCCACGAGGTGGCGGCGGTCCGTCCGGGGGTGGGGGCCAACGCAGGGGTTTCCCAGTACATCCGGCGGCGGCAGGGGCTGGCGTCCTGGGACTTCGACCACCCCCTGGAGGAGCGTGCCCTGGGTCGGACCTTCGGCATCATCCTCTTCCAGGACCAGGTGAACCAGCTCGCCATCGACGTGGCCGGCTTCTCCGCTCGGGACGCCGACCTCCTTCGGCGGGCCTTCACCCGCAGGCACGGCCAGCCCCTCATCGCCGAGTACTGGAAGCAGTTCCGCGAAGGCGCCGCGACGAAGGGCGTCGACGACGAGACCGCTTTGCGCATCTTCAAGAAGTTCAACGGCCACTACATGTTTCCGGAGGCCCACGCCGTGGCCTTTGGCGTCACCGCGTACCAGATGTCGTGGCTGAAGCACTACCACCCCCTGGAGTTCACCGTCGCCATCTTCAACCAGCAGCCCATGGGCTTCTACAGCCTGGAGACCCTCAAGGAGGACGCCCGACACCA
>CAYTEC010000084.1:0-7320 GCA_964436745.1 uncultured Dehalococcoidia bacterium | reverse complement strand
CCCTAGGGCCTGGCTCCTCGAGCGGCCCGCTGACTCGCGTGCCAGTCGCTGTCGCGGCCGGACGCCATCGTATCCTCCAGGCGCACCGCCCGGAACCGGCCCTCGGTGAGGGCGGCCACGAGCTCCGCCTCGGTGGCGATGGGCTCCAGGAACTCGGTGAGGCAGGCCCCCACGGCGCTGGGGAAGTGGGCGTCGCTGCCGCCGATGCCCAGCAGCCCCATCTCGTGAGCCATCAGGGCCGCCCGCTCGCCCTCGCCGGGGCGGTTGCCGTGGTTCAGCAGCTCGATCACTTCCACACCGTCCAGCGAAGCGCCCCGGCCCATGTGCTCGACCAGGCCGACGCCGAAGCGACCGGGGTGGGCGGGCACGGCGAACGCACCGCTGGCGCGCGCCTCTCGGAGCAGCGCTTGGGTGTCCATCTGGACGTCGGAGAAGTCGAACGCGTCGAGCAGGCTCTGGTTGACGCCGTACACCAGCACGTGACCGTACCGGGTGTCCAGCTCAGACCCCCGCAGCACCGTGACCCCATACTGCTCCGCCAGCGCCGCGTAGTCGGCATCGCCGTGGAACTGCCGGTGCTCGGTCAGCACCACCCCGTCCACCTGGTAGCCCTTCTTCCGCAGCACCTGGATCCACTTCAGATACGCCTCGGCCGTGGCGCGCGCGTCGTCGGAGGCGACGGAGTGGCAGTGCATGTCGATGAACATCGCGTTCGCTTCTCTCTCCGGTCGGGGGTCGCGGGGCCGCCGCGCGGAGCCCCTCAAGCGGCCACATTATACTCCGGATATCGTCGCCGGACACCCCCGCGGCCCGGTCGTGATCGTACCCACGGGCGCTTCCCCACCCACGGCCGCGCGGGTACACTGAGAGCAGCGGGGGGCGGATGCGCCTTCCACGACGACCTGGGCGAGAGGCGAGCAATGGACGACTCCGAGTTCCTGGCCGGCATCGAGCGCCGCATCGAGGAAAGCGTGGGCGTGCCCGTGCACGTCGAGCTGGGCCACGACAACCCCCAGGGCATATCGGTCGAGCTCTCCGACCCGCCCCGCGTCGTCTTGGGCGCCGACGCGCTGACCTACCCAGGCCTCGCGCGGACCTTCATTCAATACGCCATCCTGTGCCTGAAGGAGCGGCGAATGATCGAAGAGGAGGAGTTCCACCGCTTCCTGCAACGGAACTAGGCCGCATCGCGGCCCAGCCGGGCGAGCGGGTGCGCCAAGAACGTCGCGGCTCTTGGCGCGCCGCCAGGCAGTCATCGCGCCGAAGGTTGCGAAGCTCCGTAAGCGGCGTCTCAAGGCGCTGAAGCCCTGGTCTGGAAGGCCTGCCGCTGACCGCCCGCGTAGCGACTTCTATACTTCTACTTCCGCCGAGCCGCCGGCCCATCCGCCCGACACGCAGCACCAGGAGGACCGATGGCAGCAACTCGTTCAGCACATGCTGTTTGGAACGGCGACTTGGCCGCAGGCAGCGGCGTGGTCAGCGCGACGACGTCCAAGGCGTTCAGCGACCTCTCCGTGTCCTGGAAGGCGAGGACCGAGGAGCCCGGAGGCCCGACCAGCCCCGAGGAGCTCGTGGCGGCCGCGCACGCCAGCTGCTTCTCGATGGCCCTCTCGGCGGGCCTTGGCCGCGGCGGCACGCCACCGGCCAAGTTGGAGGTCGACGCCACCGTCACCTTCGAGCAGGTGGACGGCGGTTGGAAGGTCGTTTCCAGCGCGCTCAAGGTCGTGGGGACGGTCCCCGGCCTCGACGCCGCCGGCTTTCAGTCCGCAGCCGAGGCAGCCAAGGACGGATGTCCCATCTCGCAGATGATGAAGGGCAACGTGACCCTCAGCGTCGAGGCGACGCTGGGCTAGCTAGCCGCCGGCCACCGCGGGGACGATGCTCACCTCGTCGCCGGCGTTGATCGCCGTCTCCAACCCTTGGAGGAACTGGACGTCCTCCCCGTTGACGTAGAAGTTGATGAAGTGGCGGAGCTGCCCGGCCTCGTCCAGCAGCCGCTCCTTCATGCCCGGAAACCGCTCCTCCAGACCGGCCACCAGGTCGGCCAGATTCGCCGCCTCCACCTCCACCTTGTCCTGATTGTTGGTGACCCGCCGTAGCGGGCCGGGGATCCTGACGCTCACAGCCATCGACTCGACCTCCAGCGGGGGTGCCCCGCCCGTTCGCTCCATTTGTCCCCGTCCCTCGCGCCCCGGCGCGACCGGAGGGGGCTAGCCTTCCACGACGTCTCCGCTGACCAGGTCCACCTCGACCCCGGTCGAACGCACCCAGCCGAGCGCCTCCTGGATCTTGTCCTCGTCGCCGTCTATCTCCAACATCACCCAGCCGTAGTCGTCGCGAACCTCCGCCCGGCGGATGTTGGTCACCAGGGGGTACTTCTGGCTCACCTCCCAGATCACCGGGCGGGGAACCAGGTTCGCGGGAAACGTGAAGGTCACCCGCAGCTTTGCCATAGCGCCACCTGCCACTCCTGCCTATGCCCCGCCAAGCGCTTCCTCGAAGGAGGCGATTGTTGGGGCGATGCTGATCGGCTGCGCCACGTCCTCCACCGCCTCCAGCGTCTTGAGTCCGTTGCCCGTGACGAATACGACGGTGGGCTCGTCGCGCTTGATCGCTCCCCGTTCCACCAGCCGCTTGAGGCCGGAGATGGCCACGCCCCCCGCGGTCTCGGTGAAGATCCCCTCGGTCTGCGCCAGCAGCTTGATCCCGTTCACGATGTCGTCCTCCGGCACCGCAGTGGCGGCCCCCGACGATTCTCGGACCGTCTGGAGCGCGTAGAGGCCGTCCGCCGGGTTGCCGATGGCCAGCGACTTGGCGATGGTGTTCGGCTTGACGGGACGCACGCGAGTCTCGTCCGCCTCGAAGGCCTTCACGATCGGTGAGTTGCCGGCCGGCTGGGTGATGTGCATCCTCGTGCGGACCTCCGGGATGAGGCCCAGGGACGCAAATTCGTGCAGCCCCTTCCAGATCTTGGTGAAGAGGGCGCCGGAGGCGAGCGGCACCACGCAGTGGGCGGGGGCCTGCCAGCCAAGCTGCTCCGCGACCTCGTAGCCCAGGGTTTTGCTCCCCTCCGCGTAGTAGGGCCGCATGTTGATGTTCACGAACGCCCACGCGTAGCTGTCGGCCAGCTCGCTGCAGAGGCGGTTCACCTCGTCGTAGCCGCCCTTCACCGTAACCAGCGTGGGGCCGTATATGGCGGCGCCGACGATCTTGCCCCGCTCCAGGTCCTCTGGAATGAAGATGAAGGCGCGCATTCCTGCCTTGGCGGCGTGGGCGGCGACCGCGCCCGCCAGGTTGCCCGTGGAGGCGCACGCGATCGTGTCGAACTCGAACTCGCGGGCCCGCGTGCATGCCACGCTGACCACCCGGTCCTTGAACGAAAAGGTTGGATTGACCGAGTCGTTCTTCACGTATAGCTCGTCGAGTCCCAGAGCGCGGCCCAGGTTGTGGGCGCGTATGAGGGGCGTGAACCCCGTCCCCAGGTCCACCGGCTCAGCGCTGTCCACCGGCAGGAGCTCCCGATATCGCCAGATGGTTTGGGGGCCCTTCTGAATACTTTCACGACTCAGAACCCGACCGATGGCCTCGTAGTCGTAGACGACCTCCAACGGCCCGAAGCAGAAATCGCACACGTTGAGGGGATCGGCGGGGTAGTCCCGCCCACACTCCCGACAGCGCAGACCCTGGATGTACGACACGCGCAGACCCTCGCTTGATGACCCATCGTCGGTAACGCCCGCAGCTTCGTCGCGCCAACAATTCATGGTAGCAGCGCGCCCCAAGGCCGTCAAACAGGTTCGGACCATGGCCCCTCAACCTGCCCAGGGTTTTCCGTGGCCCCGCCAGCGGCTACAATGGAGCACCCCCAGCCCAGCTTCCGCGGGGTGAGCCTCGAACCCCGGTCGCACGGAAGGTTCCGAGCATGGACTACGCAAACGCCCTGCGCCGCCTCTTCAGTCTGACCGACTTCGAGCGGATGGCGGCCCCCCGCGCCGCCCGCCACCGCTACGATCTGTCGCGCGTCACGGCACTCCTGGAGCGGCTGGGAAACCCGCACCTGCAGGTCCCCACGGTCCATGTGACCGGCACTAAGGGCAAGGGGAGCACCGCGGCCATGATCGCCTCGGCGCTACGGCACAGCGGCCATCGCGTGGGGCTCTACACCTCGCCCCACCTCCACACCGTCCGCGAGCGCGTCCGGGTCGACGGCCGGCCCGTCGACGAGCAGACCTTCGCCGACAACGTGGAGCGGCTATGGCCCGCGGTGGAGTCGACCGGCCGCCCGGGGAGCGACGAGGGGGTCAGCTTCTTCGAGCTCCTGACGGCGATGGCGTTCCACCACTTCGCGCGGGAGGGGCTGGACTGGCAGGTGCTGGAGGTGGGGCTGGGCGGCACGCTGGACGCAACCAACGTGGTCGAGCGGACACGGGTGTGCGTCCTCACGTCCATCAGCCTGGACCACACCGCGATCCTGGGGGACACAGTGGAGCAGATCGCGCGGGACAAGGCGGGGATCGTCAAGCCGGGAGCGGCTGTCATCGTCGCGCCGCAGCCGCCTGGGGTCCTGGAGATCGTCGCGGAGGCCTGCCGCGAGCGTGGCGCCCGTCTGGTGAGCGTGGCCGACCAGTACGCTTGGTCGGTCCAGTCCTGGAACCTCCGAGGACAGTCGCTGTCCATCGAGGGGCCACGGGGAGCGCTGCAGGTCCACATCCCACTCCTGGGCGCTCACCAGGCGGAGAACGCTGCTTGCGCCGTGGCGGCTCTGGACGCCCTGGCGGACACCGGCGCGCGCATCCCGCTTGAGGGGGTGGCCGACGGCCTGGCAGGGGTCGAGTGGCCGTGCCGACTGGAGGTGCTCCAGCGCTCGCCCCTGGTGGTGGCGGACGGCGCGCACAATCCCTACTCGATGGGCCGCCTGGTGGAAGCGGTAAGGTACCATTTCCCGGAGCGGCGGTGTATCCTCGTCTACGGGTGTTCCTGGGGCCACGACCTGGAGTCGATGGCCCAAGAGGCCGCCGCCGTCTCGCCCGCCACCGTCATCGCGACCCACTCTCGGCACCCCCGCGCGGTCCCGCCGGAGACGGTGGTCGAAGCCTTCGCCGCGACCTCGGCCCCCGCGCGAGTCGCTGGCACCGTCGCCGAGGGGCTGGACCTGGCGCTGCGGACGGCCGGCCCGGACGACCTGGTTCTCGTAACCGGCTCCCTGTTCACGGCGGCGGAAGCGCGGGAGCGCGTGTTGGGCATCCCCCCGGAGATCTACGAACAGCCTCGCGAGTAGCAGCACGAAGGGTACGGTGAACCCGTGGAGATGAGCCGACGCCGCGTGGTGATCACGGGGATGGGGGTGATGACCTCTCTGGGTGAGACGGTTGACGAGTATTGGAACAACCTGATAGAGGGGCGCTCCGGAATCGGCCCGATGACCCAGTGCGACCCCACCGGGTACACCTGTCGGATGGCCGGCGAGGTGCGCGGGTTTGACCCGGACCGGTACATGGACCGCCAGGAGGCCCGTAAGATGGCCCGCTTCAGCCAGCTTGCCGTGGCGGCGGCGCTTCAGGCGAAGGCAGACGCGGGGCTGGACCTCACGGGGAAGGAAGCGGACCGCGCCGGGGTCATCCTGGGCAATGGCTACGGCGGCCTTCCCACCACGGAAGAGCAGTGCCGCGTGATGATCAGCAAGGGCGGCATGCGGGTCTCTCCCCGCTTCATCCCCATGGTCCTCCCGAACATGGCCGCCGCCAACGTCAGCCGGCTCCTGGGACTCAAGGGCTACTCATCCACGGTGATCACCGCCTGCGCCGCCGGCACCCAGGCCATCGGCGATGCCGCAGAGGTCATCCGATGGGGTCGGTCCAGAATGATCTTCGCGGGCGGCACGGAAGCCGGCATCACCCACCTCTCGCTGGGGGGGTTCTGCGTCATCAAGGCACTATCGACCAGGAACGAGGAACCCGAGCGAGCCAGCCGCCCCTTTGACATGAACCGAGACGGCTTCGTCCCCGCGGAGGGCGCCGCCGTGCTGGTGCTGGAGGACCTGGAGCATGCGTTGGAGCGCGGGGCGCGCGTCTACGCGGAGATCATCGGCTACGGCGTTTCCTCCGACGCCTACCACCCCGTGATGCCCGACGAGGACGGCGCGGGGGCGGCCCGGGCGGTGGCCTGGGCCATGGAGGACGCCGGCGTCGCCCCGGAAGACATCGATTACATCAACGCCCACGGCACGTCGACTCCCCTCAACGATGTCACCGAGACGATGGCGATCAAGACGGCGCTCGGCAAGCGAGCCTACCATGTCCCGATCAGCTCCACCAAATCGATGACCGGCCACTCGATGGGAGCGTCAGGGGCCGTGGAGGCGGTAGCGACCGTCAAGACGATCGCCACCGGGACCATCCACCCCACCATCAACTACGAAACACCGGACCCCGCGTGCGACCTGGACTACGTGCCCAACGTGGCGCGTCAACAGGAAACGCGGGTAGCGCTGACCAACAGCTTCGGCTTCGGAGGACAGAACGCCAGCCTGGTCCTCAGCCGGTTCGAGGGGTGAGCCAGGGACGAGGTCGGGAAGAGCCGGTCGTTGTGCGACCGGCCTGGGAATAGCTGACTGGGCTCCAAGCTGCAAGCGCAGGGGCGGGCGGGTAGTACGCGGGCAAGGCAGCGGCCCCCGCCTCAACGGAGGCTCGGTAGCGACGGCATGAACCCCCGCCGGTCGATTGCGGTCGCAGGTACCTGCTCTGCTCGTCCTCTACTGTCCGCCAGGTCGGAAGCGATCCCCGGCAGAGAACCCTCCGCCGAACAAGCCCGCGCCGCCCTCAGGCAGGATGATGATTGACTGAGCATCGACCGTCCCGTCTTCCCCCGTCGGGCCGATCACCGTAACGGTTGCTCCCGCGCTGAGATCTCCCAACGTTCCCTGGGCGAACATCTGAATGACCGTATCCTCACCCACCGTGGCCTGGACCGGCCCCTGGGACGTGTTGACCGTCACTGTGCTGCCCTCGATTCCTTCCACGGTACCCGACAGCCCGCCGCGGCCTTCGAACCCCGCACCCCCGCCGCCGAAACCGGCCCCCCCATCGCCCAGCCGCGCGTCCTGGAAGCGCTGGCGGATCTGCTCAAGCTGCTCCTCGCTGATCTCACCATCGGACAGGAGCCCAGGGATCGGTGTGGCCTGCGCGGACTGGAGGACGGCCTGGGCAGACTCGTCCACTCGACCCTTGCCCACGGCCACGCCGCCGGCAAAGGCCCCAATGAGGCTCCCTCCCAGCACCAGAACGCCGACCAACAGGAGTGCGAACGGCTTTGTCTGCATCC
>CAYTEC010000083.1:0-7332 GCA_964436745.1 uncultured Dehalococcoidia bacterium | reverse complement strand
GACTGGGATGCGGAAAGGACGTCAGCGGTAGTGGAGACAGTGGCTTCCACGATTGTGATGCCAAGGTCATCGGCAGCTTCGTGCAACTTAGACGTGAGAAAAACAGAATTGTCCTCACCTGCGTTGTATACCGTCCCCAATGTCTTCAGGTCAGGGATGATCTCGCGGATGAGTTCGACGTCATCACTAACCACGATCATATCACTCACACCGGTGACATTCTCACCAGCATGGGATTTCCAGTCCTGCACGAGTCCGGCTCCTACAGGGTCGGTAATCGCAGAGAAGATGACCGGTATGTCGGTGCCCTCCACTGCCGAGACTGTGGCCTGACTATCTGGCGTGGCTATGGTGACAATGGCATCCTTGGGTTCTGAGACGAATCTTTGGGCTATCGACGCAACCAGTGACGAATCGCCTTCGCTAGTCTGGTAGTCGAACTCGACGTTTTCACCCTCAATGTAGCCTGCCTCGGCCATACCGGCGATAACGCCCTCGCGAGTGGCATCAAGCGCTGGATGAGTAACTACCTGGCTGATACCAATCTTGTATTGTTCTTCTCCACTGCAGCCAACCACAATCGGCAGTGTCAGGGCCGATAGCAAGAGTAGGCTACGGCCCCCCGACAGAACGGAGAGCAGCCTCTTGTATACCATAATAGCCACCTCCAACAAAACCTTCCGAAACCTTCTACATTGGGCTGCGAGTCTCCAAAGAACCCGTCGTCAAGTACGACGGTGATGGTAGCAGCATCCACGATCTCCGTCAAGGATTTCATCGGGCTTACAAACTTATCTCTCGGCGTCGTGAGTTAGCGGCCGCCAGGCAACGGAGGCAGCGTTCACCGCGGTCGCACTCCCTTCAAACTCCTGCGGAAACTCGCCTCCCCCTTGGCCACCTGCTCGAGGATCTGATTGTCCAGGGTCATCTCGGATACGGAGAGCCGTATCCGAGTGCTCTATGCTTCCGACTGCTTGAGACGCTTCGCCTGGTCCATCCGCAGTCCGCCGTACTCCCGACGCCACCGGTAGAAGGTCTGCTCGCTCACCACCAGCTGCCCGCATGCCAGTCCGACGGTCTCATCCTGTGCAGGCCCACTTCAGCCTCCCAGAGCTTGGTAATGATCTCCTCGGCCGACCGCCGCTGTCTCGCCATGCATCCCCGCTTCCTGTCCAGGTCTCACATTACTCCTAGACTAGTTCTCAGGGGGCAGGCCACTGGGGCTGTTAGCCGCAAGGGGCACCCATATGGATCTCAAATTCCAACGGTGCGCGCCCGTGCCTCCGCTAGGACCATACCACCGCCAAGGCGGACCCGTCGTCCCCCTTGGTGACCTCAATGCGCACCGGGAAAGAGTCCTTGAGCTCCTCAATGTGGGTGATGACCAGGATCAGGTCGAACTCGTCCTGGATGGCGCGGATGGCGTCCACTAGACGGTCGCGTCCGGCGGCGTCCTGGGTGCCGAACCCCTCGTCCAGGAGGAGAGTGCGCAGCGGGGCGCCGGCGCGGGAGGCCAGGAGCTTGGCCAGGGCTACGCGGAGGGCGAAGTTGATGCGGAACGCCTCGCCGCCGCTGAAGAGTTCGTAGACGCGGGTGCCCAGCTCGTCCGCGATGCGGACCTCCAGCGTCTCCACGTCCATGCCTCGCCGGTTCTGCTTCTGCGATTCCAGAGTGAGGTGCATCCGGTTCTCCGTGAGGCGGGCCAGGAGGCCGTTGGCCTCGGTCTCCAGCTCGGGAAGGGCCTCCTCGATGAGGAGCGCCTGCACCCCGCGCTTCCCGAAGGCCTCCGCCAGAAGCCGGTAGGTGGCGGCCCCCTCCTGGTGTGCCCGCTCCGCCTCGCGGCGTCCCTCCGCTTCCGTCGCTGCCCGCGCGACGTCCTGCAGCCTTGCCGAGCGCAGGCTGGCCTCCCCCTGGAGGCGGATCCGCTCGTCGTCCAGGCGGCGATGCTCGGCCGCGAGGTCGTCCGCCCGCCTGAGCACCGCCGGCGCCTCGTACAGCTCCTTGAGCAGCGCCGTGACGCGGCCCTCCGCGGCTACGATGTCGCGCCGGCGGCTCTCCAGGACAACCTCAAGGTCCGCCAGCGCTGCCTCCTCCTGAGGCAGCCGCTCGGCTGCTTCCCGAACCCGCCGAGCGAAGTCCGCGAACGCGTCCAGGTCAGATACGAGGGCCCTGGCCTGACGATGGCGCTCAGGCTCGTAGCCCAGAGCGTCCATCTGCCGCTGGAGGTCCGTCAGCCGGCTACGCTCATCGTGGGCATAGTCCTCCCGGTCCAGCCGGTCTCGCACAGCGCCGAGCCGCTCCCTCGCGCCGGCTAGCTCCACTGCGGCGCGGCGGCACTCCTCCAGCTCCCTGGTCAGGGCGCCCCGCTCGGCAAGGAGCCGCCCGCGGCCGTCCTCCACCCGCTCCTCGGCAAGCGCGACGGCCTCGCGGACCTGAGTGCTCTGGGGGGCCGACTCCCGCATCCGGGCCTCGTTGGTGCGGTACTGCTCTCTGAGGCGAACCCCCTCGGCCTCCGTCTCTAGCCGAACGTGCTCGAACCCCTCGGTCCCCAGGTGGCTGCCGCAAAGCGGGCAGCTGGTTTCGCCCGGAACCAGCATGTCGAACCGCTCTCGCAGCTCCCCCATCTCTCGCCGCAGCCGGTCGTTCTCGCTCCCAAGCAGTTCCGATTCGCGGACCATGCCCTCAAGTTCTTCGCGCAACGCCCTCGCCTGGACGGCCTCTTCGTCCAGGTCGGCGAGCCCGCGGGCCGTGGCCTCCAGTAAGCGCTGTACCTCCGCCGTGCGTCCCGCGCGGGGCGCGAGCTCCCCTTCAGCCCGATCTCGCAGGCCGGACCACTCGGCGTCGAGTCCCTGGCGAGCCGCGTCCACGGCGTGGCCCAGCGTGAGGTGGGCCTGGGTCAGCTCGGCGTGGCGGCCCTGGGCATCCTCCAGGGCGCGGAGGCGGTCGCGGGCTTCCGCGAGCCGGGCCTCGCCCTCCTCGGCCTCGACCCGGCGGGAGAAGGCATCCAGGTGTGACGCCGCCCTGACCCGCGCGGCGTCGGCCTGCGCCTCCAACCTTTGTGCCTCGCCACGGCTGCGCTCGGCTCCGTCCCGGAGCCCATCGACCTCCTGCTGCCGGAGCTCAAGGGCGTGGGCGGTGCGGCGAGCGTCCTGCAGGTCGCGGTCCAGCGCGTCGAGGCGGGGAGCGATCTCGAGCAGGGCGGCATCGGCGGCGGCCAGGGCCTCTCGATGCTCAGCGCCTCGGGCCACCTCGGCCTCCAGCCGCTCCATGTCCGCGCGCGTGCGGTCGAGGAGGGCGTCGTGGCGGCGGACACGCTCCTTTGCCCGCTCCTCCAGCCGCTCGTAGAGCCCCAAGCCCAGAATCTCGGCGAGCGTCTCCTTTCGGCGGGCGGGCGTGCTGGTGGTGAACCGGTCGTCGTGGCCCTGGAGGAGGAAGGCGCTGCTGACGAACGTCTCGTAGTCCATCCGCAGGAGGCGGCGGAGCTGGTGCTCGGTTTCGGCCACCGCGCCCCCGGCGAGGGAGCGGTAGCGCTTCTCGTGCGATTCCGTCGACTCGGGCGCGCTGTCCAAGGACGGCTGGGCCGGCGGGTCCGCCACGCCCGAGGTCGATTCCGCGGGCTGGAGGCCGGCCTCCCTGGGGCTCTGGAGATCCAGGAGGATGGCGGAGCTCCGGCCGCGGGTCCCCCGGGAGTACTTGCGGACCACCCTGTACGCGGCGCCGTCGGCCTCGAACTCTAGCTCGACCTCCATATCCGTCTGGCCCTGGTGTACCAGCTCGTCGTGGGAGGCCCCGCCCTGGCCATAGCGGCGGCCGCGGGCCCAGCCCCAGAGGGTCCAGGTGATGGCGTCGAGCAGGGCCGACTTACCGTGGCCGTTGTCGCCGCACAGGCACGCCACGTGGACCTGCCGCAGGTCAAGCTCGGTCATGCCCCGGTAGCTGAGGAAGTTCGAGAGGCGCAGCCTGAGCGGTCGCACGGGCGTCTCCGATTCCAGTGGTTGGCTCCGGCGCATGGTAGCACATGGAGGGAGCCGGACGCGGGGCTGGGAGAGGCGCCCGCTGGGCACGGTCCACCCCCAGACGACGCTCCGTCAGGGTGACCGGGCGCGATTGACGCTCCCCCAGCCCAAGCCTATAATGCGGTAGCGTGCCGGACCAGCCATGGCACCACCCTGGAGCAGAGGAGGGCGCGTGGCTGAGCCGCCTCGGGAGGCCTGTGGAGTGGTCGGGGTGTACGCCCCCGAGGAGGATGTCGCCCGCATCGCGTTCTTCGGCCTCTATGCGCTCCAGCATCGTGGTCAAGAGAGCGCCGGCATCGCCACCGCCGACGGACAGAGGCTCTCGCTCCAGACCGGCATGGGCCTGGTGGCCCAGGCCTTCCACGAAGCCGACCTCCACCGCCTTCCCGGCCACATTGCCATCGGCCACACCCGCTACTCCACCACGGGCTCGAGCGTGGAGGGCAACGTCCAGCCGCTCATCGTCGACGGCCTTCACGGGCCCTTGGCGCTGGCCCACAACGGGAACGTGATCAACGCCCTCCCCCTGCGGCAGGAGCTCGCCGAGTTCGGGTGCCGCTTCTCGACTTCCACCGACTCCGAGGTGATCGTTCAGCTGCTGGCCAATGCCCCGGGAGAGGACTGGGGGCAGCGGGTCGCCTACATCATGCGACGGCTCCAGGGCGCCTACGCCCAGGTAGTGCTGCTGCCGGACGGTCTGCTGGCCATGCGGGACCCCCTCGGGCTGCGGCCCCTTTGCATCGGCGAGCTCGGCAGCGGCTGGGTCATCGCTTCCGAATCGTGTGCCCTGGACCATATCGGCGCCCGATTCCTCCGGGAGCTCGACCCGGGGGAGGCCATCCTGATCGACGGTGAGGGCCTTCGGACAATCCACAACGGCAACCGGGGCCAACAGGCCCTGTGCTCGTTCGAGTACATCTATTTCTCCCGGCCGGACAGCATCCTGGATGGCCGGCTGGTGCACCTGGCGCGCCAAGAGATGGGCCGCCAGATCGCCCGCGAGCACCCGGTGGACGCGGACCTGGTGATGGCGGTGCCGGACTCGGCCACAGCTGCCGGCGTGGGCTACGCACAGGAGTCCGGCATCCCGTACCAGGAAGGCCTCATCCGGAACCGATACGTGGGGCGGACCTTCATTCAGCCGGACCAGCGCCTTCGCGAGCAGGGAGTGCGGCTCAAGTTCAACCCCCTGCCGGAGGTGCTCAACGGCAAGCGTGTGGTGGTGGTGGACGACAGCATCGTCCGGGGCACCACAACCCCCCACGTGGTGAAGCTGCTCCGATGGGCCGGGGCCACGGAGGTCCACTGGCGAGTGGGAGCGCCGCCGATCATCGCCCCGTGCCACTTCGGCGTGGACATGGCCACGTATCGGGAACTCATCGCGGCTCGTATGTCGATCGAGCAGATCCGCCGGACCATAGACGCGGATTCCCTCGGCTACCTGAGCGTCGAGGGCCTCTTCAAGGCGATCGCCAACCGCCCCGACTCCTACTGCGCGGCGTGCTTCACCGGGCGCTACCCCATCGATGTTCAGCTAGCGATGGAAAAGCTCTCCCTCGAGCAGGTGTAGTATGCCCCTCGCCGGCCCGTTCCCCGCGCCAGCCTCCCGACGCCACGACCCGGGCGCCGCCCGATGACGGGTGAGGCGTACCGCGCCGCCGGGGTGGACATAGACGCGGCCAACGAGGCCAAGCGTCGCATCGCCGACCAGGCCCGCTCCACATTCACGAGCGGCGTGCTGGGCGACATCGGCGGCTTCGGCTCCCTCTTCCGCCCAACCGGATACCGGGACCCGGTGCTCGTCTCGCACATCGACAACGTCGGCACCAAGCTCCGTATCGCTGCCCTCATGGGCCGCTACGACACAGTCGGCGAGGATCTCGTCAACCACTGCGTCAACGACATCCTGACGTGCGGCGCCGCCCCCCTCTTCTTCCTCGACTATATCGGCATGGGCGAGATCTCCCCCGCGACAGCCGAGGCGCTGATGTCCGGCATGGTTCGCGCCTGCCGGGAGATTGGATGCGCGCTGGTGGGGGGCGAGACGGCTGAGCTGCCCGGCCTCTACCGCCCTGGCAACCTGGACCTAGTGGGCTTCGTGGTGGGGGCCGTGGAGCGCGACCGGCTCATCGACGGCGAGTCGGTCCGCGCCGGCGATACCCTCCTTGGCGTGCCCTCCAGCGGGCTCCACACCAACGGATTCTCCCTGGTCCGCCGCCTCTTCAATATCGACGACAATCCGGCGGTCCTCGCCGAGAGCTTCCCGGGCCTGGACGCCAACCTGGGCGAGACGCTGCTGACGCCCCACCGTGGCTACGTCCGCGTCCTGGAGCCGGTGATGGACCGGCTGAAGGCGATGGCCCACATCACCGGCGGCGGGTTGCTGGAGAACGTGCCGCGGGTCCTGCCCGATGGCCTGGGCGCCAGGTTCGATACCGCCACGTGGACGCCCCCAGCCATCTTTCGGCTGGTGCGGGAGTGGGGCGAGATCGGCGACCGCGAGATGTTTCGCGTCTTCAACATGGGGGTCGGGATGGTTCTGGCGGTCGCTCGGGACGACGTGCCCGCGGTCCTTGAGGCGATCCCCGACGCGTGGGTAGCGGGCGAGGTGATCTCCGTCGAAGGCAGCGAGCGAGTGACGCTGGCGTAGGTCCCTGGGCAAGGTGGAGCCCCGACCGAGTCGGGGAGCGACAAGACGGCGCGCGCGGCGCGCTTTGACACTGGAGACTGCCGTGAAGGCACTGCTCAGCGTATTCGATAAGACCGGTCTCGTGGACCTGGCCCGAGCCTTGGACGCCGCCGGCGTCGAGCTCGTCAGCACCGGCGGGACCCACGCCGCCCTGAGCGCCGAGGGCCTGCGCGTTCAGCAAATCTCGGAGCTCACGGGCTTCCCGGAGATAATGGACGGGCGCGTCAAGACCCTCCACCCTGCGGTCCACGGCGGTCTCCTGGCCCGTCGCGATGTCGCGGACGACCTGGCGACGCTGGAGCGTCACGGCTTCGGCACCATCGACTTCGTGGTCGGGAACCTGTACCCATTTGAGGCCACGATCTCCCGACCCGACGTGACTGGGCAGGAGGTGCTGGAGAACATCGATATCGGCGGGCCGACGATGCTTCGCTCCGCCGCCAAGAACCACCCGTCCGTCGTGGTCGTCGTGGACCCGGCGGACTACGGCTGGGTCGCCGATAGGGTTGCGGGCGGCTCGTTCACCGCGGACGAGCGGCGGGGTCTCGCCGCGAAAGCGTTTGGCCACGTGGCGCTCTACGACAGCATGGTCGCGCGGTGGCTGCGCGGGCCCGGCAACCCGTTCCC
>CAYTEC010000082.1:5502-7452 GCA_964436745.1 uncultured Dehalococcoidia bacterium | reverse complement strand
ACACTACTCCCGTCGCCACGATTCGTCCTCTACGCTTCTGACGATCCAGCGCCCCGCGCGTCCCTGAGGGAGTGTGAGGGGCTTCGCCCCTCACACTGGTACGGGCGGGTGGGCGGGAAATACGTGCGGTGGTCACCGCTTCACTCCCCGTCCCCATCGCGGGCCATGAGGACCGCCCCGATCAGCGCGACCAGCAGCACCAGCGACGCGATCTCGAACGGCACCACCCAGTTCGTGAACAGCTCGCGCCCTAGCTCCGCCAGGCCCTGTCCCTCGAGCGCCTGCGTGTCCGGGCGGTCCGTCAGGAACGCCCCCGCCAGCGCACCCATCACCGCCAGGGCGGCCACGATCGCCAGGGGTCGCTGGGCGTTGTCGCGGACGCGGGAAAACTCCTCCAGCCGCGTCAGCATGAGGGCAAATACGAGCACGATGACTACGGCGCCGCCGTAGACGAGGATCTGCACCAACGCCAGGAACTCCGCCACCAGCAGCACGAAGATCCCCGCCACCGCGGCCAAGCTCACCAGCAGGAAGAGCGCCGCGTGGGCGACGTTGCGCGACGTGACGACCCCCAGCCCCCCGCCCAGGACGAGGGCCGCCAGGAAGGCGAAAGCCACCGCTTCCGCGCTCATGTGGTCTCCTCCTCCGCCTCGGGCGCCTCCGCCGCTGCTTCCGCTGCTGGGGCCGCGTCGGTCGCGGGCCGGGCGGTCGCCGGGGCCTTGGCCTTCTTGCTCGGCGGCTGCCATGCGGATCCCCGCTGGTACTTCCGGCCCATCTCCAGCAGCAGCGGGAGGTCCACTCGACGGCCGCCTCGAGTGAAGGTGCTGATCTCGTGCTCGTGGCTCATCTCGATCGCGTCGAAGTTGCAGACCTCCACGCATATCCTGCAAAGGATGCATCGGCTCAGGTTGATCTCGAACGTCTGGACCATCTTGCGGCGGGTGCTCTTCCCCTCGGCTCGGAGAGGGTTGTCCATCATGGTGCCGGACATGCACTGGGTGGGGCAGTTGCGGACGCACACCATGCACCCAACGCAGTACGGCTCGCCCACCTCGTGGTCCCAAGTGAGGGCGGGAAACCCCATGTAGCGGTCGGGGATCGGGGCGTGCTGCTTTGGGTACTGGATCGTCACCGGCTTGCGCAGCGCCGTCTTCACCGTCATCAGGATGCCCTTCGCGGCCTCAAGCACGCCGCACCTCCCGGGCCGGGATCATGCTGATCGTCGGCCTGGACCGGGACGTTGCCACTCGCCACCAGCCCACCACCCCCACCAGCGCTCCTAGTCCAATGGCGGCCATGACCCACCTTGGCCAGCCGTAGAACATCGAGGCGGTCGTCAGCATCAGGTTCAGGAACGACAGCGGCACGAGCACCTTCCATCCGAGCGCCATGAGCTGGTCCACGCGCATCCGCGGGAATGTGCCCCGGAAC
Organism: uncultured Dehalococcoidia bacterium; assembly: GCA_964436745.1. Taxonomy (GTDB): domain Bacteria; phylum Chloroflexota; class Dehalococcoidia; order Lucifugimonadales; family UBA1127; genus CAYTEC01. The sequence continues at coordinate 6,021 of CAYTEC010000082.1, read as the reverse complement.
CAGAAGACCATCATGACCACCGCGTAGGCCTTCACCATGAACCACACCACGCCCGGAAGCAACGGGCCTGACCACCCGCCCAGGAAGAGCAGCGTGACCAGGGTGGCCAGCAAGAAGGTGTTGATGTACTCCGCGAAGTAGAAGATCGTCCAGTGGGCGCCGCTGTACTCGACGAATGGCCCGCCCACGACCTCCGATTCGGCATGGTAGATGTCGAAGGGGGTGCGTCCCACCTCCGCCAGCCCTGCAATGACGAAGATGACGAACCCCAGCGGCTGCAGGACAGCGAAGGGCACCGGCGACCCCATCTCAACGATGGTCACCAGGTTCAGAGAGTCCGCCAGCGCCGCGATGGACAGGGCCACGACGATGAGGGGGATCTCGTAGCTGACAAGCTGGGCTGCCGACCGAAGACCGCCCAGGACGGCGTACTTGTTGGCCGAGCCCCAGCCCGCCATGATGAGCCCCAGGATGGCAATCGCGGAGAACGCCAGGACGTAGAGCAACCCCAGCTCCATC
>CAYTEC010000082.1:0-5465 GCA_964436745.1 uncultured Dehalococcoidia bacterium | reverse complement strand
GGACGAACAGGGCCAGGGGCGCCACCCAGTACACGACCCGGTCGGTCCAGGAGGGCAGGATGTCCTCCTTGGTCAGCAGCTTGATGGCGTCCGCGATCGGCTGGATCACGCCGAAAGGCCCCACCCGCATCGGGCCCATGCGCATCTGGATGCGCCCAAGGGTCTTTCGCTCCAGCCACGTGAGCGCGAGCACGGTCACCGCTAGGAACGTGAAGAGCGCCGAGATCCCCAGGCCGACCCAGAGCAAGTCGAGCCCGCCGAAGAGAAAGCCGAATGCCACGATGGCGACAATCGCGATCCCAGCGCCCAGAAGCCCCAGCACGACCCTCACCGGTCCACTTCCCCCAGCACGATATCGAGGGAGCCGAGGATCATCACCGCGTCGGCGATGTACGAGCCACGAACCATCTGTCGGAGTGACTGGAGGTTGGCGAAAGAGGGCGGGCGCACCTTGACGCGGTACGGCCGTTCGCCGCCGTCGCTGACGATGTAGACCCCGAGATCGCCGCGCGGGTTCTCGACGCGGACGTACACCTCGCCCTTCGGGGGGCGGGGGATCTGGCGAATCCCGATGGCCTTCACCGGACCGCCGTCTGGAAGCTGATCGAGGGCCTGCCGCACGATGCGCGCCGACTGCCGCATCTCCTCCACGCGCACTGCGTACCGGTCCCACGTGTCGCCGGCATGGCCGATGGGGATGTCGAAGTCGAACCGGTCGTACACGGAGTACGGCTCGACCACGCGGATGTCGTCGGCCACCCCCGAGGCCCGCAGGCTCGGCCCGGTCAGCCCGGAATCCAGAGCGTCCTGGCCAGAGATGACGCCGACTCCCCGGGTCCGGGCCACGAATACCTCGTTCTGAGTGAGGAGGCGGTCGCACTCCTCGATGGCCGGCTCCAGGGAGTCGAGCAGGGCGGCTGTTCGCGACGCGAAATCGTCCGGAAGGTCGCCTCGGAGCCCACCGATGTTGATGTAGTTGTGCATCATGCGCGCGCCGCTGACGGTCTGGTAGTACTCCTGGATCTTCTCCCGCTCCCGGAATCCGTAGAGGATGGGGGTGATCGCCCCGGCGTCAAGGCCCATGGTGCCGTAGAAGAGAAAGTGGCTGGCGATGCGATTCAGCTCGCAGAGGATGACGCGCACGTACTCGGCGCGCTCCGGGACCGTGATCCCCATGAGCTTCTCGACCGCCAGGCAGAACGCCCACTCGTTGTTGAAGTTGGCGAGGTAGTCGAGCCGGTCGAAGAGGGTGACGATCTGCGGGTAGAGCTCGCCCTCGCACAGCTTCTCGGTGCCGCGATGCAGATAGCCGATGTGGGGCGCGACTTCCACGATCCGCTCGCCGTCCACCCACAGGACCATGCGGAAGACGCCATGGGTAGAGGGGTGCTGCGGACCCATGTTGATCATGATGTCCAGGGACTCGAGCTGGTGCGCTTCGGTCAACTCGCGGCCTCCAGGACCGAACGGGCGGCTCTCCAGGGCCGGCCACCGCCGAGTCGCGGGCCGGCCTTCATCGCAGCAATGGCGCGCCCCCTCACCACTCGGTGTACTCGTTGAAGGGGTAGGACTTGCGTCCAGGGTACCCCTCAAACCCCTCCCACAGTAGGAGCGGCTTCAGGTCCGGGTGTCCCTCGAATTCCACGCCAAACAGGTCGTGCGCCTCGCGCTCGAACCAGTCGGCCCCAGGCCAGACGCCCGTCACCGTCGGCGCCACCGGGGCGTCGTTCGGCACGTCCGTCTTGAGCGTGAGCTTGTGCCTGTGCTCCCGCGACCAGAGGTGGTAGACCACCTGCAACGACTCCTCATAGTCGACTACCGACAAGCACCGGAGGTAGTCGAAGCTGAGACCAGGGTCCTGTCGCAGCGTCTCGCACGCCGTCAGGAGGCGCCCGGTCGGGACGGTGACTACAACCTCGTCGAGGCTGGACGTCACCTCCGGCTCGCACGCTGCGATGGGCCCCGGCAACGCCGCCATCAGCGCCTCACCACGGGCGTCCAGCATCGGCCCGACGGCTGGGGCGGCTCCGGGGCTAGGTCGTGTGGGCGTCTCCGTCGGTGGCGAGGGCTGGTCGCTCTCGCTCGGAGGCCCCTGCTCCTGACTTTCCATATCGCCTCGCGTCGTTCTGGACCTTCTCCCGGAGCCGCAGAATGCCGTCCATGAGGGCCTCTGGCCTTGGAGGGCAGCCGGGCACGTACACGTCCACGGGGACCACGTGGTCAACCCCCATGACAACTGAGTACGACCGGTAGTAGGGGCCCCCGTTGGTGGCACAGCTCCCCATGGCGATCACCCATTTCGGCTCCGGCATCTGCTCGTAGATCAGCCGCAGCGGCTCGGCCATCTTCTTGACCAGCGTCCCGGCCACGATCATCACGTCCGATTGGCGCGGAGACGGCCAAGTCACGATGCCGAAGCGGTCCAGGTCGTAGTGGGACATGTACGTCGACATCATCTCGATGGCGCAGCAGGCGAGCCCGAAGGCAAGGGGCCAGAGCGAGTTCTTCCGCGCCATGTCGAAGAGCTGCTCCGCCTTCACGGTGACGAACCCCGGCATCATGGCGTGGTACGGCGCGGGGGGCGCCAGGTTGCCTCGGGACGATGCGACATCCGGGAGGGCCAAAGCGCTCTCACGGTGCCAGGGGATCGGCCGGCCCGTGACGGGAGGGGGGCTTCGGCGCTCTATCTCCACTGCAGAACCCCCTTCTTCCACCCGTAGAGCACGCCAAAGAGCAGGACGGCAATGAATAGGATCATCTCGTAGAAGACCCAGGAAGCGCCGTCCAGGAAGACCAGCACCCACGGAAAGAGGAAGACGGCTTCCACGTCGAAGATCAGGAAGAGGATGGCAAACAGGTAGTACCGGATGTGTATCTGGGACCACGTGAAGGGCGCCGGCGGAATGCCGCACTCGTAGGGAAGGTCTTTGTCGGGGGAGCGCCTGCGGGGCGCCATGAGGGCGTTGGCCCCCATGAGGCCCGCCATGGCCAGTACGCCCACCACTGCTGCCAGTACCACCGCCATGTAGTTGATGGCGTACCCGTCCGGCATTCGTAGCCTCTCCGTGGTGGGGTGGACCTACTATAGCATTGGCCCCTATGGATGTCAAAACGCACCGGGCGTTCCCTGGGGAGGCCGCGCCGTCTCGTTCCGCCCTGTGACGCGCCGGCGTCGTCGGATTTCGAAGGTCGCGAGGCGGCCCGGCCCGGTTCACCCCCTCCGCAACTTCCGTTTGACGATCCGCCAGGAAACCGGCTACCGGCCCTGCCTCGTTGACACCCGAAGCAGACACGGGCCATAATCCAGCCAGCACGGGCCGGACGGGGTGGAGGCATGCCATGACGATGTCGAGAAGCCGGAAGCTAGGCCGGGGCGTCGCCATCGTGGGCGTGGGCCTGTCCCAATTCGGTGCGTTCGGGGAAAAGACGACCCGCGACCTTTTCGTGGAGGCGTTTCAGGATCTCCTGGCGCGCGCGGACAAGGGCCTGGAGGTCCAGGACATCCAGTGCGGCTACGTGGGCAACTTCTCCGCGGACCGGTTCGAGGGGCAGGCGCACCTTGGCTCGATCATCGCGGACTGGCTGGGGCTGACGCCCGCGCCCTTCACCCGGGTCGAGAACGGATGCGCCAGCAGCGGCAGCGCGATGCGAGAGGGCATCATGGCCATCGCCTCCGGCCTGTACGACATCGTGCTGGTCGGAGGCGTGGAGAAGATGACCTCGGTCCCCACGGCGGAAGCGACGGACAACCTGGCGGCCGTGGCGGACAGCCTGTACGAAGTGCCCGCTGGATTCACCTTCCCGGGCCTATACGCCTCCATCGCCCGCGCCCACATGCAGCAGTACGAGACCAGCCTGGACCACCTGCTGAAAGTGGCGCTCAAGAACCACGAGAACGGCTCGCTCAACCCCAAGGCCCAATTCAACATGCCCCTTCGGCAGATGATGGACCGGCGGGTGGCGCGCGCCCGCGAGCGCGGCGAGGCCGAGCCCACGTGGGCCGACGAGGCGGCGTTCCTGCGCGACGACGGGATCAACCCGTGGGTCGCCTGGCCCCTGCGCCTCTACGATTGCGCCCCCATCACGGACGGCGCTTCCTGCGCCCTCCTGGTGTCCTCCGACCTGGCCGCACACTTCACCGACAAGCCCATCCACATCATCGGCACGGGCCAGGCCACGGGCCGCCCGCTGCACGACGCGCCAGAACTGACATCCCTGGGGGCGACGCGGTCGGCGGGGGCGCAGGCGCTGGAGATGTCCGGCCTTTCGCCACGGCAGATCCAGCTCGCGGAGGTCCACGACTGCTTCACCATCGCCGAGATCGTGGCGACGGAGGACCTCGGCTTCTTCGAGCCGGGGGAGGGCGCGCGAGCCCTGGACGAGGGCCGCACGGCCCGCGACGGGGACCTGCCGGTGAACACCTCGGGCGGCCTCAAGGCGAAGGGCCACCCCGTAGGGGCCTCGGGCGTCGCCCAGGCGGCGGAGGTGTACCTGCAACTCCGAGGCGAAGCCGGTGCGCGGCAGGCGTCGGCGAAAGACCTCGAGTTCGCACTGACCCACAGCGTCGGCGGCGCCGGGGGCACCAGCGTCGTCACCGTGTACCGACGGGGCTAGGAGACGATGACTACCGACCGACCGCCGTTCACCTCCGCCTCCTTCTATCGCTACTTGAAGGAAGGCCAGATGATGGGGGTGCGCTGCCAGCAGTGCGGCGACCTCTCCGCCACGCCGCGCGCCATATGCCGAGCGTGCCACTCCCAGGATCTGGAGTGGACGCAGCTCAGCGGCCGGGGCGAGCTGACCACCTTCACCGCCATCTCCATCGCCCCCACCGTCATGGCCGAGAAGGGGTTCGGACGGAACAACCCCTATTGCAGCGGTATCGTGACCCTGGACGAGGGGCCGCGGGTGAGCGCCTTCATCGTGGGTGTGGACGCCCGCAACCCTGAGAGCATTCCACTGAAGCTGGCGCTGGAGGTCGATTTCTCCTCGGTCGACCAGGAACGGCCAGGGCTGGTCTTCAAGCCAAAGTAACGCCTGGGACCGCGGCTCGTGTCACCGACCGCCCGCCCCGGACCGGCCCGCCCCACGCTCGGGTGCGGTGGATCTGTCTCCCCCCCTGCGGCCAGCCGACGCTACCAGGGGAATCCGCTACGTGTTATGCCCAACGCACGGATTGCAGCGCGCCTCACTTCCGCTACCATCCACGCTGGTCAGGTGTCCCATCGAACCCGGTGGAGACCGACGGTGGTTGTCGCAAGATGGTCGCGGGCGCAGATCATGGTGGTGGAGGACGAGCCGCTTGCCGCGTTGGATCTGCGGGTCAGGCTGGAGCGCCTCGGGCACTCCGTGGTCGGCGTTGCGCCCACCGGGGAGGCCGCGATGGAGCAGCTGCGCCGGGACCAACCCAGCCTGGTCCATCCGCAATCCGCCGTACTCCCGACGCCACCGGTAGAAGGTCTGCT
>CAYTEC010000081.1:0-7479 GCA_964436745.1 uncultured Dehalococcoidia bacterium | reverse complement strand
CGCCCTGAGTCTTCGGTTCGAAAGTGTCTCACTTTCGCTGACACCCTACACTCGACATCGGTACACAGGGGATACGCTGCGGTCGACTTTGGAAAGAACGTCCAGTTGATCATATGACGCCTGGCTTCGACGATTGACTCGGGAGTACGCTCATTGCTTTCGACTCCAAACGGAGCATCCGTCTGGTCCCACCGGATGGTCTACGGGGATCAGGTCCACCAGCTTTCCTGAGATTCAGCACGCCCGTGATGCCACCTCCCACCTTGCTGTATCAGGAGGAAGTTGGCTCCCAAGAGCAACAGCGACTCGAAATTCGTGCGCCCGCAGGGAGCGTGAAACACCCGCAGGACTGCTACCCCGCTCCGGCCGCCGCTCGCTCCGCCGCCAACAGCGTGTTGCGGAGCAGCATCGCTATCGTCATCGGCCCCACGCCTCCGGGCACGGGGGTGATCGCCGCGGCCTTCTCTGACACCGCCTGGAAGTCAACGTCGCCAACAAGCCGGAACCCACGCTCCCTGGAAGGGTCGTCGATCCGGTTCATGCCCACGTCGACCACAACCGCGCCGTCCTTGACCATATCCGCGGTGATGGTGTTGGGACGCCCAGCGGCGACGATCAGTATGTCGGCCAACCGAGTCACCGACGCCAGGTCCTTGGTGCGCGTGTGACACATCGTCACCGTCGCGTTGGCGCCCGCTGCCTTCTGCACCATCAGCATGGCCACCGGCTTGCCCACGATGTTGCTCCTGCCGCAGACCACCACATGAGCGCCTTCCGGGTCGTATCCGCTGCGGAGGAGCATCTGTTGGATGCCCGCGGGGGTGCACGGCAAGAAGGTGGGCGACCCCTCCACGAGCCTGCCGACGTTGAACGGATGGAGGCCGTCGACGTCCTTGGCGGGATCGATCGCCAAGAGCACCGTATCCTCGTCGATCTGATCGGGCAGCGGGATCTGCACCAGCAAGCCGTGGAAGCGGGAGTCGCCGTTGAGGCGCTTCACCAGGTCCAGCACCTCCCCCTGCGTCGTCGAGGCGGGCAGGTTGAAGGTCTCGGAAAAGATGCCGGCTTCCTCGCACGCCCGGCCCTTGTTGCGAACGTAGGTTGCGGAGGCCGGGTCGTCGCCCACCAGGACCACGGCCAGGCCGGGAGTGACCCCGCTACGCTCCCGCAGCTCCGCCACGCCCGTCGCTACCTCTGCTCTGATCTCCTTGGCTATGCGGGTCCCGCTGATGATCTGGGCGGCCATTCGGCATCACCTCCCGGTAGGGGTCTCGTGGGCCACGGCCATCATAGCATCGGGCGTGAAGGCCAACAACGCGCTTTCCACGCCACCGCCCTCATGCTATAATCTCCCTTGAAGTAAAGTAGACGAGAATTGGAGAGGGACCGTGGAGAAGGAGCAGAAGGACACAGTCGTAGCCGAGAATCGGATCCACCCTACGGATACGGGCTCGGCGGAAGTACAGATTGCCATCCTCACGCATCGCATTCGTGAGCTTACCCCCCACTTCCAGACCCATCGGAAGGACCACCACTCCCGTCGCGGCCTGCTCAAGATGGTGGGTCTGCGACGCAGGCTGCTCACCTACCTGGCGCGGACCAACCCTGCGGGGTACCAAGCGGTGCTGGCCCGCCTCGGCCTCAACCGGTAGCACCCCGCCGCAAGCGGGGTGGTTCCTTTCTCTCTCCTCGATGGTATGAAGGAGGTTTCTTTCCAATGGGATACGTGGTCCGACGTAACATTGCCGGCAGGGAGCTGACCCTGGAGACAGGGTCCCTAGCCGGTCAGGCCGATGGGGCCGTAACAGTGCGACAGGGCGATACCGTCGTCCTGGTCACCGCGTGCATGGCCGACAGGCCGCGCGAAGGCATCGATTTCTTCCCGCTCACCGTGGAGCACGAGGAGCGGATGTACGCCGCCGGGAAGATCCCCGGCAGCTTCTTCCGCCGCGAGGGACGGCCGGGCACGGAAGCTATCCTGGCGGCCCGACTGACGGACCGCCCCATCCGGCCCCTCTTCCCCAAGGGCTTCCGCAACGAGGTCCAAATCATCTGCACCGTGCTCTCCGCCGACCGGGAGAACCCAGCCGATGTCCTCTCCATCGTAGGCGCCTCCGCGGCTCTTTCGATCTCCTCGATCCCCTTCGACGGCCCGATCGCCGGGTGCCGCGTGGGTTATGTCAATGGCGCTCTGACCGTCAATCCCACCTTCCAACAGATTGCCGACAGCCCCCTCAGCCTTATCGTGGCTGGCAGCCGGGACGCACTGGTAATGGTCGAGGCAGGAGCCAGCGAGGTTTCCGAGTCGCTCGTCCTCGAGGCGCTGGATCTGGCTCAGGCCACCAACGTCCAGATCATTTCCGCCATCGACGAGCTCGTCCAGGCGGCGGGCAAGCCGAAGCTCGCCGTGACCCCCCCGCCGTCGGTCGACCCATCGGCGGCGCAGGCCGTGGCAGACTTCTTGGGCGCCCGCCTGGACCAGGCCATCTTCGCCGGCAGGGAGAAGGGCGAGCGGGACAAGGAGGTCGCGGGGCTTCGCGCGGAGATGATCGAAAACCTGCGGGAGCGATTCCCAGACGCGAACTTGGGCGAGGCCTTTGCGCAGCTGGAAGATCAGGTCTTTCGGACCGGCGTGCTCCAGAACGGCAAGCGCGCCGACGGCCGCGACCGGCGCTCGGTGCGCCCCATCACAAGCGAGGTGGGCCTGCTTCCCCGCACCCACGGCACCGGCCTCTTCACGCGCGGCCAGACCCAGGTGCTCAGCGTGGCCACTCTGGGCTCCCTCGGGGACGAGCAGCGGCTCGACACCCTGGGCCCAGAGGACAGGAAGCGGTTCATGCACCACTACAATTTCCCCCCATACTCCGTCGGTGAGACGAGGCGCGTTGGGACTCCAGGCCGCCGCGAGATCGGCCACGGCGCCCTTGCGGAGCGCGCGCTCCAACCGGTGATCCCGTCTCGCGAGGACTTTCCATACACGATCCGGCTAGTATCCGAGGCCCTCAGCTCCAACGGCAGCACCTCCATGGGCAGTGTCTGCGGGGGCACCCTGAGCCTCATGGACGCCGGAGTCCCCATCAAGGCGCCCGTGAGCGGAGTGGCGATGGGGCTCATCATGGGCGCGGACGGCAACTACGCCATCCTCACGGACATCCAGGGCCTTGAGGACCACATGGGCGACATGGACTTCAAGGTCGCCGGCACCGCCGAGGGTATCACCGCTCTCCAGATGGACATCAAGGTCAAGGGCATCACGGCCAAGATCATGGCCGAGGCCCTGGACCAGGCCCGCGAGGCGCGCCTCTTCATCCTCGATCGCATGCTCACCGCCATCCCAGAGGTCCGGTCCAACCTCAGCCCCTACGCGCCCAGGGTCGAGCGCATCAAGATCCCGGTCGAAAAGATCGGCGCCGTCATCGGCCCAGGCGGCAAGACGATTCGCGCGATCATCGAAGAGACCAAGGCCACCATCGACGTCCAGGACGACGGCACGGTATTCATCGGCTCGCCCGATGAGAGCGCGCTCAACCGCGCCCGCCAGATGATCGAGGGACTGACCAAGGAAGCAGAGATTGGCACGATCTACACCGGGAAGGTCGTCCGCACCATCCCGTTCGGGGCGTTCGTCGAGATCCTGCCCGGCAAGGATGGCCTAGTCCGCATCGGCGAGCTTGCGGCCGGACCCGTGGAGCGCGTCGAAGACGAGGTGAATATCGGCGACGAGATCACCGTTATGGTGATCGAAGTCGACCGCATGGGGAGAGTCAACCTGTCAAGACGGGCCGTACTGCAGGGACTAACCGCCGCCGAGGCGATAGCGTCAGGCGGTGGCCCTGTTGGACCCGGTGGCCCCGGCGGACCCGGCGGCCGACCCCCCGGACGGCCTGGCTTCGGCGGCCCCCCCCGGGGAGGACCCGGCGGCGGACGGCCCTTCGATGGCGACCGCAGAGGCGGCCCGCCCCGGCCCGACTTCCGGCGAGACTCAGGCCCGCCGAGAGGCCCCCGCTAGGGGCTTTACCCAAGAGGAATGTACACGTCTCGCTCGGCCTTTCGGATGCTCTGGCCGGGCGGGGCGTGTTGCTATCTTTCGCCTGGAGCGGCCCACGGCCACGGACCATCGAGCGGGCCGGCGCCCGCGAATTCCCCCAAGGAAAGGATGCCGTAATGCGTGTCCTCATACACGGGGTCTCAGGTCGGATGGGCAGAGAGGCGCTCGCGGCGGTCCACCGCGACCCTAACCATGACGTCGTGGGGGGCGTTCGCCGCAGCGCTACGGGCAACTCATTCCCGCTCCCCGATGGCTCCGGCGCCATCCCTCTCCACGCCAGCGCCGAGGCCGCCATCGCCGCGAACCGCCCGGACGTCCTGCTCGACTTCACGTCCGCCACCGTCCTTATGGGAGCCGCGCGGGAAGCCCTGACGCAGGGGATCCACGTGGTCACGGGCACGACGGGGCTCGCCGAGAGCGACCTCCAGGAGCTCGACACGCTGGCGCGCGAGCACGAGGTCGGCGTGGTGGTGGCCCCCAACTTCGCCCTTGGCGCGGTCCTCCTGATCCATCTGGCGGCGACCGTCGGCCGGTTCTTTGAGTACGCCGAAGTCATCGAAGCCCACCATGAAGCCAAGATCGACGCCCCGTCGGGCACGGCGCTCGCGATCGCGCGGGCCCTGGCCGCGGGCCGTGGCACGGCGTTCACGCGCCCGGCGCCGGAGCGAGAGCCGGTCCCCGGCTCTCGGGGGGCCGAGGTAGATGGCGTTGGGTTGCACGCCTCGCGGATGCCGGGCCGGCTGGCCCACCACGAGGTTGTCCTGGGCACGGCCGGCCAAACCCTCACACTCCGCCACGACACCATCAACCGCGAGTGCTACATGCCCGGCGTGCTCGCCGCCATCCGCCAAGTGGTACAATACCGGGGTCTGGTGCTGGGACTGGACAAGATCCTGGGCCTCTAGCGGAGCGGTTTGGTGGCACTGCGGTACGCTGGCGCGGAAGAGTGGACCTATGCGGACTACGCCCGCCTCCCGGCGGACGGCCGCCGTTACGAGATCCACGAAGGGGTTCTGTGCATGCCGCCGTCACCTGCGACCCTCCATCAACTTGTCGTGGTGCGGCTTGGCTTCGCCATGCACCGGATTATCAGCGATCTCTCGCTGGGCATCGTGTTCGTCGCTCCCTACGACGTGGTTCTGTCCGATGTGAGTATCGTGCAGCCGGACGTGGTATTCGTCAGTGCCGCCAACAAGGGCATCGTCACAGAGGAGAACATCGGAGGAGCGCCCGATCTCGTCGTGGAGGTGCTGTCTCCGGGGACCAAGCGAATAGACCGGGGCTACAAACGGAGCCTCTACGAACGGTCCGGCGGCCCGGAATACTGGATCGTCGATCCCGCCGCGCGCGAAGTGACGCTGTACTCGCAAGCACCGGGGGACCGACGCTACCCGCGGCCGCGGACGTGCCGCGACGGCGATACGATCCACTCGATCGTGGCGCCAGAGCTCGCGATATCCCTAACCGAGGTGTGGTCGTGAACCCTGCCGGACCCAGAATCGCCGTCGTGGGGGCCACCGGGGCCGTGGGCCAGGTGTTCCTCCGCATGCTGGAGGAGCGCCAGTTCCCGTACAGCTCGCTCCGCCTGTGCGCCTCCCATCGCTCCGCCGGCAAGAAGCTCGCCGTGAACGGTGAGGATCTGGAAATCCAAAAGACCACCGCGGAGTCGTTCCGCGACATCGACATCGCGTTCATTTCGGTGAGCAGCGCCATCAGCCGGGAGCTCGCGCCGCTGGCAGTGGCGGCGGGCGCCTTGGTCATCGACGACAGCTCGGCGTTCCGAATGGACGCGGACGTGCCCCTGGTGGTCCCCGAGATCAACGCAGACGACCTGGCGGGCCACCACGGGATAACAGCAATCCCCAACTGCTCGACGACGCAGATGGTGATGGCGCTCTACCCCCTGCACCGGGCCAACCCAATCCGACGGGTCATCGTCGACACCTACCAGTCGGTGTCAGGAACGGGCGCGGGGGCCGTGGACGAGCTTCGGCAGCAGGCGCAGGCGGTCCTTGAGGACCGTCGCCCATCGGCCCAGGTGTACCCCCACCCGATCGCCTTCAACGCCATCCCCCACATCGAGGCCTTTCTCGACGACGGGTACACGGCGGAAGAGCGGAAGATGGCCGACGAGACGCGGAAGATCATGCACGCCCCGGAGATCGCTGTGTCAGCGACCTGCGTGCGGGTGCCGGTGTATGTGGGTCACAGCGAGGCGGTCCACGTGGAGTTCTCTCGCCCGATGCCTCCCGCCAAGGCGCGGGAGCTCCTGGCGGCGTTCCCGGGAGTGACCGTGGTGGACGACCCCTCCAACAACGCCTACCCGATGCCTCGGTCCGCGGAGGGCGCCGACGATGTGTTCGTCGGCCGCATCCGCCAGGACGTGTCGCACCCGAACGGGCTCGCCTTCTGGGTTGTGTCGGACAACCTCCGGAAAGGGGCGGCTCTTGATGCCTTGCAGATCGCGGAGTCGGTGCTGGAGCGTGGGCTTCTCCGCGTCGGAGAGGCAAGGAGGTAGCGGATGTCCCAGGAGATCGGCCGGCTCCTGACGGCGATGGTCACCCCCTTCGACGCCGAGAGGCGCGTAGACTACGCGCAGGCGCGTCGATTGGCGCAGGCCCTGGTCGCCTCTGGAAGCGACGGCCTGGTTGTTTCAGGCACGACCGGGGAGTCCCCCAGCCTGAGCACCGAGGAGAAGCTGCGCCTCTTCGCCGAGACAAAGGAGGCCGTCGGCGACACCGCCTCTATCGTCGCGGGCACGGGCAGCTACAACACCGCGGAAAGCCAGGAGCTGACGCGGGAGGCGGAGCGCGCGGGCGTCGACGCGGTGATGGCCGTGGTGCCCTACTACAACAAGCCTCCCCAGGAGGGGCTGTACCTCCACTTCAAGGCGATCGCGGAAGCGACCTCGCTGCCGCTCATCCTGTACAATGTCCCGAGCCGCACCAGCCTTAACATGACCCACGAAACCACGTTGCGCCTCGCGGAGGTCAACAACATCCTGGGGGTGAAGGAAGCCAGCAGCGACTTCGACCAGATCGCCAGGATCATCGCCGGGGCGCCCTCGGGGTTCCGGGTCTGGAGCGGCAACGACAACGAGACGTACCCGATTATGTGCATGGGCGGCTACGGGGTGGTCAGCGTCGCGTCGCACCTGGTTGGCGCGCAGATCAAGGGGATGATGCAGCTCACCCTGGACGGGCGGCTAGAACAGGCGGCGGAGGAGCATCACAGGCTGCACCCGATCTTCAAGGCCCTGTTCTTCGTGTCCAACCCCATCCCGGTGAAGTATGCGCTCAACCGAGCAGGGTTCCCCATCGGCGACCCCCGGCTGCCACTCGTGCCGCCCACGGAGCAGACCGCGGCGCAGATCGACGCAGTCGTGAGCGGCTACCAGCTCGACATCTCGGTGCCGGCGGCAAGCTAGCACC
>CAYTEC010000080.1:0-7576 GCA_964436745.1 uncultured Dehalococcoidia bacterium | reverse complement strand
CGGCGAACTCGAACGGGAGCTGCTTGAAGACCTCTTTGCAGAAGCCGTTGATGATGAGGGAGCTGGCGTCCTCAACGGACATCCCCCGCTGCTGGCAGTAGAAGAGCTGCTCCTCGCTGACCCGCGACGTGAACGCCTCGTGCTCCAGGCGGGCGGAGGAGTTGCGCACCTCCACGTAGGGGGTCGTGTGGGCGCCGCACTGGTCGCCGAGCAGCAGCGAATCGCACTGGCTGAAGTTGCGGGCGTTTTCCGCCTTCGCGTTCACGCGGACCAGTCCACGGTAGGTGTTTTGGCCGCGGCCGGCGGAGATCCCCTTGGAGATGATGGTGCTTCGGGTGTTCTTGCCGATGTGGGTCATCTTGGTGCCGGTGTCCGCCTGCTGCCTACCCTTCACCAGGGCCACGGAGTAGAACTCGCCGACGGAGTTGTCCCCCTGGAGGATGACGCTGGGGTACTTCCAGGTGATGGCCGAGCCGGTCTCCACCTGGGTCCAGGAGATCTTCGAGTTGCGACCTCGGCAGATGCCGCGCTTGGTGACGAAGTTGAAGATGCCGCCCTTCCCGTCCGCATCGCCCGGGTACCAGTTCTGGATGGTGGAGTACTTGATCTCGGCGTCCTTGAGCGCCACGAGCTCGACGACGGCGGCGTGGAGCTGGTGCTCGTCCCGCATCGGGGCGCTGCACCCCTCCAGGTAGCTGACGTAGCTTCCCTCGTCGGCGATGATGAGCGTGCGCTCGAACTGCCCCGAGCCCGCCGTGTTGATCCGAAAGTAGGTGGAGAGCTCCAGGGGGCAGCGCACCCCCTTCGGAATGTAGCAGAACGACCCGTCGGAGAAGACCGCGGCGTTGAGGGCGGCGTAGAAGTTGTCGGAGTGCGGCACCACGGAGCCCAGGTACTTCTGGACCAGGTCCGGGTGCTTCTGAACGGCCTCCGAGAAGGAGCCGAAGATAATGCCCTGCTTCTCCAGCGTCTCCTGGAAGGTGGTCGCCACCGACACGCTGTCGAACACCGCGTCGACGGCCACGCCCGCCAGCCGCTTCTGCTCTTCGAGCGGGATGCCGAGCTTCTCGAAGGTCCTGAGGACCTCTTCGTCCACCTGCTCCAGGCTCTCGAGCTTCGGGCGGGGGGCGGAGTAGTAGATGATCTCTTGGAAGTCGATTGGGGCGAAGTCAACGTGGGCCCACGTGGGGCGCTGGTCCTTGTCCATCAGCGTCATGAAGTGGCGGAAGGCACGGAGCCGCCATTCCAGCATGAAGGGCGGCTCGTTCTTCTTGGCCGATATCCAGCGTACCAGGTCCTCGCTCAGGCCCGGTGGGGCCGTGTCGGCCTCCACGTCCGTGACCCAGCCGTACTGGTACTCCTGGCTGGCGGCAGCCCGGAGCTCCGCGTTCGTGACCTCCGTTGACATGCCCACCCCTCGCCTCGCGCTTCGCGACCGTAAGGCCGCGATTGTGCCGTGTTTCCCAAACGCCGATGGTATCAGCGGCAGCTACGAGTGTCAACAGTTGTTGACCTGTTAGGTCAACTTTATTCTACGCCGCTCCCGTCCCAACGGCAAGGCCGTGTAGGGGGGCGGCCTGGCTCGCTGTGACGCGTTTCGACGAATGCAAGAACCTGCGGCCGCGACCCCTCTCTCCAGTGGGGACGGCCGCGTCGCCATGCTATAATGCGACCGTGAAGCTGGAGGTAACGTACCCTTGGCCCGGCGACACGGCGGCCGCCCGTAGGCTCCAGGAAGAGCTCGCAGCCCTGGTTTCAGCGCGTCCCGGCCTCCCAGCCACGGTACATCGAGTGGCAGGCATCGACATCTCGCCTCCTGACGCCGATGGTTGGGTGCGCGGCGCGGTTGTGGTGCTCCGCTGGCCTGGCATGGAGGTGGAGGAGGTCTCGATCGGGCGGGCGAGGCCGCCGGTGCCGTACGTGCCGGGGCTGCTCGGCTTCCGCGAGGCGCCCGCCGCCGCCGATGCCCTGGAGAGGCTGAGCGCGGTCCCGGACGCGATCCTGGTGGACGGGCAAGGGTATGCCCACCCGCGCCGGTTCGGGCTCGCGTGCCACATCGGTCTGATGACGGGCCTGCCGACCGTGGGCTGCGCCAAGTCGGTCCTCCTGGGCAAGCACGGGCCGCTGGGGAGCGAACGGGGCGACTGGACGCCCATGGTGGACCGGGGCGAGACGGTGGGCGCGGTGGTCAGGACACGGCAAAACGTGTCACCCGTCTACGTCTCCGTGGGGCACCGGGTGGACCTGGAGTCCGCCATCGCGCTGGTGTTGGGGTGCTGCGGGCGGTACCGGCTCCCGGAGCCGACCCGAATGGCGCACCACGCCGCCGCCGGTACGCTGGGCGAGCCGGACGCCGCGACCGCGTCAAGCTGACGCCGGGTCCTCGCTACCCATGCTGAACAGGACGGAACGACTCGACGCCGGGCCGCCGCTCGCGGCCTTCGGCAATCTGGACTCGTTAGGTGAGGTAGATGATCGAGCTGAGGTCTAGGATCAAGGAGCTTCGGGAACGGATCGAATACCTCATGGTGCGCCTTTGACGTCGCCGGCAAGGAGACGGAGCAGCGCAAGCTGGAGGTAGAGGTCGCGTCGCCAGGCCTTTGGGATGATCCTCAGGCCGCCCAGAGGACCATGCAGCGGCTGTCGGCGGTGACCACCGAGACGACCCTGTGGCGCGGTGTCGAGGGTGAGGCGGAAAGCCTCGCCGAGCTGCTGGAGATGGGCATCAGCGAGGGCGAGACGGATTTGACCGAGGGGCTCGCGGCGGATACCGCGGCCCTGGAGTCGCGGCTCGGCGACCTTGAGTTCCAGCTCGTCCTTTCGGGCCCGTACGACGACCATGACGCCATCCTCACCGTGTCCGCGGGCGCGGGTGGCACCGATTCCCAGGACTGGGCACAGATACTCCTCCGCATGTACCTGCGGTGGGCGGAGGCCCGCGGCTTCGGATGCCGTGTCCTCGACACCTCCCCGGGGGAGGAGACTGGGATCAAGAGCGCTACGGTGGAGGTCTCCGGCCGTCAGGCCTTCGGGTGGCTGCGCACGGACGGGGGAGTCCACCGGCTCGTGCGGCTTTCTCCCTTCGACTCCGACCACCAGCGTCACACCTCGTTTGCCCTCATCGAGGTGCTGCCGGAGGCGGCCAACGACGTGGAGGTCACGATCGCCGACGAAGACCTGCGCATCGATACGTTCCGCGCCAGCGGCCACGGGGGCCAGAACGTGCAGAAGGTGGAGTCCGCGGTCCGGATCACCCACATGCCGTCCGGCATCGTGGTAACCTGTCAAAACGAACGCTCCCAGGTGCAGAACCGTGAGGTTGCGATGAAGGTGCTGCGCGCCCGCCTCATGGACCGGGAGCTTCAGCTTCGGGCGGAGGAGATGGCGCGCGTCCGCGGCGCTCACGTCAGCCCCGGCTGGGGAAACCAGATTCGCAGCTATGTGCTCCACCCCTACCGTATGGTCAAGGATCATCGGACGGGGTTCGAGAGCCATGACCCGCAGGCCGTCCTGGACGGCGATCTGGATCCCCTGCTCCGGTCCGCGCTCCTGGACGCCGTCGGTCGTGACAGCGGCGGCTAGTCGGCGCCGGCGCCCTCTGGGCGGCGGGCAGATGGGCGGGCCTCCGATCGCGGGGAGGGCGACTTGATGACGACGAAGCTCAGAGGCTTGCTGGTGGCCCTGGCGCTCGCCCTGGTGGCGGTGGCCTCTGCCTGCGGCAGTGACGATACGGTTTCGAGCGACCCCACGGGCGCCGCGCCCTCCGCGACCCAGGAGCAGGCTGAACCGAAGTCCTCCGGTTCCTCCGGCGCGGTCTTCCGCCGCCTTTGGGCCGATCCTCCGACCCTGGACCCGCACCAGGTCAGCGACGTCACATCGGCCGGCATCATCGTCGAGGTGTTCGGCGGCCTGGTCACGCTCAGCTCCGACCTCCAGATCGAGCCGGACTTGGCCCAGGGCTGGGAGGTCAGCAACGGCGGCCGCACCTACACCTTCACCCTGCGCTCCGACGCCAGATTCCACGACGGCAAGCGCGTCACCGCCGCCGACATCAAGTACTCGCTGGAGCGCGCCCTGCGGCCGGAGACCCTCTCCCCCACCGTCGACACGTACCTTGACGACATCGTGGGCATCCAGGACGTCATCGCCGGGAGGACCACGGACCTCGCGGGCGTGGAGGTCATCGACGACCGGACGGTGGCCATCACCATCGCGGCGCCGCGGGCATACTTCCTCGCCAAGCTCACCTACTCGACGGCCTTCGTCGTGGACCGGGAGAACATCGAGCGGGACGGCAGCGACTGGGTCCGCAGGCCCAACGCCACAGGGCCGTTCAGACTGAAAGAGTATCGCGTCGGAGAGATCCTGGTTCTGGAGCGCAATCCGGACTACCATCTGGGGCCGGCGCGGCTCGAGCGGGTCGAGTACATCCTGAGCGGCGGCTCGGCCATGGCGATGTACGAGAACGGCGAGATCGAGATCTCCGGGGTGGGCATTGCGGATCTGGACCGCGTGACGAACCCGGACGAGCCGCTGAACCGGGATCTGGTCGTCGCGCCTCCGAGCTTCGATCTCGCATACATTGGGCTCAACATGAACGAGCCTCCCTTCGACGATATCAACGTGCGCAAGGCTCTGTCCCACGCCATCGACAAGCCCCTCATCGCCGACCGGATCTTGGCGAACACGGCCGTTCCCGCCCATGCCATCCTGCCGCCCGGCTTCCCGGGCTACAGCGAATCGATCCGCGGCCTGGAGTACGACCCGGACCTGGCCCGGGAGCTCCTGGCCGCGTCCAGGTACGCGGAGGACATGCCGCGCATCGTCATCACAGTGCCGGGCACCGGCGGAGCCGTCGGCCTCGACATGGAGGTCATCCTTCAGGCGTGGGAGGACACCCTGGGGATCGTCACGGAGGTCCAGCAGGTGGAGTGGGCGACGTTCCTGGAGGACCTGGACGAGCGACGCCTTCAGGCCTTCGCGGGGCTTGCATGGCAGGCTGACTACCCAGACCCCCAGGATTTCCTCGACATCAAGCTTCACTCCCAGAGCAAGCTCAACCACACCGGGTACGCCAACCCGGAGGTGGACCGGCTGCTGGAGGAGGCCCGCACGGCCGAGGTGTGGGAGGAGCGGCGGAGCCTCTACAATCAGGCGGAACAGCTCATCGTCGACGACGCGCCGTGGATCCCCCTCTGGTACAGTGGCGACCGGATGATCCTCCTGAAGCCGTACGTGCGGGGCTACACCGTCACTCCCCTGATCGCGCCCAAGATGCGGCATGTGTGGTTCGAGGGACGCTAGCCCGCCTCGGGCGGACGGCGAGACCCTCGATCGGCGGCGTGGCTTCCCCGCTCCCACGCGGATTCCGAGCCGGAGCTTGCCCGGAAGACCCGAGGCGGCGCGCTACGTGGGGAGCCTGAGACGCGATGCTCCTTGGGGAGCGCCGGGGTGGGCGCACGGTAGAACGGCAGGTAACCGATGCCCGTGTACATCGCACGGAGGCTCCTGTGGCTCCCCTTCCTCCTCCTGGCCGTGAGCTTCGTCACCTTCCTCCTGGGCTTCTACGGGCCGGGCGACCCGGCTCAGGTCCGCCTGGGGGGTAGGGGCACCCCGGAGGCGGTGGAGCGACTGCGACACCAGATGGGGCTGGACCGTCCGTTCCTGGTCCAGTACGTGTCCTACGTGGGCAACGCCGTTCGCGGCGATCTGGGAGAGAGCTACGGCTATTCCGGGCGGACCGTGTCGGAGCTCATTGGGCGCAAGACCTGGGTCTCGGCCCAGCTTGGGTTCGCCGCCGTGACGCTCGCTGTCGTCGTTGGCATTCCCGTGGGGTTGCTGGCGGCCTACAAGCAGGGCACGTGGATCGACACCGCCCTGGTCAGCGCCGCCCTCTTCTTCTACTCCACTCCCGTCTTCATCTCAGCGCCGTTCCTGATCCTGCTCTTCGCCCTGAACCTGCACCTGTTGCCGACGGCGGGGTGGGATGGCTTCTTCAGTCTATCCATCATCATGCCGGCCCTTGTGATGGGGACCCCAGGGATCGCGGGGATCGCGCGGCTGACGCGCTCCAGCGCCGTGGAGGTGCTGGGGCAGGACTTCGTGCGGACCGCCCGCGCCAAGGGCCTCCCCGAGAGAACGGTCCAGGTCCGCCACGTGCTCCGCAATGCCCTGGTGCCCGTGGTCACCGTGCTGGGGCTCAGCCTGGCGACCCTTGTCGAGGGCGCGTTCATCACGGAGACGATCTTCGGCATACCGGGCGTGGGTCGGTTCGCAGTGGATTCGATCTTCAACCGCGACTACCCGGTGATCATGGCGCTGGTGCTGATCGTGGCGACCGCCTTCGTGGCCGCCAACTTGCTGGTGGACCTGCTGTATGGCTTCCTGGACCCTCGTATCCGGTAGGGGCAGCGTTGAAAGGAAGGCGGCTCGCGTGAATGACCGGCCGACGGGCGTAGCGACGCCGGTGACGAGGCCCTCGGGGCGCCGTGGGCCGGTGGCCCGCGTGGTGACCCGCCTCATACGGCGGCCGAAGGCTGTCTTCGGAATCACGGCACTGCTGCTCCTGTACGGCGGCGGGGTAGTCGCTCCCCTGGTCGCCCCATACGACTACACGGAGCAGGACCTGATGGCGGCGCGGGAATCGCCGAGCGCCGAGCACCTCCTGGGGACCGACTGGGTGGGTCGCGACGTGCTGAGCCGTGTCATCTTCAGCCTGCGGACCAACCTGATCGTCACTGGGGCGGCGGTGGCCACGGGGAGCCTGGTCTTGGGGCTCGGCCTGGGGCTCGTGTCCGGCTACTTTGGCGGGAAGACGGACGCCGTCATCATGCGCGTTGGCGAGGTCTTCCTGGCTTTCCCAGGGTTGTTGCTGGTCATCCTGCTCGCGGCCACCGTCAAGCCTCGCATCCTGGAAGTGGTGCGGGACTTCGAGGACGCCACGGGCCTCCGCGGTCTGGTGCGGTGGGGCCTGGTGGACTACGTTGTAATCTTCGGCTCCCTGGCGGCTTTCTCGTGGGTGGGGATGGCGCGGCTGGTGCGCGGGCAGGTGATGGCGCTCAAGAAGAGCGAGTACGTGGAAGCGGCGACGGCGGTCGGAGCGTCGGCAACGCGCGTGATCCTGGTCCACCTGCTGCCGAACGTGCTGCCGCCGGTGATCGTGGTGGCGACGATGGGGATGGGAGCGATCGCGGGGGCGGAGGTAGTGTTGAGCTGGCTTGGGATCGGCATTCAGCCGCCGGTGCCGAGCCTGGGGAACATGATCCGGGAGGGGCAGAGCATCACGGTGCTCCGAAACCACCCGCACCTGTTGCTGCCGCCAGTAGTGGTGGTGGGCGTGCTGATCTTCGCGTGGAACCTGCTGGGCGACGCCCTCAACGACGTGCTCAACCCCCGCTCGAGATAGGGGGCAATTGTTGACACGAATGAACACTCTGTTACAGTGGTGCCACACAGCCAGACGCTCTTTCTTCAGCGAGTCAATTGCGGCTTGGCCGAGCAGTTCGTGTTTCCTTAAGGAGAAGCTGACCTGCCCCCAATGGTTGTACCAGACGCTATGTTAGTCCGGCAAGGACTG
>CAYTEC010000079.1:0-7592 GCA_964436745.1 uncultured Dehalococcoidia bacterium | reverse complement strand
ACCAGGAACGTGACGAGGACACCGTTCATCATCCATGCCGCAAAACACACGGTGAATGCCAGGGTGCTCATCGTGAGCGCGGCGTATGCGCGACGTCGCTCGTTCATGACGCCCGGTCCGTCCTCCGGTGGGAACCTGCCGCCGCAGCCACCCCCGCCCCGCGCCCAGCCCCGGGGGGGGCTAGGGGCCGCGGGTCGCGCGTTTCCGCGCGGCCCTCAGGACCGGAGCCGGGCCCACGCCGCAAAGAGTTTCGACCTCTCCTACGACGCTAGTCTTCGGGACCGCCTGTACCAGACCACCACCTGGTAGGGCCGCCACAGGTAGGTGACCGGCACTGTGACCACATGCACCAGACGGGTGAACGGGAACATGCCGATCAGCAGGAATCCGCCCAGCATGTGAAGCTTGACGACCCACGGCAAGGAGGTGACGAACTGAGTCTGGGGATCCAGTTGCGCAAGGGAGATGAGCCACGGAACCGCGGTGTGGAGATACCAGTCCGATCCCCACCGGTAGAACAGGGCCACCCAGAACCCTAGGGCCACCTGGGCGAGCAGGGTCGCCAGCAGCACCCAGTCCATGGTGGACGTCACCGACTTGATGCGAGAGCTGGTCAGCCGCCTCACGATCAGCAGGGCCAAGCCCACCAGCGCAGAGAGCGCCAGAGCGAGCCCGATGACCTCAAGGATGTACAGCCGGGTCGGCTCCGCGATGAGCGCCGCCCAGACCCCCGGGACCAGCAGCGCGAAGATGTGGGCAAGCACGACAATGATGATCCCATAGTGCCAGGGCACCGAGCCCCAGAACAGGGCCCGGTTCTCCAGGAACTGGGAGGAGAAGCTGGAGTATGAGAAACGGTCGGTGGCGTAACGGTATACGCCGACGATCACCGCCAGGATGACCGCCACGTAGGGGAACGCTCCAAAGAGCACTGCATCAACCATGGTCGCCTTCTCCTGTCAGGTGAGCTCGCCTAGTTCTCCGGCTCTCGTGGCGTCACGTCCTCCAGGACCACTCGCAGAGCCTTGAGCACCAGCCGGTAGGCGTCGGCATGGATGTCGGGCTCCTCTTCGACCGGCTCTTCGGGCGCTTCACCAGGCGCTTCCTCGGACTCCTCATCGGACGCCTCGGCCACCTTGATCATCTTGCCCAACGCCGGCAGCAGGCCCTCGCTCATGATCTCTTGCCTCTGCTGTTCGTCGCCGCTGACCGCCAGGAACCTCAGCATGACGGATAGGCGGTCCGGCAGCTCGGTCTCGCTAATCTCGAAGCCCCACTCCCGGTATCGCTCCTTGAGGCCCACCAGGAAGGTGCTCCGCTGATAGCTCTCCCCAAACAGGTGGTAGCCCACGTAGGGGTGGCACGAGGCCTCCAGGTCGAAGGTCACCGTGTAGATCTCCTCCAGCCGCGCCGCGGACACCCCACGAACCGAAGACTGGAACAGGCGCAGGTGCTCCGCCGCTTCGGGGATGCCGGCGGAGATCAGTGAGGCGCACTCTTCCACCTTCTCGTCCGGGTGGCCCGCCGGGTAATCCAGGATGTCGGCGAGCAGGTCCAGCACACGGGGCTGCACGTCAGCTTGCATCATTGCTAGAACCTCCGTGCGGGCGCCTTGCGGGGGCCGAAGCCACCCTCTCGCTTCTGGTTGTAGCTTCCCGCCGTCTCGTCGAGCGCCTGCTCCCGCGCCATTGGCGGAATGACAAACCGCTCGTCGTAGGTCGGGAGTGCGGTCAGCCGGTAGATGGCCCCGGCCTCTTCCTCCGACATGTTCGCCTTGCTCAGAGCCTCGGCGGCCTCCGCGTCCGAAAGGTCCTTCACCTGCTGGTTGCGCTGGTACAGGCGGACGCCAATGAGCTTGCGATAGACCGCATTGACGATGTCCACGTTGCCGGCGGAGAAGAGGCTCGCCATGAACTTGATCGGCATCCGCGCGCGCTCAAGAGAGCTCAGCAGCGGGGCCAGGCTCACCGTGTCGGCGTCGGACACCTCGTACTTCCCGTCCTTCATCCCCGCCAGCACCGGCAGCATGGGCGGCACGTAGAAGAGCATCGGCAGGGTGCGGAACTCGGGATGGAGCGGCAGGGCGATCTGCCACTCCTTCACGAACTTGTAGACGGGCGACTTCTGGGCGGCGGCGATGACGGCGTCCGAGATGCCGTTCTTCTTCGCCGAGGCGATGACCTCCGGATCGAAGGGATCCATGATCATGGAGCGCTGCGCCTCCACCAGCTGGTCATCAGGCGACTTGGCGATCTCCTCTATCCGGTCGGCGTCATACAGCAGCATGCCCATGTAGCGGATCCGCCCCACGCAGGAGTGGAAGCACGCGGGGGGCTGGCCGCTCTCGAGCCGAGGGTAGCAGAGGATGCACTTCTCCGACTTGCCGGTGGACCAGTTGAAGTAGGTCTTCTTGTACGGGCAGCCGGACACGCACATGCGCCAGGCCCGGCACTTGTCCTGGCTGATCAGGACCACCCCGTCCTCGCCGCGCTTGTAGATGGCGCCGGCGGGGCAAGCGGCGACGCAAGCCGGATTCAGGCAGTGGTTGCAGATACGCGGAAGGTAGAAGAACACCATCCGCTCGACCTCGTTCATCTGGGCGCGCTCTTCGTCCGTGAGCTCTTCCAGATTGGGGTCGTTGGCGGCGTAGATGGGGGACCCACCCAGGTCGTCGTCCCAGTTGGGGCCGGCCTCAATCTCCATGAACTTCCCGGTGATCAAGGAGATGGGGCGCGCGGTCGGCTGGTCATCGCCCTCGGGGGCGTTGAAGAGGTTCTCGTAGTCGTACGTCCAGGGCTCGTAGTAGTCGTCCACGGTGGGGAGGTAGGGGTTGTGGAAGAGGTTGCCCAGGGCTCCCAGCTTCCCCTGGAGCTTGAGCTTGAGCTTTGCCTTCGATTGCTCCAGCTCCCAGCCGCCCCGGTACTTCTTCTGGTCCTCCCACAGCGTGGGGTAGCCCGTGCCGGGCTTGGTCTCCACGTTGTTCCACCACATGTACTCGGTGCCCTTGCGGTCCGTCCAGATGTTCTTGCAGGCAACGCTGCACGTGTGGCAGCCGATGCACTTGTCCAGGTGGAAGACCATCGATACCTGCTCGCGAATGTCCATTATCTACGCTACTCCTTTTCCGCCGTGGAGCTACCCCGGGACCGAGGCGGAGCGACCCTTTGAACCGTGCGGCCGCCGCGCCCGTCCCGTGACCATGCCTCCCCTACCATTCCAGCTTCTCCAGCTTGCGCACGACGACGTGAGTGTCCCGGGTGAAGATGCCGATGGGTCCCCAGTAGTTGAAGCCGTAGGTGAACTGGGCGTAGCCGCCAGCCAGAAGCATGGGGTTGATCCGGGTGCGAGTCAGGCTGTTGTGCCCGCCGGCCCGTCGCCCGCCACGCATCTGGGACTTGGGGATGTAGATGGTGCGCTCCACCGCGTGGTAGTAGAGACACATTCCCTCTTGGACCCGGGCGCTGACGTTGGCACGGGTAACCACCACGCCGTTGTCGTTGTACACCTCGATCCAGTCGTTGTCCTTGAGCCCGATGCGCTCCGCGTCCTTGTCGTTGATCCAGCACGGGTCCATGCCCCGCGACAGGGTCAGCATGCGCAGGTTGTCCTTGTAGGTGGAGTGGATGTTCCACTTGCCATGGGGCGTGATGTAGTTGAGGACCAGCGACTGATCGTCCACCAGGCTCCGGTCGATGTCTCCGGTCTTGTAGGGGTCCAGCTTGGGCTTGTACGTCACCATCTGCTCCCCGAAGTCGATGTACCAGGGATGGTCCACGTACGTGTGCTGGCGTCCGGACAGGGTGCGCCAGGGGATCAGGCGCTCGTAGTTGATACACCAGGCGGCGTAGGCCCGGCCGTCGTTGACCATCCCCGTCCAGCAAGGCGTGATCAGGGTGCGGCGGACCTGGCGCGTGATGTCGTTGAAGTTCATCCTCACGCTGCGGACGCCCTCCGCGAGGTCCGCCAGGGGCAGGCCCACCCGCTCCTCCTCGTGCTTGAAAGCCGCGTACGAAACCTCGCCGTTGGTCTCGGGGGCCAGATTGAGCAGCAGGTTCGCTGCGTCCAGCGCGTCCTCCAGGCTGGGGTACTTCTGGCCGCCCCACTCGACGCATCGCATGTGGCGCGTGTCCGGCGAGCCGCCGACCGGGTTTTCCAGCATTTCGTCATACTGCTTCTCGATGGGCACGAAGACGCCGTTCCCGACGACCCCGTCCTCCCTCACGTTGGGTCCGAAGGAGATGAACTTGTTGTACAGGTTGGCATAGTCGCGCTCGACGACCGCCATGTGGGGCATGGTCTTGCCCGGTATGGCTTCGCACTCCCCCTCGCCCCAGTCCAGGACCTGGGGCTGGGCCAGCTCATCCGGGGTATCGTGCATCAGCGGGAAGGAGACCAGGTCCTTGACCGGCTCTGGGAAGACGGTCGGGGCCATCTCGCTCACCTTCTTGGCGAACGCCTTGAATATCTCCCAGTCCGTCTTGGACTCCCACACCGGCGGCACCGCCTCACCGAGCGGGTGCACGAACGAGTGTAGGTCCGTGGTGTTCAGGTCGTTCTTCTCGTACCAGAAGGCGGTGGGCAACACGATGTCCGAGTAGAGGGCGGACGTGTCCATGCGGAAGTTGATGTCCACCACCAGATCCATCTTCCCGCGGGGAGCGGGCTCGCGGTACTTGACCGTCTTGACGGTCCCGTTCACCTTCTCCTGGGCGATCAGGTTGTCGTGGGTGCCCAAGTAGTGACGCAGGAAGAACTCGTGGCCTTTGGCGCTGGACTGGATGGCGTTGCCGCGCCAGATCATCCACACACGCGGCCAAGTCTCCTCAGCGTCCGGATCGTCGACCGCGTAGTTGAGCTCCTTGCTCTTGAGTTGCTCGACGGCTTTCTGGATAATCTCTTCATTGGTGGTAGCGCCGGCCGCCTGGGCATCCTGTGCGACCTTCAACGAGCTCTGGTCGAACTGGGGGTAGAATGGCATCCACCCCATGCGGACGGCCTTGGCCTCCAGGTCCATGGCGTGGCCCTTGGCCCAGCGGGCATCGCTCGGGACGGCAGCGTAGTCGGTGAACTCCCCTTCATATCGCCACTGGTCACTCTGGACGTAGTGCCAGGTGGGGGACTGCTGGCGCCGAGGGGGCTTCACCCAGTCCAGGGCGAAGGCCATGCTGCTCCAGGGGGCCACCAGGGTTAGCTTCTCTTGGCCGACGTAGTGGTTCATGCCGCCGCCGTTGCGCCCGGGGCAGCCGGTCAGCAGCAGCGCGGTGATGGGGGCGCGGTAGGAGAGGCTGTTGTTGTACCAGTGGTTGATGCTGGCGCCGACGATGATCATCGCCTTGCCCTCGGTCACCTCGGCGGTGCCCGCGAACTCCCGTGCCAGGCGGGTCACGCTGTCGCGCCCGATCCCCGTGAACTGCTCTTGCCATGCGGGGGTGTAAGGGGCGACCTCGTCGTAGCTTGTCGGGTACTCGCCCTCAAGGCCGCGCCCGACGCCGAACTGGGCCATCATCAGGTCAAAGGCCGTGGTGACCAGGATCTCGCGGCCGTCGTTGGTCTTCAGGCGCCTGGCCGGCACGCCGCGGCGTAGGTGCCCTTCCGCCGCGAACTCGTCAAAGGTCACCTGGACCACTTCGTCGTGCTGATCCAAGAAGCTCAGGACCGGATCGATGGGGGCATCGTCTAGGCCGTCTTCCATCTGGATGTTCCACTTGCCCGTCTCCGGGCCCCAGCGGAATCCTACCGTGCCCTTGGGCATGCGGGGCTGGCCGCTGGCCTGGTCGTACACCAGGAGCTTCCAGTCGCCGTTGTCCACGCCCGCGTACCGGTCTACTCGGTTGGCTCGGACCAACTGGCCGCTCTTGAGATCGTCCCCGACGGGGTTGAGTTCGACGATGAACGGGCAGTCGGTGTACTTCTTCAGGTAGTCGTTGAAGTAGGGGACCTGCCGGTCTGCGTGGTACTCCTTGAGGATGACGTGGTTGACGGCCATCCACAGCGCCGTGTCCTGGCCGGCCTTCACGGGCAGCCACCAGTCGGAGTACTTGGCTACCTGGCTAAAGTCCGGGGAGATGACCACGAACTTGGCTCCGGCCTGCCGCGCCTCGGAGATGAAGTGGACGTCCGGGGTGCGGGTCATGTTGAGGTTGGCGCCCATGGAGACGATGAACTTGGAGTTGTACCAGTCAGCGCTCTCGCACACGTCGGTCTGGTCGCCCCAGACCTCGGGGAAGGCGGTGGGAAGGTCGGCGTACCAGTCGTAGAAGCTCATGCTCACGCCGCCGAAGAGCTGGAGGAAGCGGGAACCAGCTGCGTAGGAGAGGTAGGACATGGCGGGAATGGGGGCGAACCCGAAGACCCTGTCCGGACCCCACTGCTTGGCCGTGTAGAGGCAGGCGGCGGAGATCAGCTCCAGAACCTCGTCCCAGGTGGCGCGGCGAAACCCGCCCTTTCCTCGGGCGCGCTGGATACGCGTGCGCTTCTGCTCATCCTCGACGATGGAACCCCACGCATCCACGGGAGCGCCGTGGCGTTGCTTGGCTTCCCGCCACAGGTCCAGCAGGGGACCACGGACGTATGGATACTTCACCCGGATGGGGCTATAGACGTACCAGGAGGCGGAGATGCCGCGCTGGCAGCCCCGGGGCTCGTAGGGAGGAAGGCAAGATTGCAGCATGGGATAGTCGGTCTGCTGCATCTCCCAAGTGATGATGCCGTCCTTGACGTAGATAGCCCAAGAGCATCCGCCGGTGCAGTTGACGCCGTGGGTGCTGCGGACGACGTTGTCGTGCTGCCACCGGTTCCGGTAGAAGTCCTCCCATCGCCGCTGCTTCGGGTTGACCAGATCCTGAATCCATCCCATGTCCTCAACCTCCCGCCGTATATCGTGGGTGCTATGAAGTGGACAGCGTCCGCCGTCCGACCATGGTCCTGCGCACGCTCCGGCTCCGCCGTATCCACATGAGGTGGGCCGCGCCGAGAATCAGGCCCAGGCCAATTACGGCCAGGCCGGCCAACTGGTACACTGCCTCAGTGGGGCGCTCGGCCACGGACGCGGACCGGAAGAACGCCAGTAAATCGGCCTTCTCGCCGTCGGTCAGAGGCTTCTCCGTGAAGATCGCCTGCATCGGCGGGATGGTCTCCGGCCAGAGGACCATGGCGTCGCCGAGCTTGGAGTCCGTGAGGTTCGGCCCCAGCGCGCCTCCGCCCAGATCGCCGACTCCCACGCCGATGCCGGAGATGCCGTGGCAGGCCAGGCACGGCGGGCCGCCGTTCTCCAGGCGGGTGCCACCTGTGAACAGGTTCTTGCCGGTGACCGAATCGCCGGTCCCAGGTTCTTGTGCGGGGCCGGCTGCCTGCGCCGCAGGCGTCTGACCTCCGACGACCAGGATCAGTAGGCCGAGCAGGAGGGTGGCTCCCGCCATCCCCGCCCACCGCGCGAGAACACCCCGCGCTTTGGCCCCGCGGCTGTGGCGCCCGACTGCGTCAGATGCGCTGTCTAGCATGGTGGTGGCACCCCCGACTTCGTGCTGATGTACGCGAGAACCTAGAGGATGAATGTGGAACATGTGATGCTGACAGCTCTAATGATTGTGTTC
>CAYTEC010000078.1:0-8050 GCA_964436745.1 uncultured Dehalococcoidia bacterium | reverse complement strand
CAGGTGGGAGTCAGTCAGCCGTTCCTGTCACAGATAAGGGCTGGCAAGCGTCCCATACCTGAGGCGTTGAGGGGGAAGTTGGAGGCCCTAGCGCTTATCACCTGGTCTTGAGTGATAAGCTGGCCCCAGATGCGGAGTCTACGCCGTCAGATAGCGGTGGGACCCTGGCGGGAGTGCGAGGGAGTCGAACCCACCTACCCCGGTTCACGAGGCACAACGGATTTGAAGTCCGCGAGGGCCACCCGGCCCCGTCCACCCCCGAGCGTTGCGCGCTAGACCTTCTCCAGCACCGCGTCCAGCCGCTTCTTGAGGACCGCTTTCGGCACCGCCCCCACCACCTGGTCCACCGGCTTCCCCCCGTGAAAGACCAGGAGCGTCGGAATGCTCCGGATCCCAAACTGCGTCGGAATCCCGGGGTTGGAGTCCACGTCCATCTTCGCGAACCGGACCTTCCCCTCGTATTCCTCGGCGAGCTCCTCGACGATGGGCGCGACCATCTTGCACGGCACGCACCAGTCCGCCCAGAAGTCCACCAGCACCGGCAACCCCGACTGGGCCACCTCCGCCTCAAAGGTCTGGTCCGTTACCGCCATCGGCTTTCCCATCTGGATCCCTCCGTTTGCTCTTCGCCGCCTTCGGTACGGGGCCACGCTCCCGCCCCCGCCCCTGCCCACCGCTTCGTGTGATGCGCCTTCGGTCAGAAACGGTTCGGCCCTGCTGGCAATCAGTTTACGGCGGGCGTCCCGCCCGGTCAATCGGCTACCCTCGGCGTTGCCCTCGGCTTGACGTCCAGACCGCCTTCGCCCAATACTCAGTCCGTACGCAGTCCATCCACCGGCGGCAGGCCGCGGCCCCGGCGCTGGGCCCCGCCGCCGTTAGCTGAGCCCACCCGCCCGCGCGAGGGCGGCGGCAAGCGCGAGAGACCGATGATGAGCAGGACCAACAGCGCTCCGCTCCCCGCCCAGCCCATCAATTGGGACCGACGGCTATTTCACCTCTTCGCGGGCTCCGTGATACCCCTGACCGCGTTCCTCTGGGGGTGGGGACCAGCCATCGTCGTAGCTTCGGTGTCCAGCGCGGCGCTCGTCACCGTTGAGGCCGCGCGCTTTCGCTCGCCGGTGGTGAACCGGTGGTTCGTCGAGTGGCTGGGCATGCTGCTGAAGCCCAACGAGACGCAGCGGGTCACTGCAGCCACCTACCTGGCCGTCGCGGGCCTGGCGAGCCTCCTGATCTTCGACGTGATGGTGGCGGGGCTTGCCCTCCTCTTTCTGGCCCTCGCTGACCCCGCGGCCGCCATCGTGGGAAGCCGTTTCGGCCGGCACCGCTGGCTGGGGGTGCGCGGAGCGGGCCCGCGTTCGAGGCCGGGCAAGAGCCTGGAAGGGACGTTGGCCTTTGTGGCGGTGGCCCTCGGGCTCGCCCTGCTGCTGTGGTACAAGGGCGCTTACACGCTCTTCTGGCCCGCCGCCGTCGGGGCCGTGGTCGCGGCCGTCGTCGAGTTTCTCCCCCTGCCGGTCGACGACAACATCTCCGTCCCGCTGGTGAGCGGCGCCGCCATGTGGGCGCTCTGGCTCGCGTAGGCTGGCGCGCCGATTGCAGCCCCTCCGAGACGCCCTTCCAACTGACCTTGACCCACGCGCGGCGCGAGGGGTACACTACCCCGGTGTTCCGGCCAAGGCCCATTCTCACGTATCGGAAAGCGGAGAGCGCATGGCCGTCATTGGACTGACTGGGGGCATCGGCAGCGGCAAGAGCGCCGTGAGTGGGTTGCTTCAGGAGATGGGCGCAACCCTCATCGACGCCGACAAGGTCGGCCACGAGGCCTACCTGCCCCACACCGAGGCTTGGGAAGAGGTGGTGGCCACCTTCGGCCCGACGGTGGTCAATGAGGACGAGTCAATCAACCGCCCGGAGCTCGGCAAGATCGTCTTCGGTGACCCCGAGGCCCTGGCGAAGCTCAACGCGATCATGCACCCCAAGATGGCCGTCATGATCGGCAACCAGATCCAAGGGCTGAAGGGGCAGGGTGTCGAGAACATCGTGCTCGAAGCGGCCATCCTCATCGAAGCCAACTGGCTGCCGCTCGTGGATCAAGTGTGGGTGGTCACGGCGCAAGAGGACGAGGTGGTGCGGCGGATACAGGCCCGCAACAACTTCGCCGAAGACGCCATCCGCTCGCGGATCCGCTCCCAGCTATCGAACGAAGAGCGCGTGAAGCACGCCGACGCGGTGATCGAGAACGTCGCGGGTGAAGACGAGCTCCGGACCGAGGTAACCCGGCTGTGGCATAGCCGAATAGATCAGGGGTGACAACGGATGGTTCAGGGTAGCGGATCAGCCCCCCTCGTTCTCCAGATCGAAGAGTACTACGTCCGCGAGGACCCCTTCTATCTCGCCGTGTCCGACGAGATCGAGCTGTTCGAGACTGCGTACGCGCAGCGGATCCCGGTGCTGCTCAAGGGCCCCACGGGGTGCGGCAAGACCCGGTTCCTTGAGTACATGGCGTGGCGGCTCAGCCAGCCCAACGCCGTGACCCAGGGCGAGGCCACCGACGGGAGCGCCAACGGGGCGCGGGCCGTGCCCCTGGTCACCATCGCCTGCCACGAGGACCTCACGGCAAGCGATCTGGTGGGCCGCTACCTGATCGAGGCAGAGGGCACGCGCTGGATCGATGGGCCCCTCACCAGGGCCGTAAAGGCCGGCGCCATCTGCTACCTGGACGAGGTGGTGGAGACCCGCAAAGACACCACTGTGCTCATCCACCCCCTGACCGACCACCGTCGCATGCTGCCGGTGGAGAAACAGGGCTTGGTCATGCAGGCCCACGACGGCTTCCTGCTGGTCATCTCCTACAACCCGGGGTACCAGAGCGCCCTCAAGGACCTGAAGCACTCCACGCGGCAGCGCTTCGTTTCCATCGAGTTCGACTACCCGGAAAAGGAGACCGAGGCCAAGATCGTCGCCCACGAGGCCGGGATTTCTCGCGATCTGGCTTGGCAGTTCGCTAAGCTGGGCGAGAAGATTCGGAACCTGAAGGAACACGGCCTCCAGGAAGGCGTCAGCACGCGGCTGCTGATCTACGCCGGACGTCTCACGGCGAAGGGCATCTCGCCCCGACGCGCCTGCCAGGTCGCGGTCGTGTGGGCTCTGTCCGACGACCCACAGGTCCAGCGGAGCATGGAAGAGGTCGTCACCTCAATATTCGAGTAGCAGCGGGGCGCCCCGCCCTGATCGATGGGAGTGCCACCGCGATGACTGAATCCAGCCACGATGTCTTGAAGCGAGCCCTCGCAAGTGTCGGTGAGTCGCAGCCCTTGCCGGAAGGCTATCGGCCCTCGGCCGTCCTGCTCCCCCTTTTCTGGAGCAACGGCGAATATCACGTGGTATTCAACAGGCGCTCGCAGTTGGTGGAGTTTCACAAAGGGGAGATCTGCTTCCCCGGCGGCGGCCAGGACCCCGAGGACGCGGACCTGGCGGCCACGGCTCTCCGCGAGACGAGGGAAGAGGTCGGGATCGACCCGAGCCACATCGAGCTCCTGGGTCGGCTGACCCCCACCGTCACACGCACCGGGTTCGCGATCCAGCCGTTCGTCGGCGTCATCCCCCACCCGTACCAGTATCGGCCGAGCGAGATCGAGGTGGCGGAGGTCCTGGAGGTCCCGTTCTCCTCACTCCTGGACCCGAGCAACCTCCGCGAAGAGGCGTCCCTGACGCCGAGAGGCGTGGCTCGGAGCTACTCATTCCTGTACGGGGATCACCTCATCTTCGGCGCCACCGCCCGCATGACCACCCAGTTCCTGGAAATCGTCGCGCCGAGCTTGGGCGTGGAGGTCCCGTGGAGTACAAGCTTCCCCGCCTTGACGAGATAGACCAGGAGCTCCAGCGGTACCCCTCCGCGGTTACACAGGAGTACCGACGCGCCCACGAACTCCTCTCCGCCATCCTTGAGCCGCAGCAGCTTGTGGTCTGGGCGGAACAGGGCGTGGCCATGGCCAGCCAGACCGTGCGCTCCTGGGAGGCCGCCTCCGACTATTTCCGCGCCAGCCCGGACGTCCTCCCGCAGCTCACCTTCGATAACCTGTTCCAGTGGA
Organism: uncultured Dehalococcoidia bacterium; assembly: GCA_964436745.1. Lineage (GTDB taxonomy): Bacteria > Chloroflexota > Dehalococcoidia > Lucifugimonadales > UBA1127 > CAYTEC01. The sequence continues at coordinate 3,962 of CAYTEC010000078.1, read as the reverse complement.
CCAATAGCGGCCAGGAACTGTGCGTGGCGTCCCCCACACTGGCCAGCGCCTACTTCCGCGCCAGCGCCAGCAGTCTCCCCTACCTCGCGCCGCGGCAGATCCCTGACTGGGGCGCCCTAGGCCGGGCGCTGTACAAGGGCACATGGCGGTCAAGCGCCCTCACGTGCAAGTTCTTTGAGATCAGCCCCCACGTGCTCCGCACCCTGAGCCTGCCACAGCTCGAGCAGTTCGCCCGGTTCATCGACGTCCTGAGCCAGCGCTCCTACGATCTGGCCCAGGAGTGCCTCGCCCTGGGGCCCGAGGTGTTCCCCTCCATCGGCGATAGCCGGGAGGCCTTCATCTCCCTGGTGAGCGTTCTGGCCGAGGGCACGTGGCGTGAGGTCAAGGGTTGCTTCGAAGCGGCGGTCGACTCCTTGCCGCGCATCGAGCGACGACAGCAGGCCCGATTCCTGGGCATGGCGGAACGGCTTGCCCAGGGGAGCACCATCGGCGTCTCCGGGTTCATAGCGGAAGGCGCGCAAGCCTTGGGCCACGTGGATCCCGCCCTGCATCGCTCTCTCCTGACTCTCGGCGAGACGCTGCTCGGCATCCACCCCCCGGCCTTGCCCCAATTCCTTCGGTCCGTGCCCACCGTTCTGGAGCAGCTGAGCCCCGCCCAGCTCAACGTCTGGTTCGAAGAGGGCGCCAGGCTGCTCATTGAGAACAATGACAGCGGCATGGCCTTCTTCAGCCTGGAGTCGGCTCGAGCCGAGGAGATGCTGGAGAACCTTTCATCGGCCGTGGAGTTCGTGCGGGTCAAGGACATCATGCGGCTCTACTGCCGCGCCCTGGCCGGCGCACACGTCGAGGTGGCCCCCGCCGAGGATCTGGCGAAGAAGGGGATCGGCTGGGTGTCCAAGGAACGCCCCACCACGGAGGGGTCATCCGTCTACCTCCCGCCTCAGATGGACGACTACGGGACCAAGGAAGAAAACTTTGCATGGCTCAAGGTGATCGCCACTCACCAGGTGGGCCACTTGGAGTTCGGCAGCTTCGATTTCCTGTACGAGAAGACTTCAACCCTCTTCCCCGACCTCCGGCCCGCGCTTCCCCCGGCCCCAGAGGGGTCCGCGAGCCCCGTTCCACGCCCCACCCCGGACGCGGACGAGGGTATGGAGAACGGCCTCGAGGCAGCTTGGCTCACAGACATGCAGCGTTTCTTCGATCTCTTCCCAGACCGTCAGATGGCCCTGGACATCTTCACCGTGGTTGAGGATGGCCGGCTGGATGCCCACGTCCTCAACGAGTATCGGGGCATCCGACCCCAATACGACAGGGTCCAGAGCGACTCCCTGAGCGCTCGCCCCCCCATGGAGGGGCTGCCCGCCAGGGAGGCCCTTGTGGAGTTCCTGGTTCGGCTCAGCCTCCGTCAGGACGATGGTGTTTCGGTGCCCGCCGAGCACATCGAGGCCGCCCGGGACATCGGCCGCACGGCGCATCGGGTCTTCGCGCCCGAAGCAGCCGTGGAGGACGCCGCCGAGGCCACCATTCGCATCTATGCCGTGCTAGCCCAGATCAAGAACGAGCAGGTGCCCGAGGACGGGTGGGAGGATCTGGACCCCGACGATCTGGGCGACTACCAGGAGACCCCCGCCTCCACCAAGCTCCAGCCCGCCGAGGGCGGGTCGGAGGAGGGCGACGACACCATGCCCGCGACCATGGAGCAGGGCTACGCCTCGCCCCAGGAGGTCCAGTTCCGCGGCGACTTCAAGCCCGAGACTGTGCAACTGCTGGCCCAGCTCAAGATGAGCCAGGAGCTTGCGAACCAGGGCGACGCGACCCCCCTCACCCGCGAGATGCTCGAGGAGCTCCTCAAGGAGAACGTCGAGATCGAAACCTCGGAGGGAGAGGCCAAGAACAACACATCCGCCTTCGCGAACAACATGATGCGCGAGGCCGGAATGCCTCTCCCGCCGCCCGAGTCGCTTGCCTCCCAGACCCCCATGCTCCACGCGGACGACGACGGCGACTCACTGGAGGTCACGGAGCCTCAGACCCACCTCTACGACGAGTGGGACTTCCGCGCCGACGACTACCGCCCCCGCTGGTGCATCGTCCGCGAGAAGGTGATGGCGGAGGGCGACGTCTCGTTCTGGCACCAGACCCTGGTGTCCAACGCGCCCCTCGTGGCCTCCATCCGGCGGCAGTTCGAGCTGACCGTCCCCCAGGCGTTCCGCAAGATCCGCCACCTCCAGGACGGCGAGGAGTTCGACCTGGACTCCGTCGTGGACGCGATGATCGACCGCCGGCTCGGCCTCAGCCCCAGCGACCACATCTACGCCCGTCGCAACAAGACGGAGCGGGACGTGGCCGTGCTCTTCCTTCTGGACATGAGCGCCTCCACCGCCGAAGCCATCGACGAAGCCAAACGAATGGCCGACTCGTGGGACGCCCCCGACGACCCGGCCGACTACCTCCACTGGCTCCGCAACCGCCGCACGGACCCGCCGCCGCGGCGCGCCTACAAGCGGATCATTGACCTGGAGAAGGAGAGCGTGGTCCTCCTCACCCAGGCCCTGGAGACCCTTGGCGACAAGTACGGCTTCTATGGCTTCTCCGGCTACGGCCGCGAGAACGTGGAGTTCTACACCATCAAGGACCTCCACGAGCCGATGTCCGAAAAGGTGCGCCAGCGCGTCGATAAGATCACCCCTCTCCACGCCACGCGGATGGGACCGGCCATTCGCCACAGCATAACCAAGCTGGAGGACGTGGAAGCCAAGACCAAGATCCTTTTCCTGATCAGCGATGGTCGCCCCCAGGATCGCGGCTACAGCCGTGAGGGAGTTGAGAAGGAGTACGCGGTCCACGACACTCGCATGGCTCTGGTGGAGGCGAAACGCAAAGGGATCAACCCATTCTGCCTCACGGTGGACAAGGCTGGCCACGACTATCTCAAGACCATGATGGGGGACATGGGCTACGAGGTCCTCCACGAGATCAGTGCCCTCCCCCGCCGCCTCCCCTACCTCTACCAGAAGTTGACGGTCTAGACCCCAACATCGACGGGCGCCGTCGGCAAATTGGCGAAAAGCGCCCATTTGTGGTATATTGCTGGTACTCCGCTACGGAGCTGGAGGGTCGCGCCGCTTCCTGCGCTCACTGCTACTCGCTGTCGAGACGCATGCGACGCTTGCCCCGGATGAGGAGATTCTGCTCAAGGAGCGTTGCATGGACATCTATGTTGGGAACCTTCCATACGAGACCACCGAGGACTTGTTGCGCGTTGCTTTCACCGAGTTCGGTGAGGTGGCGGCGGCGAGGGTGGTGACCGATCGCTACACCGGCCGATCGCGAGGCTTCGGCTTCGTCGAGATGCCGAACGCGACCGAGGCCGAGGCGGCAATTAACGGCCTGAACGGCAAGGACATGGGGGGCCGCTCGCTGACCGTGAACGAGTCCCGCCCCCGTGAGAGCGGTGGCGGCCGTGGCGGCTACGGGGGCGGCGGCTATGGTGGTGGCGGGGGCGGATCCCGCTGGTAGAACACACGGCCTAGTCTCTCAAGCCTGACCGAAGCCTCGCCACTGTCGGAAGCGGTACCTAGCGAGGGGAATCGGTAGGCGAAACAACACATGGCTAACGGAGCGGCGGCCGCACTTGGTGCGCCCGCCTCTCTGTTTGTCTTGCACGAGCTGACCCCGACCCACCTGTCACGATCGAGCCAGCACCCCATGAGTCCCCTCAGTATCCGAGAACCATGACCCCCTTGAAAGGCAACTCCAACCTGCGACTGACATACAGGGTCTCGAAGAAAGTGACCACACGTTCGAAGTCGGGAATCTTGGTGTTGGCGGCCTCGTAGATGTTGCGAGCCGCGATGCAGAGGTAGTCCACGTCGGGCATCAAGCATGCTTCGAACAAGTCTTTGAGTGTAGGGAGTCAGCGGAATGGGACAGTTTTGAGGCGCAGATAACCGAAGACA
>CAYTEC010000077.1:0-8060 GCA_964436745.1 uncultured Dehalococcoidia bacterium | reverse complement strand
ACTCCCTGGTGGAGTTCTGGAGCATGATCTGCACTTCACTGAGCGCAAGGTCCATTACAACCTCCTCGCACACGATCGCGGCTGCTCGAACACCCCTCAGGCCCCACCGTTGGGCCAACGTGGGGATGATACCTCAATCGACCTACGAAATCCAGAGTTTGCCGTGACTCCGCGACAACCGAGCGGTCCGGCGGGTTTCAAGCCCCCCTCGCCGTCCCCTTTCGCTCCCCCAAGCCCAGTCGCTGGGCCATCGCGGCAGAGGCGGCCTCGGGGGTTCCCGTGGGGTTCTGCTCCGCCAGGCTCCTCCTCTGGTGGCGTTCGATGCGTCCCGCCGACGGCGCCCCTGGGTCGGTCCGGTCCAGGAGCGCGAATGGGCCAGCCACGTCGCGCGCGATCTGCGCCAGCCGCATGGCCGCTCGGCGCTCCCATCGGGCCGTCTCCAGGGCGTGGTAGGTAAGCGGCGTTCCGGAGGCGCGCATCCACGCGTCCCTCATGCGGAAGAGACGCGTCAATCGGCTCGCGATAACCGCCTCCATTAGGATGTGCCGAAAAACCGGCTGCTCGCTCAGCACGACGCCGTCCCGAGTCGCCGTCGCGGCATAGCGCAGCAGGGCCTCGACCTCGTGGTCTTCCGGGGGTGCGGCGTCGACGTTGGGCACGTCCGTGACGGCTGCCCGCATGTCGGCCCACCCCTCCCCCTGACGTCCAAGCAGGGAGGAGCGTGGCACTCGAACGCGGTTGAAGGTCACCCGATGGGAAGCATTCAGGCCCAGATGTCGGGGGGTCTCGACGCCGATGCCCGCCAGGCCCCCCGGCACCAGGAGCCCGATTGTGGACTCGGCGGGGGGCGCCTCCGGGTCGCCAACGGCGAGGGTCCAGAGCAGGCCAGGCCACCGGCCCGCGCCCGAGAAGAGGGCATCGCCGTCCAGGAGGTAGTCGTCGCCGTCCTGGTACGCGCGGACGCGGAGATCGCCGGGGTCCAGCTCGGCCTTGAACTCCATGAGAGGACGCCAGACGGTGAGGTCGCCACCGGCGATGGCCGGAAGGAGGCAGCCGCTTTGGTCCGCGGTCCCCCGGATGCGAATGGCGCGCTGCAGCTCGGCGTGGGGTCCATCGAGCAGGGACGCGACGCCGAGCCTCTGCAGCTCCTCCAACAGCACGAGCTCGTGCTCCGGCGTCAGAGCCGTGCCGCCTTCATCGGTGGACTGGGTGAGCGCGAGCCACCCTTCCCTCGCCAGGGCTCGGCGCAGGACGTCGTGTTGTTCGTCGGGGTCGTCGTTAGCCCCGTGCGAGTCGAGCCAGCGGACCACCTCGCGGCGGAACCGCTCCTGCTCATCGGTGTAGTGGTACGCGAAATCCATGGCGGCTCCGTCGGGCGCGGCTCAGGGTCGTCCTTCAGCGTCCTTCAGCGAAGTAGACGGCGCCACTCACGGCCGCTCTCGCTCCTCCTGCAGGAACTGGAGAACGCTCTCCATAGTACCGTCCTCGGTGACCCGGAACGCGAAGCCACCACGCTCGCCTTCCAGGATAGTCTGGGCAATCTCCCAGCCCTGGAACCGGCCACCCACCAGGCAGTCACCGGGGACTCGGACGTTATTCAGGTAGACGCGGCGCTCACTGCCCATGAGCAGGCGCTGGGTCTTGATGACGATGCCGGGCAGCCGGGCGTCAACCATGAAGACGCCCAGGTTCATCCGGCGTGGGCGGTCCGCGTCGGTGACGGCCAGGGTCCAGAACTGGTCCGGATCGAACCGGCCGGTGATGAACGCCTTCTCGCCGCTGAGGACAAAGTCGTCTCCATCGGCGGTTGCGCGGGTCTGGACACCGGCCAGGTCAGAACCGCCTTGAGGCTCGTTGAAGAGCTGCCACGTAATCGTCTCGCCCCGAAGGGCCGGTCCCAGGTAGCGGTGTCTCTGCTCATTGGTGCCCCACACGGCCATGGCGGGGATCCATCGGGCGTTGTCGCCGAGAGAGGGCAGCTCCAGGCGCCCCATCTCCTCCTGGATGACGGTGGCGAGCGCCTCCGTGAGCCCTCCGCCGCCGATCTCCCTGGGGTGCGTGGGAGCGAGCCACCCCTGGGCGCCCAGGGCGCGGCGGAACGCCTTGACGCGATCCTGGGTTCCTGCGTCCAGGGGCGCCCCGTCGGGCGGCACCACCAGATCCCGAGGCACGTGTGCCTCCAGCCAGGACCGGACGACCGCGCGGAAGGCTTCCCGTTGTTCGGAGGACCTGGTCTCGAAGTCCATGGTGTGCCTCCACCGGAACCGACCCGTGGACCGCATCGCTGGATGGTCACGGGCCCCAAACAGACGGACAGGGCCCCCCCAGGCGGCGGGCCCTGTCCGAATCGCTCGATTCGAGAGCGGCGCGGAGGGCTAGACGCCCTTCGCGCCAGTGGTGGAGGGAGTTGCCGCGGCCCGTTCCTGGGTGCGGCTGATGCCCATCCGCCGGGCTATGATGACCTTCTGAATCTCCACCGTCCCGCCGGGGTGGGCCCCGGTCAGGCTACCGCGCTGGTAGACTTCCGGCTGGCCGTTGAAGGGAGCGCGGGGCTCGCGGACGCCCAGAAGCGAGTACATGCCCATAATGTCGCGAGCACGGTCGGCGTTCCGCATACGGAAGGTCTTGCCGAAGAGGGAACTCTGGGAACCGTGGTAGCTCATCTCCTGCCGGGCCTGGTACATCCAGTAGTTGCGCCGGGCCAGGAGGCCGAAGATGTGGGACTCGGTGTAAGCGTCCATCGCCTCTTGCTGGACGATGGGGTCGTCGCCGAGGTTCTCTCCGTTGTGCTTGGTGTCGCGGACGTAGGTGAGCAGATATTCAAGCGCCTCGTCACGCGGGAAGGCGGCGCCGCGGCCGCCGTGCTCAATTTCTAGGGTGGTCTGAGCCACCTGCCAGCCCTGGTGGTCGCCGCCGATTAGGGTGTCGCCGGCCACTCGCACGTTGTCCATGAACACGAAGGACTGGTCGTGCCCGGTCAGCAGGTTCAGCCGTCGAAGCTCCAGGCCCTCGGAAGGGGCTGGGATCATGAAGTACCCAAGGTTCCGGTGCCGGGGGGCATCCGCGTCCGTGACGATGGGGCCGAAGAGCCAGTCGGGCTCACCTTGGCCGCTGACGTATACCTTCTGGCCGGTGATGATCCAGTCGTCACCGTCGCGGACCGCGCGACTCTTGAGAGAAGCCAAGTCGGAGCCGGCATCGGGCTCGGTGAAGTTCTGGAAAGCAACCTTCTGCGCCTTGAGGAGGGGAACCAGGAACTTCTGCTTCTGCTCCTCCGTTGCCCAAACCATCAGGGTGGGGAGACAGAGGGCGTTGGTGAAGTCACGCACCACCTTCGCGCGGTCGAATTCCTCCATGATGATGGTCTCGTGCTCGCCGGTCAGCCCCCCTCCGCCGTACTCTTTCGGGTAGGTGGGGTACAGCCAGCCCTTCTCCGCGATGACCTGGTGCATGTTGCGCCAGAACCCGTAGTGCGCCTCCGTCAGATCCAACCGATCCACCGGGGCCCGCATGTTCTCAGGAATGTTGGCCTCTAGCCAAGACCGGACTTCCGCACGGAAGTCTTCCTGCTCTTTCGAATAGTGTAGCTCAAAGTCCATCCGCTGCCTCCTCCATCTCGGGCGCGACGCACACAGCTACCGGCACTTCGCCAGCACACTGGACGATAACCGGTTCCAAGAGGATTGTCAACAGCCCGGCGAGGCCCTCAACGCCCGACTTGAGCCGCGGAAGGCCCCACCATCCTCCCCAACTTGACGCAGCGGCGGATTTCCGCTACACATATGCGGGCAGGCGCTGATTCCGTGCGCCGTGGCGCGTCCGGCCCCCAGCGACCCCAAGGTGGCACACGTCGCCCCAGAGAGAGGAGACATCCCCGCTTTGACCTCGACCTTCGACCTCCACGTCCACACGAACCAGGGCAGCCCCGACAGCAGCCTGACCCCCGAGGAGATGGTGTCCGAAGCTCACCGAATGGGCCTCACCGGGATCATGGTGGCCGAGCACGATGGGTGGCAGCGCCACGACTTCGATCGTTTCGCCGCATCACAAGACCTGGTGCTGGTGCGGGCCCTGGAAGTCTACACGCCCCTGGGGCACATGATCGCCCTTGGCCTGGACGGGCACGTGACCGGTTTCGCCGGCGACATCCAGCGGGTGCGAGACCTCCGTCGAGAGATTGACCGTGTCGGCGGGTTCTTGATCCTGGCCCACCCTTTCCGGTTCCTGTTCGACCTCCAGGGCGTCTACTCCCAGAACATCCTATTCCGCGACACGGGAGCGTTCCCCAAGACCCACGAGGAAGCGGCACAGCACCCCGTCTTCGAACTGGTGCACGAGATCGAAGTGGTGAACGGGGGGAACGTCGAGTCGGAGAACCGGTTCGCCCAGGGCGTGGCAGGGGTCCTCAACCGTTCCGGGACGGGGGGCAGCGACGCCCACTCCGTCCAGGGGTTGGGGCGCGGCACCACCGTGTTCAACGGCGACGTCCGCAACGAACGCGACCTGCTGGAGGCCCTGCGGTCGGGTGACTTCCACCCCTTGGAGGGCTTTCACGTGGGCCGACCGGTATCCTACCAAACCGAGCCCGCTGCGGGGACACCCACGGGCCTCTAACTGCGGTAGCTGTCACACCATCCGCCGACCCGGGGAATCGAGGGTGATGCTGCGGACCGCCCGACTGCTCATCGCGGCAACCCTGGCGTACAACGTCGCGGAAGGCGTGGTCGCTATCTGGGCAGGGACCCACGCAGGAAGCATCTCCCTGGTGGCCTTTGGAGCGGATAGCTATCTAGAGGTGGCGGCAGCTTCCGTGGTGCTCTGGCGACTGGGTATTACCGACCCCGAGCGCGGGGAGCGGGTAGAGCAGCAAGCGCTTCGGTTCATCGGGTGGACATTCCTTGCCCTGGCTGCGGGCGTGATCTACCAGTCTGGCTGGTCACTGGCAGCCGGCCGTGGGGCCAGCGAATCGATTGTCGGCATCGCTCTCGCCGGCGCCTCGGTCACGCTGATGCCCGCCGTGGCACTGTGGAAGCTCCGGACAGCGGCAAAGGGAAACATCTTCGCGCTGGCGGCTGAAGCCAAAGAGACGCTGGCATGCTCCTACCTGTCAGTCACCCTGCTCATGGGGCTGGCCGCCAACGCGCTCCTCGGGTGGTGGTGGCTGGACGGGGCCACGGCGCTGCTGCTGACCCCTTGGCTGGCCCGGGAAGGGCTTGAGGGGATTCGTGGAGAGTGCGGTCCGGACGACCTGGGGCTCTGCTTCTGTGCCGGGTGCCTGTACGGCCTGAGGATCTGCAGACGCCCCTGTTGTGTTGCTGGTTGAGCAAACAGCCGAGGGCGCCTCGGCGGCCGACCGCTCAGCTCCCAGCCCTCTCCCTGCGGATCGCGGCGTAGTCCTCCCGCCGCCACCGGTACGGCAGCGTCAGTATCGTGCCAGGCGCCGTCGCCGACTCCAGGAGACCCAGGGCGTCCTCGATGATCACGCGCTGCTGGTCGGCGTTCCCCGGCTCCCCCATGGGCCGCCCGAAGGGGAACTGGACGTGGGTGACACGCGGCGGCTGCAGCTTCTCCGCCAACCCCCGGTTCATCATCACCAGGACTGTCGATATCCCCTCCGCCTCTATGGCTCGTGCTATCAGTCCCACGGACCGATTGCAGATGGGTCAGGTGGAGGTGAGGAAGACCGCCTGGACGCCATCGGCCTTTAGCCGTCGGGCCAACTCCGGCGCGGTCTCGGACGCCAGGCGCTCGGGTATCAGGTTGTATCCCATGAACGAGTAGTTCGCATCGGCCAATCCGCCGATAATCCCCTCCCGTTCCAGCTCCACGAACCGGTCCAGGGGGAAGACGCAGTTCATGTCCTGCCGCGGGCCGGACAGGTCGTAGTGCTTGTGCTCCACCCGCAGCTGGTCGCGGGGCAAGTCCTTCGGGATCTCCCGGAAGGTGATGTCACCCTTGCCCTCTGGACCGTCCGTCTCGTAGGGCTCCTGCCCTTCAACGAAGAACCCGCCAGTGGTGACCACGGCGAACCGGGCCTCACTTACGGGAACCAGGAGCGGCGTCCAGGGGGCGGCGTCCATCTCGAAGGGAAGCCGCGCGCGGCCCGCAACGGCCGCCATGGCCCTCCGCTCCCACGTCTCCAGGTGGTCCGCAAGGACCTCCACGTCGCCCCCCTCCCGCGCCTCCACGGCTTTCACAAGCAGGCCGTTCAGGAACTCTATCTGCTCCTCCTCAGGCAACAGCGCCCCCACGGAGCGGACACGACCGAAGCCCGCCGCGCCCGGGACCCGGAATATCGCCTTGAGAAGCTCGCTCGTATCCAATCTTCGTCCCCTCCAAGCAGCAGAATGGCGCGCCCAGGTTGGAATGGAGACCGGGGAGACACTTACCTGATGATAGCACCTAACGTCAAGTGAGCGGCCCGCGCGGCCGAGGCCCGAATGGCCGAGGCCCGAGTGGCGCTAGAGGCTGGGTCGCCGCAGGCCCCACTCGGACGCCTGCTCATAGGCGTGGGCGACGCGCAGGAGCGTGGCCTCCTCAAAAGGCTTCGCCACCAGCTGGAACCCCATCGGAAGCCCGGCCGGGCTGAACCCACAGGGAACAGAGATGGCTGGGAATCCCGTGAGGTTGAAGAGTCCCGTAAAGCGCGTGACCGCGCTGCGCACATCGGTCGCCCGCCTGCCTAGCGTTACCCTGTCGCCTCCGATGGGCGGCGCCACCACGGGCTCCATCGGCAGCGCCAGCACGTCCACCTGAGCCATCGCGCCCAGGAGCTGGTCTCGGATCTGGCGGCGCGACTCCTGCGCCTGCACGTACGCCGTGGCGAGAAGCTGCCGGCCGCGCGTGAGCCGCTCCAGGACCCCTGGGTCGTAGTCGTCTGGGGCGCTCTGCATGCTTGCCTGGTGGTAGGATGCCGCCTCGGCGGACAGGATCGAGCCGTTCACCAACCGCGCGTAGGGCAGGAAGGGCAGGTCCACCGGCCGCAACGATGCGCCCAGTCCCTCCAGCGTCTCGATAGCCGCCGTCACCGCCCGCTTCACGCCGGCCCCCATCGGCTCCGTGACGTAGTCCGCCATGACCCCCAGACGCATCCCACGCACCCCAGCGCGCAGGTCGGCCCCGTAGTCCGGGACCGGCACGTCCAGCGCCCCTGGGTCGCCGGGGTCGTGGCCCGCGATGGCCTGTAGCACGATGGCGGCGTCCTCCACTGTGCGCGTCATGGGGCCGACGTGGTCCAGCGAGGACGACAGCGGTATAACCCCCCGCCGTCCCACCAGGCCGAAGGTGGGCTTAAGTCCCACGATCCCGCAGAAGCACGCGGGAATGCGGATGGAGCCGCCGGTGTCCGTGCCAAGGGATGCGGCGCACATCCCCGCCGCGGTCGCCGCGCCGGAGCCGCCACTGGAGCCGCCGGTGATCCGCTCCAGGTCCCACGGGTTGCGGGCGGGACCGTAGTGGGGGTTCTCGTTTGTGATGCCGTAGGCGAACTCGTGCATGTTCAGCTTGCCGACGAACACCGCTCCCGCCGCCTTCAGCCTGCCGACGACCGTCGCGTCCTCCGAGGGCACGCGGCTCGCCAGCACCTTGCTGCCGGCGGTGGTCCGGACACCCTGGGTGTCAAAGAGGTCCTTCAAACCCAGGGGAATGCCGTGGAGCGGACCGAGATAGCCGTCGGCCATGATCGCGGCCTCGGCATCCCGGGCCTCGCCCAGCGCCTCGTCGGCGGTCACGGTGATGTAGGCGTTCACGCGCGGGTTCAGCGCATCGATCCGCGCCAGGACCGCTTGGGTCAGCTCCACCGGCGAGAGGCGGCGGTCCGCGATCATCGCGGCTGCCTCGGCGATGCTCAGGTAGCAGAGGTCCTCGTCAGACATCTCGTCCCCCGTCCGGCAGGTCCCGGCGCTCTTGGGAGCCTATTGTAGCAGGTTGCGGCAGGCGTCCCGCGCGGGGCGCTATCCGGGGCGCCTGGCCCTCCGATTCCACTAAAGAGACTTCTTCCCGCTCGTGGTGAGCTTGTCTGTAAAGACCGGAGACAAGGGTTACACATGTTCGGAGACATG
>CAYTEC010000076.1:0-8320 GCA_964436745.1 uncultured Dehalococcoidia bacterium | reverse complement strand
ATCGACCCGCTCGGCCGGCCCCTGGACGGCAAGGGCCCCATCCGCACGGAGAAGATGCGCTCAGTGGAACGGGTGGCGCCGGACGTCACGACGAGGAAGTCGGTAGACACCCCCGTGCAGACGGGCATCAAGGCCATCGACGCCATGATCCCCATCGGCCGGGGCCAACGTGAGCTGATCATCGGCGACCGGTCCACCGGAAAGTCGGCCATCGCCGTGGACGCGATCATCAACCAGAAGGGCCAGAACCTCCCCTGCGTCTACGTGGCCATCGGCCAGAAGGCGAGCAAGGTGTCCCAGGTGGTGGGCACGCTGGAACGGTTTGGGGCTATGGAGCACACCGTGGTGGTGGCCGCCAACGCCGCGGACTCGGCGGCGCTCCAGTACCTGGCCCCGTACGCGGGCTGCGCCATCGGCGAGGAGTTCATGGAAGCCGGCGGCGACGCCCTGGTGATCTACGACGACCTCTCCAAGCACGCGTGGGCCTATCGTCAGATCTCGCTGCTTCTGCGGCGCCCTGCTGGCCGCGAGGCGTATCCGGGCGATGTCTTTTACTTGCACAGTCGCCTCCTGGAGCGGGCCGCCCGCATGAACGACGAGAACGGCGGCGGCTCCCTGACGGCGCTCCCAATCATCGAGACCCAGGCGGGAGACGTCTCCGCCTACGTCCCCACGAACGTCATCTCCATCACGGACGGGCAGATCTACCTTGAGACGGACCTGTTCAACGCGGGCACCCGGCCCGCCGTGAACGTCGGCCTCTCGGTATCCCGCGTAGGCGGGTCCGCGCAAAGGCGGGCCGTGCGCCGAGTGGCGGGTCGGCTGCGCCTGGACCTCTCCCAGTTCCGGGAGCTCGCCACGTTCGCCCAGTTCGGCACCGATGACCTGGACCAGGCTACCCGCACCCAGCTTGAGCGGGGCCAGCGGACCGTCGAGATCCTCAAGCAGCCCCAGTACGATCCGGTCAGCATGGAGCGCCAGGCCGCCATTCTCTATGCGGTCACCAACGGGCACCTTGACGAAGTGCCTCTGCCCGCAGTCCCCCGGTGGGAGACCGAGTTCCACCGCTTCATGGACGCCGCTCACCCCGAGGTGGGCCGCAAGATCGCAGAAACGAACGACATGGACGCGGAGGCGGAGGAAGCCCTCCGCAGCGCGATCGAGGAGTTCAAGCGGACCTTCCGCGCCGAGGAGTAAGGGTCGACGACGCGACCGCGGCGGCGCCGAGCGCTGCCAGACCAACGAACCATAGGGCGAGAGTGCAGACGATGCCGAACCTGCGACAGCTCCGACGGCGAGTTCGGAGCGTCCAGAACACACAGAAGATCACACGGGCCATGCAGATGGTGGCCTCTGTAAAGATGCGCCGCGCGCAGCAGGCGGTCCTGGCCTCTCGCCCGTACTCGGACAAGATGGTCGCGCTCCTGGCGAACCTGGCGGCCATGCCCCAGGAAGACCAGGAAGAGACTCCTCGCCTCCTGGAGCGGCGCGACCCCAAGCGGATCACGCTGATCCACATCACGCCCGATAGGGGCCTGTGCGGCGCCCTGCCTGGGAACCTGAACCGGACCGGCGGGGCGTTCATGCTGGAATCCCAGCCCCAGGGCCCGGTATCGGTGGTGTCCGTCGGCCGCAAGGGCCGCGACTTCATGGTGCGGTACGCGCGGGAGCTGCGCGCCGTCTTCGAGGGCCTCGGCGACCGACCAAGCCTCGCCGATGTCAGCCCCATCGCCCGCCTGGTCATAGACGACTTCATCGCGGGGGAGACGGACGCCGTCTACCTCATCTACGCCCGTTTCGTGAACACGGTGACGCAGAGGCCGGAGGTCCGGCGGCTCCTTCCCATCGAGCCGGCAACGCTCGAGCCCGCCGACGCGGCAGGCTACATCTACGAGCCGAGCGCCGCGGAGGCGCTGGAGGGGCTGCTCCCCCGGTACGTGGAGGTCCTACTCTACCAGGCCATCCGTGAAGGCATCGCCAGCGAGGAGTCGGCGCGCATGGTAGCCATGCGCAACGCGACCGACAACGCCGACGACCTGATCAAGGACCTGACGCTAGTAGCCAACAAGGTCCGCCAGGCCAGCATCACGGCCGAATTGCTCGACATCATCAGCGGCACCATGGGCCTCGAAGGGTAGGACGCGACGGCACCGCGCCGGGCACTCCAGCCCGCGCGACAATCCCACGACGAAGGCAGGTCAGGCATGGCGACAGGCGCGAAGGGAACGGTGGTCCAGGTCATCGGAACTGTGGTGGACGTTGAGTTCCCACCAGAGGACATGCCGCAGGTGTTCAACGCACTGACGGTGCCGATGGGGGACCAGCACATCGTCTTGGAAGTGGAGCACCACATCGGGAACAACTGGGTGCGCTGTTTGGCCCTGGGGCCGACGGACGGCCTGGCGCGAGGGTCGGAGGCTATCGACCAGGGAATGCCCGTGAGCGTGCCCGTGGGCCGCGGGGCGCTGGGCCGGCTCTTCAACGTGCTGGGGGAGCCACTGGACGGAATGGGCCCGGTTACGGCGGAGGAGCGGTGGTCCATCCACCGGGAGCCGCCGGCCTTCGAGGACCAGGTAACCACCACGGACATGCTTGAGACGGGGATCAAGGTCATCGACCTGGTCACCCCGTTCACCCGGGGCGGGAAGATCGGCGCGTTCGGCGGCGCGGGCGTTGGCAAGACCGTGGTGATCATGGAGCTGATCCGGAACATCGCCACGGTGCACAGTGGGTACTCCGTTTTCGCCGGCGTCGGCGAGCGGTCCCGTGAGGGCAACGACCTCTGGCACGAGATGCAGGACTCTGGAGTCATGAAGAACACAGTCCTTGTGTTCGGCCAGATGAACGAGCCGCCTGGGGTCCGCGCCCGCATCGGCCTGACGGGCCTGACGATGGCGGAGTACTTCCGCGATAACGAGGGGCAGGATGTCCTGCTGTTCATCGACAACATCTACCGGTACATCCTTGCAGGCATGGAAGTCTCGGCGCTCCTGGGCCGGATGCCGTCCGCGGTCGGCTACCAGCCGACGCTGGGGACGGAGATGGGCGCGCTGGAGGAACGGATCACCACGACGCGCAAGGGGTCAATCACGTCGTTCCAGGCCATCTACGTGCCGGCCGACGACTACACGGACCCGGGGATCGTGACCACGTTCGGCCACCTGGACTCGGTAATCGCGCTGGAGCGGTCCATCGCGGAGCAGGGGCTGTACCCGGCCGTGGACCCGCTGGCCTCCACCTCGCGCATCCTCGACCCACAGGTGGTGGGCGAGGAGCACTACCGGGTGGCTCGGGCGGTCCAGGTGGTGCTCCAGCGCTACCGGGACCTCCAGGACATCATCGCCATCCTGGGCGTGGAGGAGCTCTCGGACGAGGACCGGATCATAGTGGCCCGCGCCCGCAAGCTCCAGCGCTTCCTCTCGCAGCCCATGTACGTGGCGGAGGCCTTCACGGGCCAGGAAGGCCGCTACGTGTCGATCAAAGACACCATCCGGGGGTTCCAGGAGATACTGGACGGCCAGCACGACGACCTCCCGGAGCAGGCCTTCTACATGGTCGGGACCATCGAGGAGGCGCAGGAGAAGGCCGCGGCGATGGCAGGGTAGCCGGGGGCTGGCGACACCGACTTCGGAGAGCAGGAGTGCCCGCATGCCAACCATGCGGTTCGAGATCGTCACGGGAGAGCGCGTGGTCTACTCCGACGAGGTGGATTCCGTCGTCGCGCCCGGCGCGGCCGGCGAGCTGGGCATCCTCCCCCACCACGCCCCGCTCCTGACCACGCTGAGCCCGGGAGAGCTCCGGGTGACCAAGGACGGCCAAGAGCAGGCCATGGCGGTGGCCGGGGGCTTTCTGGAGGTCCTCGGCAACACCGTCACCGTGCTGGCGGACGCCGCTGAGCACGTCGAAGAGATCGACGAGGAACGGGCCCGTGAGGCGATGCGCCGAGCGGAAGAGCGGATCGCCTCACGGACGGCGGACCTGGACCTGGAGCGGGCCATGGCGTCGCTCCGCCGCGCCCGCATCCGCGTCGAGGTGGCGCGCCGACGACGGCGCCCCGGGTCCCGGCCCGCGCCTCCGCAGCCTCCGCCCCAGTAGCCGCGCCTGCCGCGTACGAGAGAAGAGAGGGCGGGGCCGTTTGGCTCCGCCCTCTCCTTGCGTGTGCGAGACGAGCGCCGCGGTTCGCCCCCGACGCTACCCCCGAGGGACCCCGCGACGAACGGCGGCTTGGCCCCTCACGATCTGAGCCGAACGGAGGAAGAAAGTCATGGACTGGAGGGCCAGCACCGGATCGATGTTCCGGATCTTCACGTCGTCGGGGACGTGGGGAGACACCGGGGCGTAGTTCAGGATCGCCTTGACGCCACACTGCACGAGCTGGTCGACTACTTCGGTCACGTGCGTTGCAGGCACGGCGACCACCGCGATCTGGATCGCCTTCTCCCGTATCGTCTCAGCCAGGTCCGCCATAGGCTTGACGATGAGGCCGCCAAAAGCCTGCCCGACCTGCCGCGGGTCCGCGTCGAACGCGGCGACGATCTTGAATCCCTCCGGAGCGAATCCCGGGTAGCCCATGATGGCCCGGCCCAGCCGGCCGACGCCGACGACGGCTATGTTCCAGTCATGGTCCAGGCCCAGGATCTCCCGCAGGGCGCCCAGCAGGTAGCGGATGTCGTACCCGCGGCCCTGCTTGCCAAAGCGTCCGAAGTAGCTGAGGTCCTTGCGGATCTGCGCTGGGGTCATCTGGAGGGCGAGGCCCAGATGCTGGGAACTCACAACCTCGCGGCCTTCGAGGAGGAGGTCGGACAGGGCGCGCAGGTACTGGGGGAGGCGGGTTACCACCACCTCCGGAACATCGGCGGCCCCCTCGCCCAGCCTGGAGGCTCTTCGGTCGCCCCTATTCAACGTGCCACCCGTCCCGCGCCCGAAACCTCACCGGCCCATCTGGCTCGCGGCCTGGTGGAAGAGGCTGGCGCCCGCTAGTGACATAAAGAGCAAGCGCCCATATTCTAGGCACGGCAATGGGTTGCGTCAAGCGGTTTGTGAAATCAGTTGCCAGACGATTCGGTAGTCGTTGACACCCCTCCCGCCAGTGCCTACACTCTTGAAGAGTTGCTTTCGATCAGGTTCACACGGGCCTCGCCACACTCGGAGGAATCCATGCAGCAGACCGGCGCGCTGACCCTGGCTTACGCTGTTTTCCCGTCGACCGGGGCTCGCCTGCGCGAACTCCTGCTGCCCGTTGCCCGATCCGTGGCGCCGCGGATAACCACCCGCGAACGGTGAGGGGCTGATGCCGGCCGGCGACGAGCTTCGAAGCCTCTATCTCGACTATTTCCAAGAACAGGGACACCTGCTGGTGCCCAGCTCGTCGCTGGTGCCCGCCGGCGATCCCACGCTGCTGCTCACCACGGCCGGAATGGTCCAGTTCAAGCCTTACTTCCTCGGTCAGGCCGCCCCGCCTCGCAGCCGCATGACCTCCGCGCAGAAGTGCTTCCGCGCCACGGACATAGACACTATCGGCGACCACAAGCACCTCACCTTTTTCGAGATGATGGGCAACTTCAGCGTGGGGGACTACTTCAAGCGCGATGCCATCGGCTTCGGTTGGGACTTCCTGACGCAGCGCCTGAAGCTGTCCCCCGAGCGGCTCATGGTGACCGTCTACGCCGACGACGACGATGCCGCCGCGCTCTGGGGAGAGGTCGCGGGCCTGCCGCCGGAGCGGATCTACCGCTACGCCAAGGCCGACAACTGGTGGGGCCCGCCGGGGGCCGAGGGACCGTGCGGCCCATGCTCGGAGATCTTTTACGATTTTGGGGCGGAGCTTGGGTGTGATGCCCTGGTATCCCCGGCCACCGTGGATGCGTGGGTCGGCTCGGGCGGTCACGAAAAAGACCAGCCGGGGTGCCATCCCAACTGCGACCGCTGCGAGCGGTTCGTGGAGCTGTGGAACCTGGTGTTCATGCAGTTCTACCAGGACACCGCCGGCGAGCTCTCCCCCCTGCCCGCGCCCAACATCGACACCGGCCTGGGGCTGGAGCGGGCGGCCGTCATCACCCAGGGCGCGCGGAACATCTTCGAAACCGACCTCTTCCGCCCGATCATCGACGCCGTCTGCCGCGCCGCGGACGCCGAGTACGGAGGCGACGCCAAGACGGACCGGGCCATCCGCGTGGTGGCCGAGCATGCCCGCGGGGCCGTGTTCCTGATCGGCGACGGCGTGCTGCCCGGCAACGACAGCCGCGGGTACGTGCTGCGGCGGCTGATCCGGCGCGCGGTCCGCTTCGGGCGCAAGCTGGGGCTCACGGAGCCGTTCTTGGGCGGCGTGTCGGAGGCGGTCATCGATCGCATGCGGGCCGCCTACCCAGACCTGGAATCGAACCGCGACTTCATCCTGCGTGTGCTGCGCAGAGAAGAAGAGCAGTTCGGGCGGGTGCTCGAGCAGGGCCTGCACAGCATTGAGACGATGCTAGCCGACCGCAAGGGGGTCGACGAAAGTGGGGTTCTGGGAGGCGATGTCGCGTTCACCCTCTGGGACACCTACGGGATGCCCGTCGAGGAGACGGAGGAGATCGTAAGGGAGCACGGCCTGAGCCTGGATCTGGCGGGCTTCGAGCGTGAGATGGAGGCGCAGCGGGAGCGGGCCCGGGCGGGCGCACGGTTCACCGGGCCGGAGAGCGCCAAGATCTTCCGCTACCGAGACCTGGGCGCGGGGCCGGTCCGGTTCGTCGGCTACGAGCGCCTGGTGGAGCCGACCGTCGTGGCGGCGTTGCTGGCCCCGGACGGGGAATCGCTGGAGCGGGCGGAGGCGGGCCGCGACGTCGAGGTGGTCTTGCAGGCGACCCCTTTCTACGCCGAGGGCGGCGGCCAGGTGGGGGACGGCGGCGAGATCGTCGGGCCCGCTGGCCGGGTCGTCGTCGTCGACACCCAGGCGCCCATCGAAGGGCTGATCGTGCACGGCGGGCGGGTGGCCGAGGGCTCGATGGCCGTCGGCGACACGGTCGAAGCGCGGGTGGACCGGTCGCGCAGGATCGCCTCAGCGCGCAACCACTCGGCGACCCACCTGGCCCACGCGGCGCTGCGGAGGGTGCTCGGCCCCCACGTGCGGCAGGCGGGCTCTCTGGTGGCGCCCGACCGGCTGCGGTTCGACTTCACCCACAACCAGGCGCTCACACCAGAGGAGCTGCGGGCCGTGGAGCGGCTGGTGAACGAGCAGGTGCTCAGCGACGCGACCGTGACCAAGCGGGAAACCCCCTACACGGACGCGCTCGCGGAGGGCGCCCTGGCCTTCTTCGGCGACAAGTACGGCGCGACCGTGCGCGTGGTCGAGATGGGCGACGACGACGGGCCGTTCACCAAGGAGGTGTGCGGGGGAACCCACCTGGACCGCACGGGCGAGGTTGGTCTGTTCCTGATCACGTCGGAGAGCGCCGTCGGGTCGGGCATGCGACGGTTGGAGGCGGTCACTGGATTCGCCGCCGCGGACCTGGCGCGAGGCGGCATCGACGCGCTGGAGTCTCTGGCGCGCGGGCTGGAAACGACGCCCTCGGACCTGGCGGGCCGCGTCGCCGCGCTCCAGGAGCAGCTCGATCGCGAACGGCGGCGTGCCGAGGGTCTGGAGCGGGAGGCCGCCCGTCACGAAGCGGCGGGTCTGCTATCGACCGCCCAGCAAGCGGACGGTGTGACGGTGCTGACCGCCATCGTATCCGCCGAGGGGGTCGATACGGTTCGCGAGATGGGGGACTACCTCCGCGACAGGCTGGGGAGCGGCCTGGTGGTGCTCGGCTCCATCCAGAAAGACCGCCCCATGCTGGTGGCGATGCTGACCGCGGACCTGGTGGCGAAGGGCCTGAGCGCCGTCGAGATCGTACGGGAGGCTGCCAAGGTCATCGGCGGCGGCGGCGGCGGTCGCCCCGAAGTGGCGCAGGCGGGCGGCACCCGGACCGACAAGCTGGCGGAGGCCCTGGCGCTGGTGCCCACCCTGGTGCGCCAGAGCGCCGGGAGCGCGCCCTGAGCCGCCCCGACGCCGTTCGATCATGGCACACACACTGAGCCTCGACGTGGGCAATCGGCGCATCGGCGTCGCCCTGAGCGACGCCACCGGGCTCGTCGCCGCGCCCCTCACCACGCTCACCCGCCGCTCCCTCTCCGTCGACACGGGGGCCGTGGCCGACCTGGCCCGCGAGCACGACGCTCCCAGCATCGTCGTCGGGCTGCCTCTGTCGCTCGATGGGACGGTGGGGCCGCAAGCGCAGGCCGTGCGCCGCTTCTGCCGGGCGCTACGCAAGGCGACCGACGCCTCCGTGGCCACCTGGGACGA
>CAYTEC010000075.1:0-8497 GCA_964436745.1 uncultured Dehalococcoidia bacterium | reverse complement strand
CCGAACACCCGTTAATGATGAACCCGGTCCATACAGCTCGTCGAACCACGAGCGGGGAACTCATGACCAACGGTGTGTTCCCGGCACCCTGCCCGCTCAGCTCTCCAGCCACTGCACGTCCCCGGACAGGTCCGCGGCGTGCTCCCGCGAGGCGAACACCGCGTGCTCGCCCTTCGCCTGGCCGATCGTTGTGTCGTCCCCGTGGCCAGGGTAGACGGCCGTGTCGTCGGGCAGCGTGAAGAGCTTGCCCGTGATGCTGCCGATGATTTCCGCCAGAGCCTCGGGCGACCCACTCCTGCCCGGACCGCCGGGAAACAGGGTGTCGCCGGAGAAGAGGTGGGCGCCGACGAGCAGGCACGTGGCGCCCGGGGTGTGCCCCGGGGTGTGGATCGACCGCACGGTGAGGTCTCCCACGGTCACAACGTCGCCGTCCGCCAGGGTGAAGTCCGGCATTGACGGCAGCTTTTCGGCGTCGGCGGCGTGGCTGGCGGTGGGTGCGCCAAGCCCGGCCTTGATCGCCTCGAACCCCTCCAGGTGGTCGAAGTGGTTGTGGGTGATCAGGATGGCCTTCACGGTCGTGCCCCGAGCCTCTTCCATCACCTTTGCGGCGTCGGCGGGGGTGTCGATGACCACGCTGTCCCCGGTGGCCTTGGAGACGATGACGTACGCGTTGTTGGCATAGGTGCTGGCCACGACCTTGTGGATGCGGAGGGTGGCGTCCTCAAAGTGGATTGGCATGTCGGAGACCTCCTTGGTTCAATTGCGCGGCGCGCCGAGCGGCGGGCGCCGTGACGATTATACGCGCCCCGATCGCCCCCGGGCTAGGACGTTTGGAGGTAGCGCGGCCGCATGGTAGGATGGCCGCCGGAGGCGCGGCGATGGAGCCGGTCATCGACGTTCGGAATGTGTTCAAACGCTACGGCGCGCTGGAGGCTGTGCGCGGGGTCAGCTTCCACGTGGACCCCGGGGAGTGCTTCGGCCTGCTGGGGCCGAACGGCGCGGGTAAGAGCAGCACCATGCGCATGCTTACCGCTATCTCCCCCGTCACCGCCGGGGAGATTGTGGTGCGCGGCATGGATGTGAGCACGCACCCCAGAAAGGTGAAGGCGATCTTGGGCGTGGTGCCCCAGGAGGAAACGCTGGACCCGGACCTCTCGGCGATGGGGAACCTGGTGGCCCACGCCCGCTACTACCGAATCCCCGACGCCGTGGCGGTGGCCCGTGCGCGAGAGGCCCTGGCGTTCCTGGGACTGCTGAACCGGGCGGCGGACCGCGTCGACACCCTCTCCGGCGGGATGAAGCGACGGCTGGTCATCGCGCGCTCCCTGATGAACCAGCCGGACGTCCTGGTGCTGGACGAGCCCACCACCGGCCTGGACCCCCTGGGCCGTAACCTGGTGTGGGAGCGGCTCCTGGAGCTTCGACGCCAGGGGGTGACCATCCTCCTCTCGACCCACAACATGGACGAGGCCATGGCACTGTGCCAGCGGCTGGTCATCGTGGATCAAGGTCGGGTCCTGGCCGAGGGCGCTCCCCGCGACCTGGTGCTCCGGCACGCCGGCCGCGATGTCGTAGAGGTGCGTCCCCCCCTCGGCCAAGCGGACGCAGTCCAGGAGCGGCTGGCCGGGCGGGGGCTTCGCGTGGAGCCGGCGGGCACCGCCCTTCTGGTCTTCAGCTCGAACGGCTCAGACCTGGAGCGAGAACTCACGGAGGAGGGCCTTCAAGTCCTGTACCGCACCGCCAACATGGAAGACGTCTTCCTGCGGCTCACAGGCCACGGGCTTTCGGAGGCCGAGGAATGAGGGCGCCCAATGCGATGCTCGCGATGGCGGTGTGGCGTCGTCACTGGGACGCCTTCCGGCGCAACTGGACGGGCGAGACGGGCGGGATTGTGCTGGAGCCGCTGGTGATGCTGGTGGGGATCGGCTACGGGCTGGGGCAGTTCGTCGGGTCGGTTGAGGGAGACGTGCCCTACGCTCGCTACGTTGCCCCGGGTATCATCGCTAGCTACGCCATGTTCCACGCGCTGTTCGAGAACACGTTCGGGACGTACCTCCGCATGTCAATGCACCGGGTGTTCGACAGTATCCTGGCGACGCCCGTGGAGGTGGAGGACCTGGTGCTGGGCGAGGCCGTGTGGGGGGCCACCCGCTCAATCATGACCTCCGTGGCAATCCTAGGGGTGGCCATTGGGCTCGGCCTGGTTGCGTCGCCGTGGGCGATCCTGGCGATCCCGGCAGGGTTCCTGACGGGGCTCGTCTTTGCGATGATGGCCATCTGCATCACGTCCGTCGCGCCTACGATAAGCCTCCTCAACAACGTGTTCACCGTCCTGGCGACGCCGATGTTCTTCGTCGCCGGTGTCTTCTTCCCCGTGGAGACGCTGCCGGACATCGTGCGCCCCGTGGTGTGGGTGCTGCCCCTGACGCCGGCCGTGCATCTGATCCGGGGGTTGGCGCTGGGCGACGTCGGCCTGGCGCACCTGGGCTCAGCGGCGGCGCTCGTGGGCATGGCCGCGGGGTTCGGCCTGCTGGCGGCGGTCCTGATGCGACGGCGGCTGGTTGTCTAGCGGTTGGTCATCGTGGGCGTCCGATGACGAGCGAACCCTTGGTCCATGGTCCAGCCGTGCCACGGACGGACGCCCAGGCACTGCCTTGAGGAGAGCATTCCGAAATGACCAACCCCGAGAGTGATGGTCCAGACCCTGCCTTGCCAGGCAGGGTCTGGATCGGCGTTACCGCCTCAAGCGCCGAGGAGGCCCAGCCCTACATCGACGCGCTGACGCCTTGGGGCGCCGAGCCGCTCTTGCTGCTGCCCGGCGGCCTGCCCCCCGAGGAGGCGCTGGAGCGTCTCGACGCCCTCCTCCTGGCGGGCGGGGCGGACGTGGACCCCGAGCTCTATGGTGGCGACCCGGCGGCCTCCGAGGGGCTGGACCCCGCGCGCGACGCCCTGGAGATGGCGTTGGCCCGCGGGGCCCTGGCTCGGGACCTGCCGGTGCTCGCCATCTGCCGTGGACTCCAGGTGCTGAACGTGGCGGTAGGCGGGCGGCTCATCCAGGATCTCCAGGGGCATCGGATCGATGGGGAGGACGGCGGATGGGGGCCCACGTACCATCGCATCTGGATAGCCCCGGGGAGCAAGCTGGCGTCCGTCCTGGGGTCCGGTGGGGGTGTGCGGGTCAACAGCCTCCACCATCAGGGGCTCAGGGAGGCCCAGAAGTCCCGCGAGCTTGTGGCGTCTGCCTACGCCATGGATGACCAGACGGTCGAGGCGCTGGAGAGTCCCTACCACCGCTTCGTTCTGGGGGTCGCGTTCCACCCCGAACGCACCGAGGAGGTCCCCAAGCAATTCCAGCAGCTCTTTGAGGCGCTGGTCTACTTCGCTGGGCACCGGCGGGAGACCCAATGACGGCGCAACCCTACTTCGCGTTTGGCAGCAACATGCTGGAGCGGGAGATTCTGCACCACACTCCCCACGCCCAGAGCCTCGGGTGTGCCGTCCTGCGAGGGTACCGCCTGGCGTTCACGCGCTGGTCGGCGAAGCGTGGCGGGGGTGTCGCCGACATCGTTGAGCACCCGACCGGAGAAGTGTGGGGGGTGCTCTACGAAGTGCCCGACGACGAGCTACACGCCCTCGACGCGAAGGAGGGCGTGCCCACGGCGTACCGCAGGATGACCGTGCGCGTGGAGGACGCGGCCGGCGTGGAGTGCGACGCGATGGCCTACGAGGTCGTCGACCGGACCGGCCCGTACGCCCCGACCGCAATCTACCTGGCCATCATCATTGAGGGCGCGCGGGAGCACGGACTCCCCGCGTGGTACGTGGAGGGGCTGACCTCGCTGGCGAGCGCCTAGGAGGCCCGCCCTTCCGCAAGCTCCGGGCGAACAGGGTGCGGGGCACGCCCTGCCCGTTCGTGGTGAGCTTGTCGAACCACGGGCGCCCCGCGCGCGGACAGCGTGCCAGCCGGACGACGCCGCTGGTGAGATGCCAACCCTCCCCAGGCTGGGGCAGGGCACGCCCTGCCCGTTCGCCCCGGGCTTGTCGAACCACGAGCGCCCCGCGCGCGAACAGCGTGCCAGTCGGACGACACCGCTGGTGAACTGCCAACCATCCCGTAGAGTGGGGGCGGGGCACGCCCTGCCCGTCCGCGGTTAGGGGGCGTGAGAGGCGACGCTGGGCTCGATGAGTCCGTAGTCCCCGTCCCACCGCCGATACAGAACGTTGGCGGCCCCGGAGTCGCTGTTGAGGAAGAAGAAGAAGGTGTGGCCCAGCAGCTCCATCTGGGTAGCCGCTTCGTCGACCGCCATAGGCTTCATGGAGAACGACTTCGTGCGGACCACGCGGCCCAGGGTCAGATCCTCTTCCGGCTCCCCGTCCGACCCCTCGGACGACTCCCGAACCGCGGACTCCATCTCACGGATGCTGCCAACCCCGCCGTGCCTCCGAGCGGCTTCGCTTCGGTAGAGGCGCGACTTGAATTGGGCTACCCGCCGGTCCAAGGTGTCGGATAGAGCATCGACGGCGACCTTGACGCTGGCGGCGCGCTCCTCGCCCCGCAGGACGGCGCCCGCGCAGGTCAGGGTGGCCTCCATCACCATGCGGTGAAGCTGGGACCTCGTGTTCTCGTGGGAGATCACCACGTGGGCTTCCATGGGCAAGTTCAGGCGTCGCTCGGTCCGTTCGATCTTCCGCGTGACGTAGGCCCGAATGTCATCGGAGATCTCCACATTGCGCCCCTGAATCTGTAGCTCCATGTCCACGCTCCTCTGGCGAGATGCCGCGCGATTGCGGCCCGTAATTCATTGTAACTCGCGGGCGCGGGCGGGCGAAACAGACCACCGGGTCCAACTTGGGACTCTCAGAAGGGTCACACCTCCCGCGCGAACGCGACCCCGACGACGCTCCGGGCGTCCGCGTCGAGGAGCGCCTCGGC
The DNA here is from genome assembly GCA_964436745.1 of uncultured Dehalococcoidia bacterium. GTDB lineage: Bacteria > Chloroflexota > Dehalococcoidia > Lucifugimonadales > UBA1127 > CAYTEC01. The sequence goes on along the minus strand of CAYTEC010000075.1, from coordinate 3,564 downwards.
GCAGGCATCCAGAGTCGCCCCCGTGGTGACCACGTCGTCGACGACCGCCACCCGCGCTCCGGAGAAGCTTCGAAGCGCACGGAAGGCCCCGGAGACGTTGGCCCGGCGCTCCTCGCGGCTCGCCGATCTGGCCTGGGGCGCGCCGCCCTCGAGCCGCGCCAGCCCTCGACGGTCGAGGGGAATCGCCAGGCTGCGGCCGAGCTCCGCGGCGAGTAGCTCCGCCTGGTTGTATCCTCGTCGGCGCAGGCGGCGCTTGTGCAGGGGGACGGCGACCACCACGTCGATGCGCGAGAGGGCGCCCGAGACCCGGTCCGCGAGCAGCCGCCCCATCTCAGGAGCGATGGCGCGGACGCCCCGGTATTTCAGCCGGTGGACCGCCTCCCTGGCAACGCCGTCCATGGGGAACGGCGCCAGGACCGCGTCGAGGGCGCCGCCCACCGATGTCGAGACCACGAGCGGGAGCTCGGGCAGCCCGGCCAGGCACCGTTCGCACAGGTACGGTCCCTCCCTGCGGCACCCGGCGCATCGCGGCGGGAAGAGCAGGTCCAGCACGGCGGTCGCTGCCAGGGCGCTCAGGCGCGGCACGTCCATCGCCCCTCCTCCACGTCCCAGGGCTTCGGGCTCTCGGCGACGCATCCTAGCACGCGATGGGACCGTGCTACAATGAACGCGCAATGACAACCATCCGCGGGGTCCGCGCCGTCACATTCGACCTGTACAACACCCTCGCACGCTTCTGGCCCCCCGTCGAGCAAGTCCAGATCGAGGCATGCTCCAAGCTGGGGATCGCGGTTTCGGCCGAGGGCATAGCGGCGGGCTACCTGCTCGCGGACGCCCACATGGCCCGCGAGAACGCCCGAGAGCCTGTGCGCAGCCGGTCCCGCGACGAGCGTCGGGACTTCTTCACGGAGTACGAGCGGCTCGTGCTCCAGGGGGCGGGCGTCGAGGCGGACCCGACCCTGGCGCGGCAGGTGTGGCTTGAGGTGCGCCAGATCCCCTACGACCTAGCCCTCTTCGACGACACGGCGCCCGCCCTCCAGGGTCTCCGCGCCCTTGGTCTGGCCGTGGCTGTGCTCTCCAACGTCGACCAGAGCTCCGAGGCGTTGCTCGGGGACCTGGGCTTGCGTCCGCACGTGGACTTCCTGCTGACCTCGCGTGAGGTGGGCGCGGACAAGCCCCACCCTCCCATCTTCCTCGCCGCGTTGGAGCGAGCGGGGGTCTCGGCACACCAGGCGGTGCATGTGGGCGACCAGGTGGACACCGACGTCGTGGGCGCCCGGAGCGCGGGCATGCATGCCGTGCTGCTGGAGCGGCCGTCGCTGGGTCGCGCCCTACGCCCGCAGGAGTCGGCGCCGCGCGACGGCCTCCCCGACGGCGTGCCGGTGGTGGGATCACTGGAAGAGGTGGCGGGGCTGCTGGGGTAGTGACCGCGGCCTGGGGCATGAGATACACCCCGAAGGCGATGCCTCACTAGCCGTGATATGCTAATATACACCCATAGGGAGTATGGGTGATGGACGTAGAGTTCAGCACGGGGCGATTGCAGCGATGCTTCGAGAGTGAAACCGAAGCGATCAGGGAATGGGGCCCGCAGGTCGGCCCCCGCTATATCCCCCGAGTCCTGCTCCTCCAAGCGGCACATAACTTCGCAGACCTCTTCAGCATCCAGACGTTGAGCCTCCGTCCGCTCAGGGGAGGGCGCGCCGGGGAGTGGGCGACGACGATTCGCGGGAGATGGCGCATGAACATCGAGCGATCGGCGGATGAAACCCTCGTAGTGAAAGAGATGAGCAGCCACTATGGTGACTAGGAGCCGACGCACCCAGACCGACGCGGTTTTCCCCCCCGGCGAGCTGCTCCAAGAGGAGTTGGAGGCGCGAGGCATCACTCAGAGGCATCTGGCGGAGCTGATGGGGCGTCCGCCACAGATGATCAGTGAGATATGTCGTGGGAAGAAGTCGATCACCGCGGAAACAGCCCTGGACCTGGATCAGGCACTCGGCATACCCGCGTACCTCTGGATGAGGCTGGAGTCAGACTACCGCTTGGCGCTTGCCAGGACCGCGAGGATGCGGCGGTAGGTTCCTCAACGCGGGGCTCGCACCCCTACGGCGCCGCCGACGCGATGCCCCCGCCGCCCAAGAGCGCCCGGCTCGCCGCGTCCACGGCATCGACAAGCGGCGCCGGGTACACGCCGATGACCACCACCACCACGACAAGCACCCCCAGCGCCCCCACCAGCAGCGCGGGCGAGGGCACCGGTGACGTGTCCTCGGCCTTCTCGATGTACATCTGCCGGACGACCGTCAGGTAGTAGTAGAGTGACACCAGACTCGCCGTGATCGCCAGCCCCGCCAGCCACAGGTACCCTTCGCGGGCGACAGCCGCGAACAGGTAGAACTTCGTCGTGAACCCCGCGAAGAACGGGAGGCCCGCGAGCGAGAAGAGGGCCACGGTCAGGGCCGCCGCCAGGAAGGGCGAACGCCCGGCCAGCCCCGCGAAGTCGGGAATCTCGTCATTGCCGGAGTGGTTGTAGAAGACGATGATCGCTGTGAAGGCCACCAGGTTCGTCGCCGCGTACCCCACCAGGTGGAGGATCAGGCCGTTGGAGGCAAGCGGAGACAGCGCGGCGATCCCCATCAGCAAATAGCCTACCTGCCCCACGCTCGAGTAGGCCAGCATCCGCTTGATGTTCCGCTGCACCAGCGCCACCAGGTTGCCGAACACCATCGTCACCGCCGCCAGCCCCGCGATCAGCACGCGCCACTGGTCCGCCGCCGGCAGCAGTCCCTCCGCGAAAAGGCGCAGCACCACCGCGAACGCCGCGGCCTTGGACCCCACCGCGATGTACGCGGTGATCGGGAGCGGCGCGCCCTCGTAGACGTCCGGCGCCCACATGTGGAACGGCACCGCGGCTAGCTTGAACCCGAGCCCCGATATCAGCAGCGCCAGCCCCAGCAGGAGCCTCCCGCTCGTCCCGTCCAGGCCCTGGAGGGCATCCGCCATTCCCGCGAAGTGGGTCGTGCCCAGCGCGCCGTACAGCATCACGATGCCGTACAGCATCAGCCCGGACGAGAACGCCCCCAGCAGCACGTACTTCACGGACGCCTCGTTCGACTTCGGGTCCTCCCGCGCGTACCCCGCCAGGATGTAGAGGCTGAAGCTCAGCAGCTCTAGGGATAGATACGCCGTCAGCAGCTCCCCCGCTGCGGCCAGGAGCATCATCGCCAACACGGAAACCAGAATGATGCCGTAGAACTCGCCCGGATGCTTCAGGTATCGCCCCACGAAGTGGACCGATGCGACCATGACGAATCCGCCGATCAGCAGGAAGAGGGCCTTGAAGAAGAGCGCGTAGGCGTCCACGCGCACCAACCCGCCGAAGAGGGCTTCATCCACGCCCCACAGAAACCATAGGGTGAAGACGAGGATGGCCCCCAGGCCGATGACCGCGACGGGTGCCAACAGGTTCTTCCGCTCGGGGCGCAGGAAGAGGTCTGCCGTGAACACGACGAAGGCGAGGCCCGCTACCAGGAATTCGGGCCAGAGCAGGTCGAAGCGGAC
>CAYTEC010000074.1:0-8703 GCA_964436745.1 uncultured Dehalococcoidia bacterium | reverse complement strand
CGTGCCCTTGGGACCGACGCGCCTCATAGGGTACTTGAGCCGATGCTCGGAGTAGACGATCTCGGGAGCGTGCTCACCCCGGCGGCAGAGCATCCCAAGCGGGTGGCCCTCCTGGGGGCGGATCGCCTCCATGCGGCCCTTGTTCAGCCCAACCTCGACCCAACAGCCCGCGGGGCAGATCCCGCAGATGCCCTGTTTCCACTGAAGCCCGCGCTCGCCGGCCCGCTCCTCCCGCGTCTCGGTCGTTGGGCTGGCCATCTAGCACCCCTCCACGTCCACACGGCGCTGGGCTTCCGTCTCCCGGCAGCGCGATGCCCCCGAGTCTAATCCCGTGGGGGCAGGCTGTCCAATCGTCGGCGCACGGGGACTCCTCGACATCCTTGGATGCAGCCCAAGGCCGAGGGGTGCAGGGGGGAGATGGAGGGGAGTGGGCACGGGAGGATCCTACCCCAGCGTGCCCTTGGTGCTGGGCACGTCGCCGCCCAGGCGCGGATCCTCGCGCACGGCGTCGCGGAGCGCGCGCGCCACCGCCTTGAAGGCGGCCTCGGCGCGGTGGTGGTCGTTGGCGCCGGACAGGACCCGCACATGCAGCGTGACGCGCGCCTCCACGGCGATGGCTTCCAGGGCGTGGCGGACCAGGTCGCTCGGCAGGCCCTCCACCATCTCGCCCGATAGCCCCAGGTCGATCGTGGCGTGGCTCCGACCGCTAAGGTCCAGGGCCACCTGGGCCAGCACCTCGTCCAGCGGCACGAGCGCGTGGCCCATCCGTGAGATGCCGCGTCCCTCTCCAAGAGCCTCGCGCAACGCCCGTCCCAGTACGATGGCGACGTCCTCGACGGTGTGGTGCCACCCGGTCTGGATGTCCCCCTGGGCCTCCACCGTCAGGTCCAGCAGGCCGTGGCGGGCAAGCTGGGCCAGGAGGTGGTCGAAGAAGCCCTGGCCGGTCGAGATCTTGTACTGACCGGAGCCGTCCAGGTCTAGCTCCACGGACACTTTGGTCTCACCCGTCTCGCGCTGGACGCTCGCTTTGCGGTTGCTCATGTTTCTCGCCCTTCAATCATGGTTCCAACTGCATGGTGGGGTGGCACGACGGGCCCTGACGCAGGCCGCTGGCCCTAATCCGCCGGCGGCTGTCACCACGTGGTTCAGCTCTCCAGGAACCCCCCGAGGGTGCTGCGAATAAATCCCCAGATGGACCTCAGAATCGCGCCAACGGCTTCCCCAGGGCCCTCAAAGAATCCCTGGTCCACGTCGGCGGGTGGCTCAATGCTGCCAGCCACAGCCTCTTCGGTCCCGTCGTCCAGGAGCCAGTGATCTGCTGCCCCGAAAGCTTCGTCTATTGACCCCGGTGCTCCCGTGACCGATTCCCCATTCGAAGCAGGCCGGTCTTCCCGGTCCTCGGCGACAATCCGCTCTTGCGACATCGCAATCGCCCCCCATCCAAGACCTCCGAAGCGGCCTGGCTTGAGCTCGCACCTACCCCGAGTCACTGTGCAGCATCTCAGCTCTGCTGGCCACCGTCGGACAGCCCTCGTCAGGAAACCAGGAGCCTCGACAGTGCGTCCACCACCGCGTCGGTCTGGGCAGGAGTTCCCGCGCTGATACGGAGGCAGTCTTGGAGAGGGTCGCCCATCCCACGCACGATGATACCGCGCTCTGCCAGCCCGGCCTCGAGCCGCTTCGCCTCGCCGGCTGGGAAGCGGCACAGCACGAAGTTGGCCTTGGACGGGTAGCAGATGACCCCCGGAAGGCCCTCCAGGCGTGCCTTCATGCGCTCCCGTTCTTCGACGATCGTCCGCACCCGCTGCAGCAGCAGGTCGGTGTCCTCCAGGCTGGCGAGCAATGCCGCCTGGCTCGCGATGCTGATGTTGTACGGCGTCTTGATGGCCATCAGGTACCCGGCAACGATGGGGGCCATGATGGCGTACCCGATTCGCACTCCCGAGAGCCCTGCCCACTTGCTCAGCGAACGCAGAACCACAAGGTTCTCGTGCTCCGGCACCAGCCGGTCCACGGTGAAGCCGCAGAACTCGTGGTAGGTCTCGTCCACCACCACCAGCGGACCGAGGTCCAGTAGCTCCCGCACGCACGACTCCGGCGATAGGTTGCCCGTGGGGTTGTTCGGGTTACAGAGGAAGATGAGCTTGGTGCGAGGCCCCACCTCCCGGCGCACCGCCTCCACGTCGACCTCGAAATCATCGTCGCGGGGGACGGCGACCACTTCCCCGCCCGCGATTCGCGTCGTGACCCCGTACATGCCAAAGGTCGGGGTCAGGTCGATGGCCTGGTCGCCAGGCTCAAGGGTGAGGCGGACCAGCAGGTCGATCAGCTCGTCGGCCCCAGCCCCAGCCACCACTCCCGCGGGGTCGGCGCCCGTATAGGCGCCGATGGCGGACCGGACCTCGCGCTGCAGGGGATCGGGGTAGATGCCCGCGCCGGCCGCCGCGGCCGCAAGGGCCGGGGCCACGCGAGGCGATGGTCCGTAGGGGTTCTCGTTGGCGTTCAACCGAACGACCTGGTCCGGCCGCATTCCGGCACGGCGGGCCAGCACTTCCGGCGGGTCGACGCCGGCGTAGACCTCCAGCGACGGCACATGGGCGCGCACCAGACGGGATACCTTCGATGTCTCGTTCACGGCTTGCCCCCACCGCCGGCATCGTCGCGGGACTCCCCGCGGGCCTTTTGCAAACGGAGGCGCATCGCGCGGCGGTGGCCCTCGAACCCCTCGGCGCGTGCCATCCGGATGCCGTCTGGGGCGAGGCGGCTGAAGCTCTCCCGGTCCAGCGCCACCAGAGAGGTCACCTTGAGGAAGTCATGGACGCCCAGCGGGCCGTTGAATCGCGCGGTGCCCCCGGTGGGCATGACGTGGCTGGGGCCTGCAACGTAATCCCCCATCACCTCCGGCGAGTAGTCGCCCAGGAAGACGCCGCCCGCGTTTCGCACGCGTCGTAATACGGACCACGGTTCTCGCACGAGCAGACAGAGGTGCTCCGGCGCGTAGAGGTTCGCCAACTCCACCGCTTCGTCAACATCCCGGACCAGCACCGCCGTCCCGTGAGCCTCGAACGCGGCCTCGGCCGACTTTGGCGAGGCGAGACGCGCGATCTGGCGCGGGACCTCTCGCCGCACACTCTCCAGGAGCCGCTCAGACGTGGTGATGAGAATGGGCGAGGCCAGGGGATCGTGCTCCGCCTGGGCCACCAGGTCGGCGGCGCAGTGGACCGGGTCCGCCGAATCGTCCCCCACGACCACCGTTTCCGTCGGCCCATAGAGGCCGTCAACCGCCACTTCCCCGAAGACCATCCGCTTCGCGAGGGTGACGTAGATGTTGCCGGGGCCGCACACGATGTCCACTTTGGGGACCGACTCCGTCCCGTAGGCCATCGCCGCGATGGCCTGAGCGCCGCCCACCTGGAACACACGGTCGACGCCCGCGACGTGCGCGGCCGCCAGCACCACCTCGGTCGGCGCGCCGCCGCGTTGGGGGGGCGTTGTGAGCACGACCTCCCGAACCCCTGCCACTCGGGCGGGGATGGCGGCCATCAGAACGGTCGAGGGGTAGGCGCCGCTCCCACCGGGGCTGTAGATCCCGGCCCGGTCCACGGGGTTGAACATCTCGCCGAACCCCTCGTTCAGGTCGACCCACGTCTTGGGCATGCACAACTCGTGGAACGCGCGCACGCGCCTTGCGACGGCCTCAAGGGCGTCCCGCAGCGAACGCGGGGTCCGACGGTAGGCCGCCCGCCACTCCTCGGCCGGCACCTCCAGCGCCTCGATCTGCACGCCGTCCAACCGGCTCGTATAGTCACGGAGGGCGGCGTCGCCCCCGGTGCGAACCGCGCCCAGGATCTCGGCCACGGTCCGCTCCGTGGCGGGATCGTCCCACACGCGCAGCACGCCACGACGCAGAGCCTCCCGACCGGCTTCCACGCCCCGGACCACCCTCATTCGATGAGCCTCCGTGCCAGGCGCTCCGACTCCGTCAGGACCAGGGCTCGGTATTCCTCCACGCGCCGCCACGGCACCACCGCCTCCAAGCCCTCGAGCCCCCGGGACACCGAGTCCAGGAACTCGTCGGCCACGCGCTCCGCCAGAGGTACCTCGGCGGGGTCCTGGCGCCGCCGCGCCATGAAGCGCAGCCGGTCCCAGCTGAACCCCTCCGCGAACCGCGTCTCCATCCGCTCCCTCCACTCCTTCAGCGCGACCTCCTCGATAAACCCAACGTCGATCCCCGCCTCGGCCCCGTCAAGAAGGGGTAGCGCCCGAGCGACATCGGCGGCGGCCTGCCGGTCCATCTCCAACTGGAGTGCTCGGTCCATGACGTTGGCTGTGGTCCGGTCCGGGAAGCGGACCGCGTCCTCGAAGAAGGGCCGGTACATCGTGTTGATCCAGGCCTGGTCCGCCACCAGGTGTGAGATGTACCCCAGCAGAAAGGCCTGGGTCTCCTCCGGGAGCTCCAGCAGCGGCGCAAGGCGTGGGTGAGCGGAGAAGAGCCCCTCCACGCCCGCGTCGATGGCCGTGCTGTCCAGGGCCGAGAAGTGGGTGTGCTCGCGGTCCACGCTGAGCATCGCGCGGATGTCCGGAGCCGTGGCGCCGAGCAGCAGCGCACCCACATGTCGATCCACCACCGGCTGCCCAAGGCGATCCGCCAGCTCGAAGGCTAGGGCGGCGTGGACGGGAGGGTTCGGCACGCTACGCCCTCCCCAGGGAGGCCAGGAGTTGCTGGTACGCGCGGCACTCCCCCTGGAACAGGTACGTGGGCTGGCTTACCCTGATGCCGTCACCCCCGAGCGACCGCAGGTGCTCGACCGCCTCCAGCACCAGCGATCTGTCGATCAGCACCCCGACGCTGAACCACGTCTGGCCGTCAGCACTGAAGACGGGCGAGACCGTGGGGCCCTCGATCCCAGCCAGGTCGGGCCTGCCGTGCACGGAGGCCGCCACTTCCTCCGGCGACGCACCCCGGACGTTGGCCGTGACCGCGCAGTAGTCGCGCGCCCGCAAGTTGGCCTCGATCCGCTCCAGGATCGCCTTGGCCCGGTCCAGCTTGCCGCCATCCTCCGCCAGCAGGCGCCGATTCACGATCAGGCATGCCTGCGAAACCAGGATGGAGCCGTCGTCCAGCGGGCGCAGCCGGTTCTCCCGCAGGGTCGTGCCGGTCCCCGTCAGGTCGGCGATCAGGTCGGCGTATCCTATGGCCGGGGCGGCCTCCAGCGTGCCGCTGGCGGGAATCATCGTCAGGTAGTGGATGCCGTCCGCCACCAGCGCCTGCCGCACCAGGCGGGGGTACTTGGTAGCTACACGCAGCTCCCGCCCTCGCCCCCGGAACTCGATGGCGAGGTCTGCCAGGTCGGCCATGGAGGTCACGTCCACCCAGGCATCGGGCACCGCGAAGATCAGCTCGCATTGTCCGAAACGGAGGTCCTCGACCGCGACATGGGCGTCGCTCCCCTCTCTCCGCGACTCTAGGAAGCGATCCAGACCGACGATGCCAAGGTCGGCGCTCCCCTCCTCGACTTTGCCGGGGATATCGGACGCCCGCTGAAAGAGGGCGACGACGCCGGGCACGGCCCCCAGGTGGCCGGTATAGCGACGGCTGCTGGCCCGCCCCACGGGCATGCCGCACGCCGCGAGGAACGCCAGGCTCCCCTGATGGAGCTCGCCATCGCTGGGGAGGGCCAGCCGGAGCGCCGTGCCGCTCTCGGTCCCTCTAGACTTGAATTCGCTCGGTGCTTCCATCGTCCTCAACCATCACGATCGCCTCGACCCCCCGCGTCCGGGCGTAACCGAGCCGGTCCTCCGAGATTCCTTCGCTCAGGACCACCTCCGCCACCTCGCCATCCAGTCGCAGCGCAGCGGCAACCCGTAGGGCGCTCCCGTATGCGTTCTCCCCCCGGGAGATCACCAGCACCCGCTTCGGCTCGCCAGGAAGGGGACGCGAGGGGTCGCGAGCCTGGAGCGCCGCCAGCGCCGACTCCAGCGTGCAAGCGAACCCCAGTGCCGGGGTGTCCTGCTCGCCGCCGAGGGCCTTCACGAGTCCGTCGTACCGGCCTCCGCCGGCCAGGGTCGGACCCTCGGCCGCGGAACCGTCGCCGATCTCAAACACCATACCGGTGTAATACGCGATGTCCCTCACCAGCCCCAGGTCCACCGCAACCTCCACGCCCTGCAGGTCGTGAAGCGCGAGTGCGCTCAGTCCTTCCTCCAAGGCTCGCAGCGGCTCAGGGTCCAGGCCGTGCCGCGCAACGAGGGCACGGGCCGCCTCCAACGTCGGTTCGGGGTCGCCCCGGAGCCCCGCCACTTCCGCCGCGAAGCCCAGCGCCCGTTCCAGTCGCTCCGGACTGTCGGTCTCCTCACGCTTCCGTCGCAGCCGTTCGGCGATCTCCTCGGGCGTCCGCACTCCGGTGGGGGCGTCGATATCTGGAAGCGCCGTCGGCTGGAGACCGTGGTCAGCGTTCTGCGATGCGATCGACGAAGCGATCCACTCCCGCTCGCCACCGGAATCCTGAGCCGTGAAAAGGCCCATACGCGCCGCTTGCTCCCGAACCCTCTCGAGGCCGCCCGCCGACCCAGCAAGGTCACCGACGGACCGGAGGAGGAACAGCGACGCCCGCTCCGAAAGCTGGAACTGGCGCAGCAGCCCATCCACCGCCCCCACGCTGCCCACCGTCAGCCGGAGCCGTTCAAGGCCCAGTGCTTTGAGACAGCCGCACGCCAGGGCCATCACCTCCGCGTCGGCGGCATGCCCCGAAGCGCCGATGAGCTCAGCTCCAACCTGCGTGAACTGCCGAGCGCCCGCACACTCCGCCTCGCCATCGCTGGCAGCGGGTCCTCCCGCTCGATTGAGCGCAGGCCCTCCGGTGTAGCGGTACACGGGGCCCGCGTACTGCCATCGCACCGGAAGGGGAATCGCAGGCGCTTCCTGAACAAAGAGGCGGATGACGGGCGACGTGAACTCGGGGCGCAGGCTGACGCGGTGCCCGCCCGGCTCGGTGAACGTATACATCCATGATGCCAGCTCCCCGCCGGACTTGCGGAGGAAGAGCTCCGTGGGCTCCAGAGCGGGGGTGTCCAGGAACCGGTAGTTGTGGAGGGTTAGCACACCCTGGAGCGCGTCCTGGGCCAGGCGAAGGCCGCGGGTCTCCGCCTCGGACAAGTCACGCATCCCGGGGAGGCGCTGGGTCGGCCTGGGCTCCACTCCGGCTCCGTTCCCGCCGCTCCCAGCGGCGCAGGCGGCGATTTATGGCAACACACATTCTAGCGGAAGCGTGGTGGGGGTTCAACGCCGCGCGGCGTGGGACCGTCGCGCCCGACGAGGGACGGGCATGGCCGAGAGGCCGGAGTGATGGTCAGCGGATCCGCCTGTGGGTTCGCCGCCCTGGTGTACGCCGGGCATTTCGGCGACTCGTTCTACTCGGAGATTCCAGCGACGCTGAGCGGAGAAGAACTCGCCACGGTCCGGGAGTAACGGGCGAGGGGACAGCGCGCCGCCGCGGGGTGGCTCCGCCCAGCACAGGCTTGTCGAACCACGCCACGCCCGATGCCGTCAGCCTGCCTCCAGAGTGGGTGCAGGGCACGCCCTGCCCGCTCGTGGTGAGCTTGTCGAACCACGGCTGGGCCAGGAGGCCGAGGGCCCCGGGTTGAACGGCGTCGCGCCTACTCGAAGATGTTGTCGATTAGGTCCTGGACGTACTCTTCTTCGCTCATGCCCAGGAGCTCTTTGTAGACGTACTCATTGTGCTGGCCCATGCAAGGAGCGGGCATGGTCAGCTCTCCAGGGGTCTTGGACATCCGGAAGCTGGGGCCGTCGTAGGCGTGGACGCCGATCTCCTGATGGTCCAGGAACCAGAAGTGCTTTCGGTGCGCCACCTGCGGGTCGCTGAAGAGGTCGGACGTCTTCTGCACCACCCCCGCCGGCACTCCCGCCGATTGCAGCGCGTACATCAGCTGGTACGCGTCCCACTCCGCCGTGACCGCACCCAGCATCTCTTCCAGCGCGTCCTGGTTCTCCAGTCGGCCGGAGAGCGTTCCGAATCGCTCGGCCTGAGCCCAATCCGGATCCCCAATGGCGTGGACCAGCCCCTGCCATTCATCGTCGTTGGTCACCGTGATGGCGATCCACCGCTCGTCCCCCTGGCAGGGGAACACGCCATGAGGGGCCTGGTACGGCGATCGGTTGCCCATGCGGGCGGGGGAGCGCCCGTTGGCGCTCTCCTCGAGGATGGTGGGCGCCAGGAACTGGAGACCGCCCTCCGTCTGGGCCAGGTCGATGTGGGTGCCCTTGCCCGTGCGGCGCTTGTAGTCGAGCGCGGCCGCGATGGCGAGCGACCCCATCCGGGGGTTGATGAAGTCTGTGTAAGCGCCGTAGGGGCCGGCCGGGGGCCTATCGGGCCAGCCGGTCAGATGGTAGAAGCCGGCGAGGGCCGCGCCCTGGTTCCCGAACCCAGCGTACTCCCGGTATGGGCCCGTCTGGCCCTGCTGGCACGTGCTGAACATGATGAGGTCCGGCTTGATCTCTACCAGGCTTTCGTAGTCCAGTCCCCACTTCTTCATCGGTCGGGGCGTGTAGCTCTCGGCCACCACGTCCGCCCACTGGACCAGCCGCTTCGCGATCTCAATCCCTCTGGGCGTGTTGAGGTTGAGGGTGATGCCGTACTTGCTGGCGTTGAAGTTGGCGAAGAAGCCGGACCGATCGTTGCCGGG
>CAYTEC010000073.1:0-8957 GCA_964436745.1 uncultured Dehalococcoidia bacterium | reverse complement strand
GGATCGAAGGATTCCAGGACGAAGTCGGCCGTCTCGACGAGTCGAAGGAACAGGCCGCGCCCGTCGGCGGACTCCAGGTCGAGCGTGATCCCTCGCTTGTTGAGGTTGAACGCCATCCAGTAGAGGCTCTTCTCTGGGTGGGGCTCGTCGTGGAAGAACGGACCGATGGCGCGCGACGGATCGCCCCCCGGGGGCTCGATCTTGATGACGTCGGCGCCGAGGTCGCCCATCAGCTTGCCCGCAATGAGCCCGCGCTCGCCGGTCAGGTCAAGCACGCGATACGGTCCCAGCATCGCCTCCGGCATACGATTCGGGTCCATGGAATATCCCTCCAGGTGGCCTTGTGGCGCCGTAGCGTAGCACCGGGGCGACCCCAGGGTCAACGCTCGGTAGCGCCGCTCCGGCGCTGGCGGGGCGGCGCGATGTCTGGTACAACAACTGCAGCGGCGTCGACGGGGCGGAGATCCGGCAGGGGGTTTCGAGCATGGCGATCATCCTTCACGTGATCGACCGCGAAGAGTGGCAGGCCGCGAGCCTCGCGCCGGAATACCGGCCACCCAGCTTCGCCGCGGAAGGTTTCATCCACTGCTCGGCGAGCGAGGCGCAAGCGCTCGCCGTCGTCGCGCGGCTGTTCGCCGGTCGCTCCCACCTCCTGGCGCTGGAGATCGATACGGACCGCCTGGGCTCGGAGGTCAGATACGAGCCCGGCGCGTCAGGAGAGCTTTACCCGCACATCTACGGACCCCTCGAAACAGCCGCGGTCCGACGCGCCAGGACATTGCTGAGCGGCCCCGAGGGCACGTACTCGATAGAGTCTTGACAGCCAGCGCCCGCGATGGAGCCACCGCGCGGCGCCCCACGCAGGGAGGGAGCCGGATGGGATGAAGTTCGGGATGTTCCTCGGCAGCGAGTACCTGGCCCGCCGCTCGATGGTCGCACGGCTAGACGCGCTGCTCGAGCAGGTGCGGACGGCGCGCGACCTGGGGTTCGACTGCGTGCTCGCGGGCCAGCACTACCTGAGCTACCCGCTGCAAATCCTCCAGCCGATCCCCCTGCTGGGCCGCATAGCCGCCGAGGCCGGCGACATGCGGGTCGGCACCGGCGTGCTCCTACTGCCGCTCCACCAGCCGGTGGACGTGGCGGAGCAGGTCGCCACCCTCGACGCCATCAGCGGCGGACGCTTCATCTTCGGCGTGGGCCTGGGCTACGAGCGGGAGGAGTTCGAGGCCTTCGGCCTCAACGTGCGAGACCGCGCGGGCCGGTTCGAGGAATCGCTGGAAATCATCAAGCGGCTGTGGACCGAGGACGTGGTCTCATTCGAGGGCAAACACTTCACGCTGCGAGACGCGCGGCCCTCAGCCTGGCCGCTGCAGAAGCCGCACCCGCCAGTGTGGATCGCCGCCAACGGCCACGGACCGGTCCGGCGGGCAGCTCGGCTGGGCGATGTCTGGTTCGCCAACCCCCATGCCAAGCTCTCGACGCTTGAAGAGCAGATGGGCATCTACCGGGGGGCCGTGGCCGAGCACGGCGCGGGGCAACCCGAGGACATCGTCGTGAGCCGCGAGGTGTTTGTCGCCCGCACGCGCGCCGAGGCGTTGCGCCTCGCCCGCCCAGCCCTTGAGGAGCGTTTCCGCGTGTACGCGACTCAGGGCCAAGACCAGCAGCTCCCGCCCGGCGACCGCTTCGACTTGCCCTTCGAGCAGCTTGCCGAGGACCGCTTCATCCTCGGCAGCCCCGACGACTGCATCGAGCAGATCGAACGGTACCGAAGGATCGGGTTCAACTATTTCATCATGGACTACCACTGGCTCGACCTGGACGACGCCACTGCCCTGGAGTCCCTGCGGCTTTTCGGCCGCGAGGTTGCGCCGGCCCTGAGGTAGCGCCAACGAGCGCAGGAGCGGAGGCTGGCTAGGCCAAGCCCTCCCGCGGCCGAACCTCATCCCGAAGCTGGGCAAGGTGCTCCTCGAAGTGCCCGGCCCACTCGTTCAGGGCGTCCACGGGAGTGTACTCGTGCCCGCGGAGCGTCCCCGTGCGAAGCAGCTGGTCCGGCGTGAGGGCGGTGGCCATGCTCAGGGCTTCGTCGACGCTGGCCAGGCATCGGTCCGTCACTCGGCGCCACGCGGCGTCCGCATCGTAGGCAGCGCCACCAAAGTCGGGGTGGTCCTCCTCCAGCAACCTCCGTGCCATGTTGCGGTAGAAGCCGCCGTTGACGTGGCCCAGCAGGTCCGCGACCGACCACTCGGCGCCCCGGAACCCCACCTCCGGCGTTACGTCGCTCAGGCAGCGCTCGTATCCGCCACGTATCTCGTTCAGCCGCGCTACGAGCTGGTCCCTGCTTGACTCTGGTGATGACTCAACCACGATGCCTCCTTGAATGGTGCGCCGCGCACTAGCCGCGCGTTGGCAGCACAAAGACAGCCTTCCCGGTGCTGTGGGTCCCGCCCTCCTCCGTCTCGAGGAAGACATCGGCCTCCACCACGCCCACGCCGCCTTCCTCTCGCTTGTCGGTCACAATGCCGCGCAGCTTGATCGCTCGATTATGCATCAGCGGCTGGCGGAAGATGATGTCCAGGTTCGTCAGATCCACTCCGCCGGACCAGTCGGTGATGAGCCGTGCCATCAGGCCCATTTGCATGATCCCCGGGATCAATGCTCCAGGCAGCCCGTTGCCTTTGGCCACGTCGTCGGACGTGAACTGGGTTGGTCCGGGTCCCTGGCCCCACAGGACGCAGAACTCCGCCACGTCGTCGTCAGGGATCGCCGTCTCCCAAGGGCCGATCTCGTCCCCCAGGTCGATATCGTCGAAGTCGTACGCCATGAGCCCCTCCTGCCGGTGCGGCTACCGGTACATGAACGACTCGCGCATGCGCACCACCGTCTCTCCGTCCTGGTTCACGAACCGGTTCTCCCAGACGACGAAGGTCATCGTCCCTGACCGCCCTGTCTTGGTGTAGACGTCCTCCAGCACGGACCGAACATCCAGCGTATCGCCGACGCAGATGGGCGCGATGATCTCCAGCGACTGGCTCCCGTGCAGACCGCCCCCGGCCAGGGCCGCCTCGACATCTGGGCGATCCAGGTTGTGGATCATCAGGTTCACGACCGTCGCGGGCACGCGCGCACCGCGGATCTCCTCGCGCCGGGCCTCCTCGGCATCCGTCTCCTCGGACACAGACTGGCCGATCGCGCGACGGTACCGGCGGGCCAGGTCCTCGGTGACGTCGAGTCTGCCGCTCGGAAATTCCTTGCCAAGAATCGAGCGATCGAAGCTGGGGGCTTCCTCAGTCATGGTCCCCCTCCAGGTCAGGGTCCGCGACGTGGATGCATGAGAAGGCCGCGGCCGGGGACAGGATACCGTAGGCATCGCCTCGCGTCGAGGGCCAGGGGCGGCTCCGTGGCAGGCGATGTCACCGCCCCACGCACGAAAGGACCCAGCGCGTCCCCAGCAGGGACGAGCGGGGCCCCATGACGGCCCTGCGGATCGGTGGGAAGACTCGGTGGAGACCGCGCTGAGGCGGGTCAATCCCCCGCAGTAAGGGCGTTGGCAAGCCGCTCTTCCCGCAGAGCGGCCACGACGGCCTGCGTGCGGTTGGAGACCCCCAGCTTGCGAAAGACGTGCTCGGCGTGGGTCTCGACGGTCTTCAGGGAAACGCCCAGGGTTTCCGAGATCTCGCGGTTCCGGTATCCCCACGCCATGAGCCGAAGCACCTCGACCTCCCGCGCGGTCAGCCCTCGACCGGACACGCGCGGCAAACCATCGTCCACGGGGCCTGGTCCGCCGTTCGTAGGCGGGAAGACGCTCTTGCCCTGGGCCACGTCAAGCACCGCCTGGCGCAGCTCCTGTCCAGACACACCCTTGAGCAGGAACCCGCCCGCTCCTTGGCGAACCGCCGCCGCCACGTACCGATCGTCATCGTAGGCGGTCAACACCAGAGCACGAGTGCCCTGGGTCAGATGCCGGATCTCTCGGCACAGGTCGATGCCGCTGCTGCCCCCAAGGCGGATGTCTATGATGGCGACTTCCGGCTCAAGCTCCGCGATGAGGCGGATTCCATCGGCGCTGTTCCCGGCCTCGCCCACGACGGTGATGCGCTGGTCCTGCCCAAGCACCTGGCGGACCCCCTGTCGGGCAATCTCGTGGTCGTCAACTATGGCGACGGTAGTCATGGAGCGCCTTTCTCTGCGTCAGGCCCGGCTGGAACCGCCACCCGTGCCCGTGACTTACGTCGCCACCGCCATCCGTCTTCCAGAGTACCCGCCCCAGGCACAAAGCGCATTCGTGGAACGCATACGTGTTATCCGTGAAACCCCGTAGCGGTCGCATTGAGCGAAGGTCCCCGCAACGAGCCATATTCCCTCCGACGGCGCCGGGGCGGGCGGGCTCCGGGCACGGGCCCGCGCTCTCCAAGACACCTCCGGCACAGGGGCAAAGGTGTAGGGGTTTTCCCCTAGGTGGACGCCCTGATGCCACCGTTGTGCGCCGTCCCGTGAGCTCCTACCATCGCTGCGAGGGCGCAAAGGGCGCCCTCATCGGGAGAGGAGGACAGGGACAATGAGATTGAGCGAGTTGGAGCAGGCGGTTCGAAGGATGGTCGGGAGTGAGCCCGGACATCTGCTGACCGCAGTGGCGGGGGCAGAGGGCATGCCGGTAGAGTTTGCAGTCGCCGCGAAGAGCCTGGGGGAGCGGCAAGCCGCCTCCGGCAACCTCTTCCGCAGCGCCAGCCAGGCGTGGTTCAGCTAGGTCGGCTATTGGCGGGACAGGAGGTCGGCCCGATGCTGGAAACGTTGCGAGCCGAAGTACGGCAGATCGTCGCCCGGTATTGCACCGATCCCACGCATGCCAGTGCGGTACTTTGCGCCCTCCGCGCTCCGGACTTCGCGCTCCACGCAGATTCCCGGTGTCGGGCCGGCGTCCTAGCTCTTGCCGCTTTCGAGGCGGTCGCCGGCGTTCGGACCGGCCCTGCCGTCCAGGCGGCCGCGGGGGTGGAGCTGCTGATGGAGGCGGGCTTCCTACTGGACCACCTCGCGGACGGGGAACCGGACGAAGCTTCGGAGCTCGGACACGGGGAGCGCCTCGCGGTCGCGATCACGCTACTTGGCTACGGGCTGGGCGCCGCCAGCGAGGCGGCAGCCATCGCGGACCGTTCGTCCACCTTAGGCCCGATACGGCTGCTCTACCAGACCTTCATCGCCGCATGCGGTGGTCAGCTCCTCGACCTGACCACCGACCGCCGCGAGGCACCGACCACGGACGAGGCCCTGCGCATCACCGAGCTCAAAGCCGGCAGACTGGGCAGGCTGGCTGCGGGGGTCGGGGCGAGCATGGCTACGCGCGACGCGGAGACTGTCCGGCAGCTCGGCGACCTGGGGTCCAACATCTGCACTCACGCCCAGCTCCTGGACGACATCGAAGATGCCTTTCCGGACGACCTCGTGCGCGACAAGAGGACCGTGCCCGTGGTCTTCTTCTGCGGCTCTTCCCACGAGTGGTATCCTGGTACCCTTGATACCGGCCCGGCGGCCCGCCCGTTGGGCGACGCCCCGCTTGCTCGCCTCGAGGGAGCATACCGGTCTTCGGGCGCCGAGATCTTCACGAGGATCATCGCTCAGACCTACGCGGACCGCGCGAAAGAAACGCTGGCGGGCCTGGGGACCCGAGTCGTGAGGGGTGAGGCGCTTGAGGGTCTCATCGGAGCCAATCTGGTAGTGCCGGGGCTGATAGCAGTGCTCATGGGCTAGGTGTGGGTTTCAACCCACGGCGGACCGCAGCTCCCCCCTATTCGTGAGACCGCCACCCTTTCGGCTGGCCGCCCTACCCTACGACGCCCCGGCCTCGCCCACCGGCCCTCGCGACCGCGGCAGGAGCAGCGTGAGCGGGATCGCCAGCGCGACCAGCGCCGTGATGGCGAGGATCGCCGGCTTGTACGACCCGGTGGTGTCGTAGACCATCCCCAGGACCACCGGCGCCGCCACCCCTCCAACCACCGCCAGCGACTGCATCAGCCCCGTGATGGCCCCGAACGCCCGCGTGCCGAAGAGAACGCTCGTAAGGATGGGCCTTGCGGGTATCATCCCTCCAAACGCGGTCCCGAACAGGAGCGCGTACAGGACGGTGTGCCAGTACTCCGTTGTGGCCACCAGCACCAGGAAGCCAACGACGTTGAGGAGGACCAGCGCCGCGACCACCATACGCCGCTCGACGTAGTCCATCAGCCATCCCGCTCCGATGCGCCCGAAGCCGCTCAGGACGGAGAAAGTGGCGAAGGTGGACGCAGCCTCGGCCCGAGAGAATCCGATGCTCTCGAAGTATGGGATCTGGTGCAGGAACATCGCGCCCGGCCCCATGGCCGTCAGGCCGAAGATGACCGTCAGGACCCAGAACGAGCGCATCCGTAGCGCGTCGCGGACTCGCAGTCCGGCCTCCGCGCTCGTCGGCGCGGCGGACGGACGAGAGGCGTCGACCGCCGCCCGGTTGGGGTCGTCGCCGTCGGGCAGGTATCCGTATGGCTCAGGCCGGTGCCTCACCAGAGCGCCGGCTGGGAGCAGGATGAGCAGCATGCCCAGCGAGGTGGCAGCCATCGCGGGGCGCCAGCCCCACGCTTCGATGGCGATGACCAGCAAGGGAACCATCGGACCGGATAGGATGGGGCCGGAGAACATCACCCCCATGGCCCTGCCGCGCCTCCGGCGGAACCAGTTGGCGACCGCCGCCGTGAAGGGAATGCCGATGGTGCTGCTCATCCCCAGAGCCACCACCACGTACGCAGCGTAGAAGGCCCACAGGGAGTGCACCTGGCTCATGGCAAGCATCCCGACCGAGGCCAGGACGGCGCCCACCAGGATGACCCTCCGCGGGCCAAACCGGTCCACGATGAACCCCACGACCGGAGATGCCACGCTCCCCTCGAGCCGCTGGAGCCCCGCCGCGATGCTGAACTGGGCGCGGCTCCACCTCAGCAGGGTGGTCATCGGGGTCAGGAAGGCGCTCATGCCGTAGATGAAGACCGCGCCGAGGTAGAAGTGGACCGCCATGTGTCCCATGACGATGTACCAGCCGTAGAAGAGCGGCGGGCGACGACGCTTCTCATTGACCGTGGCCATCACTCCCCCACGCGCGACGGTCCCGGGCTCATGCGGGCCACTATATCACCCGGAGCGGGCGCGGCAAGGGCGACGACACGGCGAGCGGGGGAGGCGGTCACGATTCGTTGGGACGCCGCCCTGTCGCCGGACGGGCGCGTGGATCCGAGCCAGGCTGCTCGGCACCGCGCCATTCGCGGTCCACGGCAGCCAAGGGTGCTACGTCCCCACCACGCCCTGGCGCGGCGGCTGGCGAGCGGCCGGTGTGACCGGAGGGCGCCGGGGGCGCGCTCTCTACCGCTGGCGGTAGTAGGGAAGGTACGCGTAGGGCTCGATGTCTTTTCGAACCCCGTTCACCACAACATCCAGTCGTCTTGGCCCGTCCCAGAGTAGCACGTCTCGCGCCTGTCGCAGTGGCCCTGGCCCCGCCTTCCCCGACCTGATTACCAGCAGCACCCGGTCGGCCAGGCGGGCAATGACGCGCGCATCGCTGCCGTACAGCAACGGTGGGCTGTCCACCAGCACCACGTCCGCCGCTTCTCTGGCCTGAGCCATGAGATTCTTCATGTTGCTTGACTCGAGAGCCAGCAATGGATTCGATGCAGACCTGCCCGACGTCAGCACACGAAGGTTGTCGATTGAGCAGCTCTGGAGATGATCCTCTATCTGCGGGTCATCTTCGGCCAACAATTCGGCAAGCCCTTCCCCAGGGTCAAGGCCCAGCCTAGTGGCAACCTGCGGCCGCCGCAGGTCCGCCTCAATGACGAGAGTACGGGATCCCGCTCGCGCGAACGCCAATGCCAGCCCGAGCAAGATGGTGGTCTTGCCCTCACCCTGCTGAGCAGCCGTGACCAGGATTGTCTGGGGGCCATTGTCATCCGTGAACACATCAAGCCGCGTGCGCAGGTCGTGCGACAGTTGCACCAGAGGAGAGCCGTCAACACCTCCTGCCCCACCCCTGCCAAGGATTCCCCGGGCCTCGGGCATCGTGGGGAACACGACCAGCACCTGAAGCGCCAGCCGGGACCGGACCTCCGTGGGCTTGGTGATTCTGCGACGACCGATAAGGTCGACAGCCAACACGAGCGCTACCGAAGCCACCGTGCCAACCGCCAACATGGCCGCGAAGACGGTCATCGGCGCGGGGCCAGCTTGCGCGGACGTGGCCGAGGGAGGGGTCACCACCGTCATGATCTCGGTGACGTTCGCCGCCGCCATGCGCGAGTCCTCGAGCCACCTCAGCACCGAGCCGTACTGACTCTGAAGCTGCCCCATTCAAAGCTCGAGGAACTCGGCATCGCCTTGCCCCAGGGCCATGGCCGATCGCGTTTCGCCAATGTCCTCCGCGAGCCTCTCCAGCTGCAGAAGCTGGCGCTTCTCAGAGTTCTGGGCCCGCTCCATCCACTCCATCATGCTCTGGGCTATCAATGCTTTGGCGTAGCCCGCCGCGTAGTCGCGAGCGACGATGGGGTCCGCATGCACTACGGCAATCTCGAAGAACTCGGTGCGGTCAATGCGCGAGGCGCTGACGCTTATCGGACTGGGAGTCCCCGGGGGCAGGTCCAAGCTATCATCCACCAGACCCGTGATCAGCGAGGTCCCAACCATCTGCACGAGGGATTCGACCGCTGCTCAGCTTATGAAGAGCCCCGTGAACGGGTCCATCTCGTCCGGTTGAATCGCGGCGCCGTTGACCTTCAGGACCGTGTGCGCTCGGTAGGTGGGTGAAGGCACATGCATGAAGGCAAGGGCAACCGCCACGGTGACGATCAGGGCGCCCAACAGGTACCAGCGACGGCGCCACAAGAGGCCAAGAATCTCGTCCAGGTTGAGCTCGTCGTCTGCGGAGGGAGTCTCACTCGGTGGGATCACGG
>CAYTEC010000072.1:0-9119 GCA_964436745.1 uncultured Dehalococcoidia bacterium | reverse complement strand
AGCCCGGCGCGCTACGCTGTCACCTCCCCAGTTCCAAGAGCTGACATGGTGGATGGACGCGCTGAAGTTGGCTAGACTCGGGAAGCTGCCGAGTTGGCTGTCGTGAAGCGAATTCAGCCCTTCCAGGTTGTGGAGCACAGCATCTCGGTCGCGGTCGGACAGCCGGCTCCGCGCACAGTGCAGACCATCCTCAGCGATGCAGCGGACATCATTGAGATCGATACCTCCGGTCAGTCCGATTCTCACATGCACGACCTGGCCATCGCCGATGCGCTCGTGTCGGGGAGACCTTCGGTGATGGTATTCTCCACTCTTGGTTTCTGTGTCAGCCAAGTATGCGGCCCCGCCAAAGACATCGTGGACGAGCTGTACGACGAGTATCGTGACCAGGCCAACTTCATATATGTGGAGCCTTACGACTTGGAGAAGGCCCGCAGCGGCCAAGGGCTGCTGCTCCTTCCGTTCCTGGTCGACGATTGGGGTCTGGAGACTGAGCCGTGGGTGCTCCTGACGGATAACCATGGCTTGGTCGGTGCGAAGTTCCAAGGTATCGCCAGCTTGAGGAGATGGCTACGGCCCTTGCTGTTTTGGTAGCATCGCCCGTTGCCACAAGGTAGCCGCCTGGCCATGGAAGGGCGGCACGCAGCGCCAGCCCAATGGACGTCAATGCCCCGACCGACGGCCCGGCGCTTCGGAAGGTCGCTCCCACGAATGGTAGGGACGGGAGGGTCGAAGCCGGTCGTAAGCAACGGGGGCGGGGTGGTGCCGGCGGCGTTGGCGGCCGTGAGCCCAGGTTCCGGGGTCCAGCGGCACGGCGAGCTCACCGGGCCCCACATGCTCAACGTAGTGTGCGCGCCGAGCACATGGGGCCCAAGTCTTCTCCTATGAGGTCACCTCACAGCGTCCCGTACCAGGCGGCGATCTCCTGACCGATCAGGTGTGGGTTGTCCTCCATCAGGTAGTGGATGCCAGGTCCGATGTCCACCGTCTTGAGATTCTTGTAGTTCTGCTTGCACATCTCCACCATGGCCGGCGGGATGATAGCGCCGGGGTCGGCGTGGAAGAGCAACTTGGGCAGATCGGACTCCTGAAGCCTGGCAGTGTACGCGCTGATTATGTCATGTACGTCTGCCGGCTCGCCGCCGATGGGGATCTCGTTGGGCCAGCGCCAGAGGGGTAGGCGGGTCGATGGGTCCGTGAACGGCTCGCGGATGACGGTCATGTTGGCGTGCGGCGCTTGAGGAAACGAGTGGAGGCAGAACCGTACGGAGCGACACCACGGAGCGACCGCCATCAGCATGAAGCCGCGTTTCAGCCTCCTGGTGAACTCGTCGGCGACATCGTTTCGCCCGGTCCGCGAGGCGCGAACCGCCGTATCGGGACATCTGCAACGCCACCCTGAAGCGAAATGAAGCGTCCTGGGGCAGTGAGACAGGACTGCGGCCTGCAGATCCCAGGATCACGGGCCGCCGCCACGAGGCCGTCGCGGTCAGCGGCCCGCCTCCAATCCTTGCCTGACCAGCGTGGCGTCTGGTACAACCACGGGAGACATGGGATCGCTTGTGACCGAAACCCTGTCTCCCGCTGGTGAGGCGAGAGTTGCTGGACATCCAACGGCTGACGTATATTGATGCCACCTTGCTTGGATCCCATTCGGGGCTGGAGGCCAGCGATGCGGGAGTCCACATGCGGAATTCCCGTTGGGAGGAATGAGATGGAACAGACCTCGGACACTCGGCCATTGGCGGTGCATTCATGAAGATCGGTCTAATCTCGGACACCCGCGTCCCCGGGGGAGCACCGGAAGTGCCGAAAGAGGTAGCCCGCGCCTTTGAGGGAGTCGATCTGATTCTACATGCCGGGGGTATCCATGTCCCGGAGGTGCTCGACTGGCTGGGGCGGATCGCACCCGTGAGGGCCGCGGGAAGGGTACACATGGGGCACGCGGAGCGGCCCGAACCTATATCGCTGGAAGGCCTGGGTGACATTCGAGTCGCCGAACAGCACGTCTTTGAGTTGGAAAGCCAGTCCATAGGTATGGTGAACAACCTGGAACTGGATGGGTTCAGCGACGAGATATTCCCGGGCGTCCTGGGCGCCCATCGCTCGGCGGACGGGTCTCTGCCCAAGATTGTGGAGAACTTCTTCGGCGCCCCCGTGGATATCGTGGTCTTTGGACGTACTCTCTACGCGATGGTGGAGGAGCATCAGGGAATCCTCTTCATAAATCCGGGCAGCCCCTCGCTACCCAAGAATCTCATGAAGCTCGGCAACGTCGCCATCATGGACCTGACGCCAGAACGTCGGGAGGCCAGGCTAGTTGACCTGGCCGCATTCAGCTAGACCACTCCTCCGTAGTTGGACCGGCCCATAGACCTGTCGCCGTTCCGAGCAGGGCGACGCCAAGCTATCGGCGCCGGTGCCCTTTGCCTTGGTAGCTCATGCCCGCGAATGAGCAGGGGGTGACTTCGGCCCGGTCCGAGGACATGCCCTGGCCCGGGTTTCCCGCGCTTTCGTCGAGAACTTCCCGTGGCCGAGAGGCTCCGGCGTGGGGCTCGACTTCGCCTGGTGGTCAACGTGTCGCCGACTGACCTGCTCCCGGAAACCTGTCCATATGGAGTGACGGATCTGAGTTCCTTGTGGCCGCTCGCGGGCGCGGTTGAGCACCGTACCGCAGGGTGGCGTTGCCGCGCTCCCCGATAGCCAGAGGTTCGGGCGACTTGCGGATGGCGACCCCGACCGGCGCCCCCGACACACCGTGGGTTGGGCGATCCTGGATCACGCTTCCGCAATCTGGGAGAGTGCGTGCCCGCACCTGACGGCCAAAGCGACGAGGGTTGACAGACCGCCAGCGGAGGAGTACTTTCCGTTCGTCTCGTTGGGTCGGGCTGCGTCCGGTCGCAACGGGGAATCCCGGGTGTCATGCTCGGGTGTCATGCTTATGGCGCGCCCGCGTGGGCGCATACTAAACGGCAAGCGGAGGTGAGGTGTGCCCAAGCAGTCTCCGGTACCAGTCGAGTTCGACAAGCCGTTCTACGACGCATGCAACGAAGACCGGCTGGTTGTCCAGTATTGCGCAGCTTGCGCCAGGTATCAGTTCCCGCCGCGGGCGATGTGTCCCCGCTGTGGACAGAACGCCTCTCTGGAGTGGCGGCAGGTGAGCGGCCGCGGCCGGATAGACAGCCGAGTGGTGGTCCATGACACGCCAGTCTCATCGCTGATCGCCGGGCAGCCCTTCAACGTCGCGATGATATCGCTGGAAGAAGAGCCCGAGCTGGTTATGCTGTCTCACCTCCCAGGGACTCCCGTGGACGAGGTTCCGATAGGGGCCACAGTAGAGGTGATATTCGAAGTGACCCCAGCCACGGGCCAGAAGGTTCCCGAGTGGCGGGTAGTAGGGTAGGGGCAGCGGGCTGGGCGCATCCGTCGTTGCAGCTGCGATAAGGTACAAAGAAGGAGCCAACCAATGCCGACTCCGATTACTCCACACTCGTGGTTTCGAGACAGAGAAGGAATGGGGCTGTGGGAGGGAAGAGGGAAGGTTGTAGCGACCGGGGTAGGGTTTTCCCCCACCGCTCGGCGCTGGGACGATAGGCCTGAGACCAGCATGGGCGCCCTGACCATCGCCGCCATTCGGAACGCCATCGCGGATGCCGGGATACCGGCGGACCAGATCGACGGCTTGGTTCTGACCCCGGAGTCCACAACCGGAGTCACCAATGACCCGAACACAGCCCCACCCGAGGGCTGGGACCAACATTTCAAGATGGCATCCTTCCCCCAAGCCGGCATCACCCGAGGGGATGTCGACTGGATCCTCCTGAACATGCCTGAGCTGACGAACGTCAAGTTCGTCATGAACGGCATGGGATGCATGTCCGTGTCCTTTGTCACCGCCGCCGAGGCAGTGGCTCGGGGCTTCACCAACAACTGCCTTGTGGTGAGGGGTTGGCACAACCTGGCCGGTCGCTACTACGTGGGCCAAGGCGCTGCCGCCCTGGACACATCTTCTGGACCAGGCAAGTACGGTGGGCTCTGGGGCATGCCTGCGTGCGCCGGCACCGCCATGATATTCGAAGAGTACTGCCAGAAGTACGGTAAGAACCACGACATGATGGCCCCCTTCGTGGTGCAGGAGAGGGTGAACGGCCTGAAGAACCCGTACGGGTTCTACACGCAGTACCGGCCGGAGATGTTGACGGTTGAGGACTACCTATCGGGCCGGTGGATAGCCAAGCCGGCCAACATCTACGACAACGACCTGCCAATCATGGCCGCCTTGGCCGTCGTCTACACGACCCCGGAGCGGGCCAAGGACCACAAGCAGAAGCCCGTCTACATCCTCGGCCATGCCCAAACCAGGGGCGAGGCGCAGGGAGTCATTCCCAACCTGGAGCGATGGGAAAGGGCTTCCGACCGTCTGGCGCGGGTCCTGTACGAGTCCTCGGGGGTCGGCCCAGAGGACCTGGACTTTGAGAACATGTACGACGGTTTCACGCTCTTCCACCAGTTCCATGTGGAGGGTCTCGGATTCGCCTCGCGAGGGGAGAAGAAGGGCTATGCCCTGGACCTCTACCAGACGGACATCAGTCCTGAGGGGCCGAACCCCGTCTCTCCCAGCGGCGGGAACAGCGGCAACGGGCGCACCCGCTACTGGTTGCACGCCGACAGCATCCTGCAGCTGCAGGGGCGGGCGTGGGCGCAGGTCCCAGGCGCCCAGATCGGCGTCTCCGGCGCTCACATGCCGGCCAACACCGACGCATTGATCTGGAGCGCGAATCCCCCCGTATAGGCCACCAGCGGCCTGAGGAAGCAGATCAACCACTCTTCCCAGAGTGCCCGCCGTGGGGGCGGGCACTCTGGGGGAGCGTGAACAGCCTC
The DNA here is from genome assembly GCA_964436745.1 of uncultured Dehalococcoidia bacterium. Taxonomy (GTDB): domain Bacteria; phylum Chloroflexota; class Dehalococcoidia; order Lucifugimonadales; family UBA1127; genus CAYTEC01. The sequence goes on along the minus strand of CAYTEC010000072.1, from coordinate 4,238 downwards.
CTTCGCACCGATCGAGCACAAATGGGTCACTACTAACTCGTGGAGGATCACAGTTGCCTTTCTTGATAAGCTTCGACATCGACGGCACCCTCGAGTTTGGGGACCCCCCCGGCGGCATCACCGTGGATATGGTGAGGAAAGCGAAGGAGCTTGGGTTCCTCGTCGGAAGCTGTTCCGACCGCTTCCCCTCCGCACAACGGACGATGTGGGCCGACCACAACATCGAATTTGATTTCGTAGCGCCGAAGCACATGCTCGAAGAAGTGAAGGGCAAGTTTGAGGCGGAGCGATATCTCCACATCGGCGACCGGGAACTGGACCAGCAGGTCGCCGAAAAAGCGGGCTTCGAGTTCCTGTACGTAGATGAAGCTACCAGTCAGCCCTGGCTCGACTGGGGAGACAGCCCGCTGGGCAAGTAGTCCGGCGGAACACATGCGCATTTGCCGCGGTCCATCCGCGGTGTGGCTTTGGCGGGCCACTGGCTACTCAGCGATGCCCGCCGGAGCGTTCGGCCGGCTCGTCCACGATAGGCTGCGCTCTCGGCGCCTCCGAGGCCAGGCCTGCTCGTTCAGTCCTGGCAGCCAGCAGACCTAGCCGCTGGCTGGCGCGCTACCAGGCCAGACCCCGCTACCGCGCTTCGGTGATGATCGTCATCGCCGTTGGCTGTGGCACCCCCACGACTCCCCCCTCTCCCGCCTGGGTCGGCCATCGGTCCCAGACCAGGTTTCTGAGGGCGACTGGCTCGCGGGAATCCGGGCCTGAAGCCCTTCGGGGGCAGACAGCGCCCACCCGCGCGGATGAGCGCTCCACGTTCGGTGCGCTCAGAGGCCCTCGGTAAACCTCCGCCAGTCCTCGGGAGGGATGGCGAGGCTCTGGAGGACAACAGCCGGCAGCTCCACGGTCACCCCTTGCTGGGCCTCGTAGCCTCGTATGGACCGCAGCAGCATCACGGCGAGCGCCTTGGCCTGCTGGAGAGGCATCCGAACCCGTACCGGATAGACGTGTTTCTCCTCGGGTTTCATGGCGCGCAGCCCGAAGGTGAGCGCGGCGGACCACGGGTTGACGTGGGTCTCAAAGACGTCGGAGAAGATCTCGGCCATCTCCGAGTAGTCGGACTCGGTCTGTTTGCTGTCTTGCTGCTCATCCATGGTTGCTGTAGGTCCTCCAGCGACAAACTCTCTGGGGCTTTCGCAGGCTCCGCGTCCGGTACCCGTGCTGATTGCATTCTCCCACAGATGTTTGCTGCGGGGGAGGGGCGTGGGACGTGCCGCGGCGGCAGTTGACACGTGGACGGCCCCCGGCTATGGTGACTGCCTAACAACACAAGATCGCTGTCCAGGTGCCCCACCAGGGGAGAATAGGGAAGGCGGTTGAAAGCCGCCGCGGTTGCGCCACTGTGAGCGGGGTCTCGTCCCAGTGCCCAGGCACGGAAGGGATCGGCCCCGCGAGCCAGGAGACCTGCCTGGACGGCCGGGAGGCCGCTCTCCGCATTAGGGGGGGTCCCTGTCCGAGGTCGCACGCGCCGGCTTCGGAGAGTGAGACTTTCATTGAGCCCCGGCGGAGACGCCGGGGCTTTCTGCGTGGTGGAGGTTGGTGCGTCCATACCGAAGTGAGTGAACGGAGGAGCAAGTTGACAACGATTGGGCTGAAGCGAGTCTTTGCGACCGGGCTGATGGTGGTGGCGGCTCTTGCCGTCGCGTGCGGCGGCGCCGAGCCCACGCAGCCCGCCGCGGTCTCCACGCCGTCGTCGAGCCTCGCACCGGAGGCGGCGGTGGCGCCCCCCGCCCAGGAACCGACGGCATCGCCAGCCACCCAGGAGCCGACGTTGGCGCCCCCCGCCCCAGCGCCGACTCCAGACCCCTTCCTCGGCGTGCCCGGCATCGTGGACCCGCTCAACCACGGCTGGCCCCGAGAAGTCGAGGGGCTGAACGGACTCGTCGTTATCGAAGCCAAGCCCCTGCGCATCATTACAGCCTCCGTGGGCCACGACGAGATGACTCTGGGCATCGTCCCGTTGGAACGCCTGGTGGGCGTGGGCACGTCGACCAAAAACATCCTGTATTCCAACGTGGCCGAAGCGGTCCAATCCATCGAAACCATCAGCCGTGATCCGGAGGTCATTCTGGCGCAGTCCCCCGACATCGTCGTGACCAGCCCATTCCTGCAGGCCGAGGTGGTGGACGCGCTGGTCCGCGTGGGCGTGACCGTGGTGCAGACTGACTTGAAGAACGACGCCGAGTCCCGAATCAACAACATCCTGCTCCTGGGGTACATCTATGGCGAGGAGGATCGGGCCGTCGCTCTGGCGGCGGAGGTACAGGCCCGGTTCGACGCCGTAACGGCGGTCGTGGGCGATAAGCTCGCTGGCTCGAGGCCCCGCGTCATCTCCCTCACCTCATATTCGAGCAAGATCTACACGGCGGGCGACGACTCCACGGAAGGTGGCGTGATCGTGGCGGCCGGAGGAGTGAACGCCGCCGCCGAGGCCGGACTGACCCGCAATCCGACCATCAGTCTGGAGAGTATCATCTCCATGGCCCCGGACTTGATCTTCATTCCCCAGCCAGGGGAAAGCGCCGAGGAGTTCATGGCTGAGCTGCTCGAGAACCAGGCCCTGGCGGAGGTCCCCGCCATCAAGAGTGGCCAGGTCTACATCGTGAATTCCAAGCTCTTCACCACTCTGTCCTTCTGGAATCTCCTTGGGGTGGAGGAGCTGGCGAGACTCCTGTGGTCCGATGACTTCGCCGACCTGCAAGTGCCTCCCTTCACCCTTCCCGAGTAGATACGACGCCCCCGATTGGCGAGCGCAGCGGATCGCGCCAGTCCGCCGATCTCGACGGAAACGCATGCGGGCCTGTTGCAGAAGACCGCCATTGTCCTGGTGCCCCTGCCGGGCGCGCGGGACGGGACCAGGTGATGCGCCGAGGAGGGCGCGATGTGGCTGGCGTGGCCCGGGGAAGCATATCCCGATCTGGCGATGCTAGGTCTGGCGGTGGCCCTGGACTTGACCCTCCCCGAGCTCCCCACGGCCCTGCACCCCGTCGCCTGGATGGGCAGGCTGGTGAAGGTGGCCGAGCACATTGCGCCCGCTGAAGGCCGGCTGCGACATTTCATCATCGGCGTTGTGGCCGCGGCGCTCGTGCCAGCGGTCTTCGCGGCGGCGGCCTGGGCAGCGGCCGTCTGGCTCCACGGATTGGGGGACGCCGCCTACGTGGGGGCAGGCGCGGTCATGCTGAAGACCACGTTCAGCATTCGGGGACTGGGAAGCGCCGCTCTGGCGGTGGCAAGGTCGCTGGAGGAACGTGACACCGACAAGGCGAGGCGCGGACTGCGCAGCCTGGTCAGTCGCGACACCGGGTCGCTCTCCGACTCCCTGGTCGCATCGGCTGCCGTGGAGTCGGTTGCGGAGAACACCGCCGATAGCTTCCTTGGGCCGTGGCTGAGCTTCGTGATCGCGGGGCTTCCGGGAGCGTTCGCCACCGAGCGGTGAATACCCTGGATAGCATGATCGGGTATCATGGGCGCTACGAGTACCTGGGCGAGGCCTCGGCCCGTCTGGACGACGTAGTGAACGTCCTCCCGGCCCGACTAGGCGCCTTGCTATTGGTGGCGGCTGCGGCCCTCCTCGGCCGAAACCCTCGGCAAGCCTGGGCCACAATGAGGCGCGACCATGCCCGCTCCGAGAGCCCCAACGCGGGATGGACTATGTCGGCCATGGCCGGCGGCTTGAGGGTCTCCCTGGAGAAGCCTGGGCACTACACCATCGGAGAAAGTCTTCCAGAGCCAGGGCCCCGGGATGTCCGAGGCGCGGTAGCCCTGGCCTCCACGGCGGCGGCTCTGGGGCTCGTATTGTCGTCTGGATTGGCCCTCGCCGTGCGAGCGGCGCTGACTTGAGCGAGCCGGGAGAGGCATGGCAGCGACATGACCGCGCCTGACGGCAGACCGGCGCACGGGGGGCTGGATGTGGCCGAGCTGCGGTCGCTCGGGCTGGACCCGGCGTCCGTCCTGGACTTCAGCGCAAATATCAGCCCGCTTGGCCCGCCGCCACGGGTACACGACGCGCTGCGGGCGGTTGATCTATCCCGCTACCCGGACCCCGATTGTGCCGTCCTGCGGGACGCGCTGTCAGAGCGACTCGGAATCAGCCTAAGCCGAGTGCTGGTCGGGAACGGGTCCACGGAGCTGATCCACCTGGTGGCACGGGCGTGCCTGGACCAGCGACGGAGCGGCCTTGTGTT
>CAYTEC010000071.1:0-9221 GCA_964436745.1 uncultured Dehalococcoidia bacterium | reverse complement strand
CCGCAGATGGAGCGGAACCAGAGGGAGCCGCCGTGGGGGCCGCCGAGGGAGCGCTCGTGGGAGCGGCAGCGGGCGCGGAAGTCGGCGCTGCCGCCGGATCATCCTCGTCCGATCCACCGCACGCGGCCAGCAACAGTCCGGCCACGATTACCGCGATGAGACTGAACATCCGCAAATGGGACCTACTCAACATATCCGCCTCCTCTTTCTGTGTACGCGGAAGCTGGGCTCCTCGCGCAATTAGCCCAGCCGCGGCACGCGGCGAGCTTCCGGTACGAGACGCGGTAACTTACCATGGTGCGCAAGAGGGCGTCAAGTCGTGCGTCACAATAGGCGATACTGCAAATGGCGATAGACACGGTCGCAGCACGAATGTGCGTCGTCGCGAGAGGCCTGGCGGAGGCGGGGCGGTGGGCCCAAAGCGGGTGGCTGGGGAGCGAGGATTCGAACCTCGGTTAGCAGATTCAGAGTCTGCCGTCCTACCCCTAAACGACTCCCCAAAGTCAACGGCATGATACCATCGCGCGAACCTGCGGTGCAAGCGGCTGGGGACCTCTGGGTCGGTCCGACGTTCGGTGGCCGGTGCGTCCCGCCATCGAGTATACTTCGACTTCGGTATGGAACTGATAGACCTATTGCGCACCTTCGGCGCTGCCATGACCCCGGTGGGGGAGCTTCGACTGTCCATCCCCCTCGCCGTCCTGGTCCTCGGACTCCCCTGGCAGCAAGCCCTGCTGGTGTCTGTGGCAGGAAACCTGGTGCCTGTCCTGGTGTTGGTCCCCGGACTGGAACGGTTGTCTCGGTTCCTCCTGTCCTTTCCAAACCCGGCGGGTCGGCTCCTGGCGTGGCGGGCCGAAAGTCTGCGGCATGCCCACACGGCTCGGTTCCAGAAGTACCAGGCGTTGGCGCTGGTTGCCCTGGTGGCGATTCCCCTGCCGATGACCGGCGCATGGACCGGCTCGCTGGCCGCCTGGGTCTTCATGGTCCCGGCGCGCCGCGCGATACCCCTCATCGCGCTTGGCGTGGCTATCGCGGGAGTGATCGTCACCGCACTGACGATGGCGGGGTTGACGATAGGCGCGGCACTGGATCGCTAGGCGTCCGAGCGCAGGCGGGCATGGAGGGCAGGATGCAGACGTTCGAAGAGCGACTCCTGGAGGCGGCGACGCGAAATCGGTCCCTGCTTTGCGTCGGGCTCGATCCGGACCCGGCGCTCATGCCGATCCCCGACGTTCTCGCGTTCACAAAGGGGATCGTTGACGCCACACGTGACCTGGTCTGCGCCTACAAACCCAACGTGGCCTTCTACGATGCGATGGGGGAGGCGGGCCATGGGCCGCTTCGCGACATCATCCGCTACATCCGTGATACGGGCGGCGTGCCCATCATCGGCGACGCCAAGCGAGGGGATGTCGGCTCCACCGCCAGCGCCTACGCTCGCGCCATGTTCGAGGTCTTGGGCTTTGACGCCACGACGGTCAATCCATACGGCGGGCGGGACGCGGTGCAGCCGTTCTTGGACTATGCGGACCGAGGGGTGTTCGTCTGGTGCCGTTCGTCGAACCCGGGGGCGCGCGAGCTCCAGGACCTGACCGTCGTCTCGCCGTACGGTGGAGAGCCCAGGCCGTACTACCAGCTGGTCGCGATGCAGTCGGCCTCGTGGAACGAGTCAGGGAACGTCGCCCTCGTCGTCGGCGCGACCTACCCCGACGAGCTGAGGGCGGTCCGCGAGCTCTGCCCTGACATGCCGATACTCATGCCGGGCGTCGGGGCCCAGGGGGGCGCCCTGGAGCGGGCGGTCGAGGCTGGGGTGGACGGCCGAGGTCGCAACCTGATCGTTGCCGCGTCGCGGTCCGTCCTCTACGCCTCCCGCGATCCTGAGGGCTATGGCGCGGCCGCGCGCGCGGAGGCCGAAAGCTTGCGGGGCGGGATCAACGCCGTGCTCGAGGCTCGGGGCCTCGGCTGGGTGGAGTGAGCAGGCGATGCCGAGGTTCCCGGACCTGAGCATGGGCGACGCGCTGGAGTTGAAAAAGCCCCACGCATGTGGCGGCTCGCGCTGGACCGTGGTTCGCCTTGGGATGGACATCGGAGTTCTGTGCGAGAAGTGCAGCCGCCGGCTCCTGCTTCCTCGCAGCCAGCTCGAGCGTCGCGTGCGTCGCCACCTCCCATCCACCCCCACGCCCGAAGGCCCGGACGGTCCCGGACCCACCACCTGACCGTCCCATGACAGCCTTGTGTAGAATCGCCATGGTACAATTGTCGTAAGGTGTGTCTTGGCCGTGAGTGGCCACGGTGCGCGGGCGTGGAGCGCCTCGGGCACGCTGCCACGCGCACACGCACGGGCGTCCTAAATGTGGCCGTGAAGCCGCTTCTCGGCTCTGGCTCGCTCGGACGGTTCTGGACTGCACTAGAGAAGGCCGTGGGGCTGGGGAACATCCTGGCGACGTCGCCGCTCCTCGACCGCTCGGGAATCGACTTTACGGTAGACGTGGGTCGTGACAAGGTGTCGCTGGACCAGATCGTCGGCAGCCTGCCCCAGGCCGATGTCGCGGTCGAGGCCCCGGACCGGGTCGCGGTCACCCTCCCGGACTACTGGTAGAATCTCCCGCAGTCGTGGCCGACCCCTGCTCAAGGGCGTCCAGCGCCATCTGCAGGTCGGGCGCCAACGGTGTGCTGAACTCCATTTCCTGATCCGTGGAGGGGAGGCGTAGCCGCAGCCGGTGAGCATGTAGGAACTGGCGGCTCACCAGCTTCGTCCGCCGGCGACTGTACACTTGGTCGCCCACTATGGGGTGCCCCACCGACGCCAGGTGTACCCGGATCTGGTGCGTCCGACCGGTCTCCGGCCGCGCCTCCACGAGCGCGCACTCCCCCAAGCGGCGCCACACCGTGTAGCGCGTTCGGGCATCGCGCCCGCCCTCCACCACCGCCATCCGCTTCCGGTTTCGCGGGTCCCGCGCAATGGGCCGGTCGATGTTCCCCTCCCGCGGCTCGGGGATGCCCCAGACCAGCGCCAGGTAGCTCTTCGCAACCTGCCGGTCCTGAAGCTGCCGGGCCACCGCGCGGTGGGCGGCGTCGTTCTTGGCCACGACCATGAGCCCCGATGTGTCCATGTCCAGCCGGTGAACAATGCCCGGTCGAAGCTCTCCCCCAACGCCCGAGAGGTCCGTGCAGTGGGCCAGCAGGGCATTGACCAGGGTGTGTGTGGGGTGCCCTGGCGAGGGGTGGACCGGGAGCCCAGGCGGCTTGTCCACCACCAGGATGTCAGGGTCCTCGTAGACCACCGAGAGCGGCATGGCCTCAGGGCTCAGCGCGGACGGAATTGGCGGGGGCACCACCAGCGTCACCCGGTCGCCGGTCCGGACCACCTGGGCGGGCTTCGCGGGGGCGCCGTTGACGGTCGCGTGCCCCTGTCGGACCAGGCGTCCGACGCGTGAACGTGAGAGGTCGGGGCAGCGGAGGGCCAGGTATCGGTCCAGGCGAATCGGGCCCTCGTTGCATGCGAACCGGCGAGCCCTCTCGGAGCGCGCCTCCGGCGAGCCTCGCACCGCCGGCCCCCCGTCCATGTCGGGCATCACTCCTCGGCGGCGGGGAGGCTCTCGTCCCGGGGCGGCTGGCCCGAGCCACGGTTGCGAGCGGACCGCTCCTCCAGCAGGAATAGCGTCACCAGCAGCGTGATGCCCACGACGATGGAAGAGTCCGCCAGGTTGAACACGGGCCACGAACCTACGTCGATGAAGTCCACCACGTGCCCCAAGCGTAGCCGGTCAACCAGGTTGCCAATCGCTCCGCCGAGCTGGAGGCCCAGGCTCAGGCGCAGCAGGCGACCAGGCCAGGGATGCGCGTGGTAGAAGTAGAGCAGGATGCCCACGCCCACGAACGACGCGACGGTGAGGGCGGCTGTCTGTCCCGGGAAGAGGCCGAAGATGCTGCCGGTGTTGGTTGTGTAGGTGAAGCGGAACAACCCCTCGGCCGGGACCGACTCACCAAGGCGGAGCGAGGCCACAACCGCCACCTTGGTGAGCTGGTCGCTCACCAGAGCGATAAGAAGGATCGAAAAGAGGAAGGCGTCGCGATGGATGCGCGGGCGCTGGGGAGCCAACCGCTCGGCGCCCGTGGGCAGGTTGGGGGCATTCTCGGACATCGCCATAGGTGCAGCGTACCATATCCAGGTCGCTACCCGCGATCAGCCCACCGCGCCCGCCAGGAACCCGGCGACCCGTTCCGCTGCGTCCGCCTCGCCGCCCTTCCAGTCGTGAGAGATGCCCGGCGCAATGTACAGCTGCGCGCGGCTCCCCGAAGCTTCGATCAGCCCGGCCAGTCGGTCCGCTGGCGCGATCCGGTCCGCGTCTCCCGCCATCACGAACACCCGAGTCCGCGGGTCGATCTTGGCCAGGGACTGGGCCGCGGCCGCGGGCGGAGGTGCGATGAGCGCGAGAGCCCGGGCGCTCTTCACTCGGTCCAGGCTGCGCAGGATGAGGGCGGCGGCAAAGGAGTAGCCCACCAGGCCGAGTCGCTTGCCGTCGCACCCCGGCCATCGCTGTGCCAGGCGCAACGCCGCCGCGACATCGCGGCCCTCCTGCTCTCCGTTGGTGAAGCTCCCGTCGCTCTTGCCGACGCCGCGGAAGTTGAACCGCACCGTCGCCATTCCCTTCCGGTCCAAGGCGGCGCAAAGGGCCAACACGAAGGGGTGCTCCATGTCGCCCGACAACGCGGGGTGGGGTGGGCAGACCACCGCCACGGGCACGCGGCCGGACGCCCCCTCGGGCCACCCGACAACGCCCTCAAGGGCGAGCTTCTCGGCTGGGAATGATACGGAGGTCTGGCGCATTCCTTAGTCCCTGGTCGGCAGCGTTCTCCGGACGTCAGCCCCGACCGCGACTCGCGGCTCCCGCTTGGCCCAAGCTTGTCCAAGGGCGGGCGGGAACTTGCGGCCCGACCGCTCCACTACGAACGGCTCGACTACCCCACCACGAGCGGGTCCAGCCCTGTCCTACCCCAGACCCGCCAGACCGCGGACGGCCGCCGCCACCCGGTCCACCTCGTCCTCTGTGTTGAAGAAGTCGAGCGAGAGCCGTACGGCCCCAAGCTCCCGCACCGTGCGTGACACCACGCGCTGCTCCTCCCAGAGGCTCTTGGTGATGTCGGCGGGCTCCCACCCCTGGAGCGAGAATGCGACCAGGCCGGTGCATCCCGGCCCCTCCAGGGGAGAGTGGATCGAGACGCCGGGGATTCCGGAAAGCGCGCTCTTGGCCCGCGCGGCGAGCTCCACCGTGCGCGCCTCCACCTCCGCCGAGCCCACCTCGCGGTTGAACCGGACCGCTTCCACGAGCCCGGCCCAGAGGGGCACGCTCGTGGTCGTGAGCTCGAACTTGCGGATGGACTCCATCTCAGGCTCGAAGCTTCCGTGGTCGTCATGGGACGGCGCGGCCCGTCCGGAGACCTTGGTCGGCGAGACCTGGGGGATCAGGTCCTCTCGGATGTAGAGCGCGCCGACCCCGTCCGGTCCCATCAGCCACTTGTGGCCGGGGATGGAGTAGTATTCGCAGCCCAAGGCGGGGAGGTCCAGAGCGATGTGACCGGCGGTCTGAGCGCCGTCCAGGAGCATCTGGACCCCGCGGCGCCGGGTCACCTCACGAAGGCCCTCGGCGGGCATCCGCAGGCCGGAGGTGTACTGGATGTGGCTGAAGAAGAGCAGCCGTGTGCGGTCGGTGATCGCCGCCTCCACCTTGGCCACGATGCTCTCCGGCTCCTCGTCCGCGGCCAGCGGCAGCACCTTCACCTCCACGCCGTGCCGCGCGAGGAAGTAGGCGGGGATGAGCACCGAGGAGTGCTCCGGGCTGAAGGTGATGACCTGGTCTCCCGGCTGCCACGCAATCCCGTTGACGACGATGTTCAGTCCCTCGGTGGTGTTCTGTGTGAGCGTGATCTCCTGGGGGGACACGTTCAATAGCCCCGCGAACGCTTCGCGGGCGTCGTTCTGGACCTGGCGGCCCGCCTCGATGACCGGCGGGGTCGTGGGTCCCATGCCGCTCTCGAAATCCAGTCGCTCCTTGATCGCCGCGACGACCGACGTGGGGGAGGGACCGGACCACCCGGTGTTCATGTAGATTGTTTCACTGCAGGCCGGGATCCGGCTGCGAATCTCCGCGACATCCATCTTGCACTCCTCCGGCGGCGCATTCTCTCCAGTGGCACGCTCACGGTACCATAGAGCGTCGTTGGGGGGTAGGGTTGGCGCGGGCGTCCACCGGCGGCTATCATGGGGTCTCACCGGATAGGGGAGCCTTCGCCGCATGATCGGTCGGTTCGTCGTCCTCGTCGGAATCAGCGTCCAGGAGTTCTCCCGGAACAATTGCCACGGCGTGGCCGCCGGGATTGCCTACTGGACCCTGCTCTCGTTGTTCCCCGTGACCCTGGGGGCGATGGCGCTCCTGGGGCACGTCTTTCGGGACCTGGAGGACCAGGCCAGGGTGGTCGATGCCCTGGTCGGCGCCGTCCCCGTGGGGTCCGACTACTTGAGGGACACCGTGGAGCAGGTGGTCCGGAGCCGCGGCGGCGTTGGCGTCCTGGCGACCGTGGGGATGCTCGTCTCAGGGCTGGCCGTGTTCTCGGCGGTGCGGACTGGGATCAACCATGCTTGGGGGGTGGTCCATCCGGCCCGCTTTGTGACGCGACGCTATCAGGACCTTGCCATGTTCACGGGCGTGGTGGTCCTGGCGTTCCTGCTCCTCCTGGGGGCGAACCCGTTCGCCGGCTTCTCGGGCATCAGCGACCTGGGCGGCGAGCTGGGGTTCGTGGCGCCTCCCATCTGGTGGCGCGCGGTGCGAGCGCTCATCGCGCTTGCGGCCACGTGCGCGGCGCTGTCCTTCCTCTACCGGTACCTTCCCAACACGCGCGTGTGGTGGCGAGAGCTATGGCCTGGGGTGCTGGTCGGCGCCCTGTTCATCGTGGGGACGAACCTGGCGTTCGGCGAGATGCTGGGCCTGGCCAACAACTACAGCCTTGTGTGGGGCTCGCTGGGCGCCCTTGTGGCCGCGCTCGCTTGGGCCTACTTCTCGGCCATCGGGCTGCTGCTTGGGGCACAAGTGTGCTCGGTGTACGGCCGTCGCCACGAGCACACCTGGCGGCTCCACCTGCATGTTGACGAGTCGCCGGAGTTCAAGCCCCTCGAGCGCTCGCGAAAGCGGGTCGAGGCGTTCGCCGCGCGGCTGAGCCACCTGCGCGACCGGCCCGGCTGATCCGAGCGGTCGGCGGCGGCAGTTTCGTCCAGAGTGCGCACGTTCGTGAGCCGGCACGCGTCGGATCGGGGATGAAAGCCGCATTGATGGGTTGGCAGCCACACGCGGGCGGTCCCCTTCAAGAGAACCTTGTTCGTCCCACCCGCCCACCCGGATGGTTTCTTCTGGGGGACACCCCCAAACCCCCGGCAAGGGAGTCCGGCAGTGGATTCCCAGTGGAGGCCGCGCGGCTGAGCCACCTGCGCGACCGGCCCGGCTGATCCCAGCGGTCGGCGGCGGGGGTTACCGGGCCAGCACGATGTAGCGGAACGTCTCCGCGAACGCCACCGCGTGGGCTTCCCCCACCTGGCGCGCACGGTCCTTGATCCGCTCCATCAGGGCGTTCGCCCGCTCGGGGTCGTCGGCGCGGACCTGCGACTTGTGCTCCATGAGCGCGGCCACCTTCACGTCGATGGTGTCCGAGATGTCGATGACGACGGCGCCGTCACCTCCAAAGCCGCCCATGTAGACCTCGCGAACGTTGTGCGGTAGGTGGCCCTCCGCGATCAGGTCCGGGAAAGCGTGGTAGTCTCGCGCGGAGGGGTAGACGGCATCAAGGGCCGTATCGCCGGCGGCGCGGTGGTCCGGGTGGTTGATGTAGGAGCCCGCGAAACGCGTGGTTGGGTCCTGGCAGACGACCACGTCAGGCTTGTGCCGGCGGATCTCCCGCGCGATGTCCCGGCGCAGCTCCAGCGTGTTTCGGAGCGTCCCGTCCTCGTACCCCAGGAAGACCACGTCCTTCGCTCCAACCACGGCCGCCGCCGCGCGCTGCTCGCGTTCGCGAACCACGGCCAGGTCCTTCGGGTTGACGCTCGGGTCCGAGCTCCCCTTGTCGCCGCTCGTGCAGAGGACGTAGAAGATCTCCTTGCCCTCGCGCGCCCACTTCGCCAGGGTGCCCGAGGCCATGAACTCTCCGTCATCCGGGTGCGCCACGATCAGCATGACGCGCTGTGCGCTGTAGGGGATGGACTCCTCGGTCATGTGTATCCTCCAGGCAGCTCGTGAAAAGAGAGCATCAGCATATCCGCCCAGGGGTTGTCCCGCAAGGCGGTTCTCACGCCCCAGCCGTGACAGCCTCCATCACCGCGTCGGCGATGCGCGCGGGGTCGTGGAGCCACGGGGCGTCGGGGCGGGCGATGGGGCGACGCAAGAACCGGCGGGCCAACTCCCCGCACTGCTCCACGTCCTGCTCCACGGGTGGGTTCTCCCCGCCGCCGGCCGCTCCCCCGTCGGCGTCGTCGAGGACCACGGTGTCGAACGGACCGGGTGAGCCGAGGTATTCGAGCACCGTCCGCAGGAAGTCGGAGAGCCGGTAGCCCTCGGTTTCGCCGGGCTTGGTGGCCAGGTTGGCGATGAAGATCGTCGTGGCGCGGGAGGCCCGCACCGCTTCGGGTATCCCCTCAACCAGCAGGTTGGGGAGGAGGCTCGTGTAGAGATCGCCAGGGCCGAGCACCAGCGCGTCCGCCTCGCGAATGGCGGCGACGGCCCGTGGGTTGGCCGTGGCGGCGGGCGAGAGCCAGACGCGGTCGATCCCGACGCGGCTGTGCCCCCGCTGGTCGATGGCCGCCTCGCCCTTCAACACCGCGCCATCCTGTAGCCGGGCGTGCAGGTCGACGGTCTGAAGAGTCACCGGCAGCACACGCCCCCTCGCGCTCACCAGCTCCGCCATCTGGTCCACCGCACCCTCGATCCCGCCGTGCAGTTCCGACAGAGCCAGCAGCAACAGGTTTCCCAGGCTATGGCCGGCCAGGTCCGAGCTCCCGCCGAACCGGTACTCGGAGAGGGCCGCCTGGGAGGCGCTCCGGTGCCCCTCGCCCGCGAGGGCCTCCAGCGCGCGGCGGAGGTCGCCGAGGGCGGGCGCGCCGTACTGACTGCGCAGCCGCCCGGAGCTGCCCCCGCTGTCCATGGTGGTGACGATCGCCGTCAGGTCCACCGGGTGCG
>CAYTEC010000070.1:0-9367 GCA_964436745.1 uncultured Dehalococcoidia bacterium | reverse complement strand
AGCTCAGGGCGAACGGGTTGGTCTGCTCGTAGGGGGCCGTGACGCGGCTCATCCGTTCGTAGTGAGCCTGTCCCGCCGCTACCCCTCGTCCGCAAGCCGGGCCGCGAGCCACGCCCGCAGCGCCGGCCCGGTGTCGTCGCGGGCCAAGGCCATCGCCACCGAGGTCTGCACCAGCCCCAGCGGGTTCCCCGCGTCGTACCGGTCGCCCTGGAAGCGGCAGGCATACACGCCCGAACCGCCGATCAGCATGGCGATGGCGTCGGTGAGCTGCAGCTCACCCTGGGCGCCCGGCGTCAGGCGACCCAGGGCATCGAACACGTCCGGCGTCAGCACGTACCGTCCCACGATCGCCAGATCGGATGGGGCCTTGTCACGCGGCGGCTTCTCGACCATCGCCCGCACCCGGTAGACGCGCTCCGATAGCGGCTCCGGGTCGATGACACCGTAGGCGCTCACACGCTCGGCGGGCACCGCCTCCACCGCGACCACGCTCGCCTCGCGCTCCCGCGCCACGTCCACAAGCTGCCCGATGGCGGGCCGGGCGGACACCACGATGTCGTCGGGGAGGAGCACGGCGAAGGGTTCGTCGCCAACCGCGTTCCGGGTCACGGCGACGGCGTGCCCGAGCCCCAGCTGCTCGTGCTGGCGGACGAACACAAACTCGGCCTCACTCCTCAGCCGCCGAAGCGCGGCCGCGGACGAGTCGAGCCCCCGATCGGCGAGCAGCCGCTCGATCTCCTCCGAGGGATCGAAGTAGTCGGCGAGGGCCTCCTTCCCGCTCGACGTGACGATGATGAACTGGGTCATCCCGGCGTCGAGGGCCTCCTCGACGATGTAATGGATCATGGGCCGGTCCACCAGGGGAAGAAGCTCCTTGGGCACGGCCTTGGATGCGGGGAGCATCCGAGTGCCCAGGCCCGCCACCGGGATGACCGCTTTCCTGACCTTCATCATGGCCCTCCGTATCGGGGTCCGCGAGCCCGGGGACGCGCCCGACCCGATTGTACCACGGGCAATTGACACCCAACGGGCTCCGCCCTACGATGGAAATGGCCGTGCTAGACGGGGAGCTGGCGGTGCCCTGCACCCGCAATCCGCCATAGCGGGGTTGAATCCCTCCCCGAGGTTTCGTCTCCCCGCCTCTACCCGGACCGGACGGTGTTGAGGGCTGGGACCCGCGCGACGGACGCCCGTGAACCCCGCCAGGCCCGGAAGGGAGCAACGGTAAGCGGAAACGCCGGGCGCCGCGGGACTCCCTGGCCGGAGCCGCCCACATGGGCACGCGGAAGGGACTCGATCGACGGGAGGTGCACGGCCTCTCACATGCATTCCCTGGCGGGACGTCCGGGCAAGGCCGCCGCCCCGTCGCATAGCGGCGCCACACCCTCGGGCGGAGGTTTCGCCACGGTCGCATCGCTGGATCCCGCGCGCGACTCCCCGCTGGCGCCCACCGGCGTCGCGACCGCGCTGAGGCGTCTGGGCCTCAGCCCTCGCAAAGCCTTGGGCCAGCACTTCCTCGTTGCGCCTGGCGTCCTCAGCCGCATCGCCGAAGCCGCGGACGTGACCCCGGACGACCTGATCGTGGAGGTGGGCCCCGGTCTGGGACACCTGACCGACGCCCTGGCACGACGGGCCAGCCGCGTGGTGGCCCTTGAGCTGGACCGCGAGCTGGCGACCGCGCTGGAGCAGGCGTTCACCGACCGCCCCAATGTCAAGATCGTCCACGCCGATGCGCTCACCGTTGACCTGTCGGAGGTGGCGCCGTCGGGGCGCCCCTACGCCGTCGTCGCCAACCTGCCGTACTACGCGGCCACGGCCATCGTGCGCCGCTTCCTCGAAGCCGCGCACAAGCCGGACCGACTGGTGGTCATGGTGCAGCGGGAGGTCGCGCAGGGCATGGCCGCGCCCCCCGGCCGCACGGGCCTGCTGGGGATCGCCGTCCGGTATCACGGGACGCCGCGCATCGTGGGGTACGTGCGGCCCGGCTCCTTCCACCCGCCCCCGAAGGTGACCTCCGCCATCGTCCGCATAGACGTCCACCCCACGCCCCCAGTACGCGTCGAGAGCGAGAAGCGGTTCTTCGCCCTGGTCCGCGCCGGGTTCGCGGCGCCACGCAAGCAGCTCCGTGGCGGGCTCAGCCGCGCCCTCGGCGTCCCGCCGGGCGAAACGGAACGCGCGCTACGGGCGACGGGGTTGGACCCCACGCGCCGGGCCGAGACGCTGACCCTTGAAGAGTGGGCGGCCCTCCACGCGGCGGCCGAGGAGGCGGGATGGGGCCTCTGACGGTTCGCGCCCACGCCAAAGTGAACCTGTCGCTGGAGGTGCTCGGCCGTCGCGCCGACGGCTATCACGACGTGGCCACGGTGCTCCAGAGCGTCAGCCTCCACGACGAGATCACACTGACGCCGGCCTCAGACCTCAGTCTGCGGTGCAACGTGCCGGGGTTGGACGGGCCGGACAACCTGGCATGGCAGGCCGCCGAGCTGTTGCGCTCCGACACCGGTGTACGGGCCGGAGCCGCGATCGACCTGCGCAAGCGGATCCCCGTCGCCGCGGGGCTGGGGGGTGGCAGCAGCGACGCGGCGGCGACGCTTCTAGGGCTCGATGCGCTCTGGGATCTGGACCTGGGGCTGGACCGGCTCACCGTGCTGGCCGCGCGCCTGGGCGCCGACGTGCCGTTCTTCGTGCGCGGCGGGACGGCGCTGGCCGAGGGCTTCGGGGAGCGCGTCACACCGCTGCCCACACCCTCCGAACGATGGCTCGTCGTGGTGGTCCCCGGCGACTCGGTGGAGCGCAAGACCGCGACGCTCTACGGCAGCCTTCGCTCCGAGCACTTCACCCGCGGCGAGGCGGTGGCGGCGGTCGCGGACGCAGCGCGGCGGGCCGAGCCGTGGCCGGAGGGCCGGATGGTGAACACGTTCGAGTCGGTGGCCGACGATGTGTTTCCGTCGCTGGCGGCGTGCCGTCGCGTCATGACAGAGGCGGGCGCCGGACGCGTCCACCTGTCGGGCGCCGGGCCATCGCTCTTCGTGCTGGTGGCGGACGAGGACGCGGGCCGGGAGCTCGCGCTGCGTCTGGAGGAGCGAGGTCTGAGCGCGCGCGTTGTCCACACGGTGGGCGCGGAGTCCCTCGGGACAAGCGAGCGAGCCGGAGCAAGCAGACAGGCCGAGACAGCTGGGCCGGACCGGTCCGTGAAGAACCAAGGAGAATCGTAAGATGTCACCAGCGCTGGCGGGCCTGCTGTGCGGCGCCATCGCAGGCCTCGTCTTCGCCGTGCTCGTGGCACGGGCGGTTCAGGGCCTGGCGACGGATGGGCCGGGATGGCTGAGGTCCGCCCTGGAACAGGTCGGGTTCACCAAGATGGTTCTCCCCGTGGCCCTCTTGGCCCACGCCGTCTGGACCGCGACCGGCCTTTTCCTCGGCATCGCGTACGAGCTCACAACGACCGACAGCGGCATCATGACGCCCTTCACCGCCTCCATCGTAGCCGTGTCGGCCCTGGCGACGGCAGGCGCGGTCCTGTGGGGCGGTCGTGCACGGCTGTGGCTGGTCCCGATCCCGCTGGCGGCGGGCGCGCTCTTCGGCGTGGGCCTGCCACTGCTGGCGGGATAGGGAGACGCCGCGCCCAGTCGCAACTCACCGCGGTTTGCCGCGCCCACGAGACGCCCCTATAATGGGCCGCGGCGGGTGAAGCGTCGGGTCGAGACCGGCCCGGACGCCGGAGCCCCCAATGAGGGACGCCGCCGGGCGTCCTTGATTTCGTGGAGGGAACGTGCACAGGGACACGGATTGCGGATCGCTACGAGCGACGGACGCCGGCAGGGAAGTGATCCTGGCCGGCTGGGTCCATCGGCGCCGAGATCACGGCGGGCTGATCTTCATCGACCTGCGGGACCGCAGCGGGCTGGCTCAGGTCGTCGTCAACCCGGAGCATGCCCAAGACGCCTATCGCGCCGCCGACGCCGCCCGCAACGAGTGGGTGCTCCGCGTCGTCGGAACCGTGACCCAACGCCCCAGCGGCACTGAGAACCCCCGAATGGAGACGGGCGAGGTAGAGGTCACGGTCCGAGAGGTCGAGGTCCTGAACCCGGCGACGACTCCGCCCTTCCCCGTCAACGAAGAGACTGAGGTCGACGACTTCCTCCGCCTGCGTCACCGGCACCTCTACCTGCGAAGGCAGCGCATGGCCCGCAACCTGGCCCTACGTCACCGGGTGGTGAAGTACATCCGGGACTTCCTCTCGGACCGGGGCTTCCTGGAGGTCGAGACGCCCATCCTCATCAAGAGCACCCCGGAGGGCGCGCGCGACTATCTGGTGCCCAGCCGGCTGCATCCCGGGTCGTTCTACGCCCTCCCCCAGTCGCCACAGCAGATCAAGCAGCTTCTGATGGTGGCGGGCGTTGAGCGGTATTTCCAGATCGCCCGCTGCTTCCGCGACGAAGACCTGCGGGCGGACCGGCAGCCGGAGTTCACGCAGCTGGACCTGGAGATGAGCTTCGTGGACCGCGACGACATCCTGGCGCTGACCGAAGAGCTTTACGCGGGCATGGTGGCGGCCGTGGCTCCGGAGAAGCGGGTGGTCACGCCGTTCGGTCGCCTGAGCCACGCCGAGGCCCTGGAGCGATTCGGCACCGACAAGCCGGACCTCCGCTACGGCCTGGAGCTTTCGGACGTCACGGACCTGGTCGGCGGGGTGGACTTCCAGATCCTCCAGCGGGTGCTGGAAGCGGGCGGCGTCGTCAAGGGCCTGGTCGCCCCTGGGTGCGGGGACTACTCGCGGCGGCAGGTGGACGAGCTGACGGAGGTGGCAAAGGCCCACGGCGCCAGCGGGCTGATGAGCTTCGCCCTGTCCGGCGACGGTACGGCCGCCGATGCGCTGGAAGAAGCGCAGGTCCGCTCGCCCGTCACGCGCTTCTTTCCGATCGAGGTGGTGCGGACACTGGCCGAGCGCGCGGGCGCCCGGGGCGGCGACCTGATGCTCATGGTGGCGGGCGACCGAGCGACCGTCGCATCCAGCCTGTCCGCCGTGCGCATGGACCTGGCCCGCCGGCTGGGCCTGGCGGACCCGGACGTGCTGGCGTTCGCCTTCGTCGTCGATTTCCCCCTGTTCGAGCGGAGCTCGGCCGACGACCGGTGGGAGTCCACACACCACCCGTTCACCGCGCCGAAGCCGGAGGACGCGCCGCTCCTGGACACCGACCCCGGCGCCGCCACGTCTCTGGCCTACGACCTTGTGTGCAACGAGTACGAGCTTGCCAGCGGAAGCATCCGCGTCCACAATCGGTCGCTCCAGGAGAAGCTCTTCGGGCTCCTGGGCTACACGCTCGAAGAGATGGAAGAGCGATTCGGACATCTCCTGAACGCTCTGGAATCGGGGGCGCCCCCCCACGGCGGGATCGCGCCCGGAATCGACCGGACCGTGATGATCCTGGCTGGGGAGGACAACCTGCGGGAGGTGATCGCCTTCCCGAAGACCCAGAGCGGCACGGACCTGCTGTTCGGGGCGCCGGCGCCTGTCGGGGAGACGCACCTCGGGGAGTTGGGGCTGCGGGTAGTGGAGCCTTAGGAGGCATCTGGGCGCGTGTGCCACGACAGGGCCGCGGGAGCCGCCCACCCCCGCCGCGACCCGATTGGCTCAGAGCGAAGGACCGGCCCATCAGCTACACGCCGCTCGTCGCCGTGCTATAATCGTTGAAGGTGTCATGGAGGCGCCACTAGTGAGAATTACTCGCGAAGAGATGCCGCCGCGGCAGGCGGTGCTCAACATCGAACTGGAAGACGACGACCTGGAGACCTACCTCCAGCGCGCCTACAAGAGCGTCGTGAAGCGCGTAGCCGTGCCGGGCTTCCGCAAGGGGAAGGCCCCCCGGAGCATCCTCGAGCGGATGCTGGGCAGGGAGGCGCTTCTCAACGAGGCGATGGAGTTCCTGGTGCCCGAGGCGACAGCCCTGGCGGTCCAGGAAGAGGCCCCCGAGGCGGTCGCCGACCCAGACGTGGAGCTTCTCGGCACCGAGCCGGTCACGATAAAGGCCACGGTCCCCCTCACCCCCGAGGTTGAGCCTGGCGACTATCGTTCTATCCGCATCCCCCAGGTCGCGGTGGACCTTGACGAGGCCCTGGTGGAAACCTCGCTGGAGGAGCTCCGCTCCGACTCCGCCCCGTGGGAGCCGGTGGAGCGCCCCGTCCAGATGGAGGACATGACCCTCCTGGACGTCACTGGGGAGGCCAACGGCAACAAGCTCATCAACCGTGAGGACTCGCAGTACGTCCTGAATGACGACGAGTTCCCCGCCCCAGGATTCGCGCAGGCTCTGGTGGGAATGGCGCCAGGCGAGTCCCGGGAGTTCGACCTGCCGCTCAGCACGGACTTCCCTGACGAAGGGCTGTCGGGCGCCGTCTGCCACTTCGTCGCCACCATCAAAGAGGTGAAAGAGAAGCGCCTGCCGGAGATGGACGACGAGTTCGCCAAGGGCGTGGGCGAGGGCTACGACACGCTCGAGGCACTCCGCGACGAGGTCCGCCGCCGCCACCTGGCAGACCACGACCGAGAGGCCCAGCGCGGCCACCAGGAAGCGGTCATGGACAGGGTCCAGGCCGATGCGGTGGTGGATCTGCCCCCAATCCTGGTGGAGCGGGAGGTGGACCACCTCATCGCCGATCTGCGAGAAGGGGTCCAGCGGCAGATCGGGCGCATGCTCACAGTGGAGGAGTACGTCTCCGCCCTCCAGAAGACCGAGGAGGAGCTCCGAGACGAGCTGCGGCCCCAGGCGGTCGTGCGGCTCCAGCGCTCGTTCCTCTTGGATCGCGTGGCGGACAACGAGGATATCCATATCACGGACACCGACGTGGACGCCGAGATCGAAAGCATCCTCGGGGAATCCACGGGTCCCGCGGAGCAGCTCCGTGAGCTCCTGACCCGAGATGATACACGGGACTCGCTGCGACGCTCCCTGCGCCCCCGGCGCACCATCGAACGGCTCGCGACCATCGCGCGGGGTGAGGCGCCGGAGGCCCCAGCGGCGGAGGCGGACGCGGACACCCCGGCGAGCGACGACGCTCCGACGGCTGCAGCCGCCGCGGATGACGCTGAGGACGACGAACCAGAGGCTTCGCCGGGTTCGTAGACGCACGGGCGCCACGCGCGCCCTGCGCCGAGGGACCGGAACCGGCCGACCGCCACGACAACACACAAGCGGACCATCAGC
The DNA here is from genome assembly GCA_964436745.1 of uncultured Dehalococcoidia bacterium. Classification (GTDB taxonomy): domain Bacteria; phylum Chloroflexota; class Dehalococcoidia; order Lucifugimonadales; family UBA1127; genus CAYTEC01. The sequence continues at coordinate 2,162 of CAYTEC010000070.1, read as the reverse complement.
ACCGTAGGGAGGCACCACATGGCATACCCGTACCAACGCGACGACACGAGCGGCCTCTTTCTGCCGCCAGCAGGGGCGGGACCGCTCGCCGACGTCCCCCAGAGCATCATCCCCATGGTCATCGAGAGCGGGGCCAGGGGCGAGCGCGCGTTCGACATCTACTCCCTGCTGCTGCGGGAGCGGATCATCTTCCTGGGCACGCCCGTGACCGACCAGATCGCGAACCTCATCATCGCCCAGCTCCTCTACCTGGACCGCGAAGACCCGGAGAAGGATATCCACCTCTACATCAACTCGCCGGGTGGGGTCATCACCGCCGGCCTGGCGATCTTCGACACGATGAACCTCCTGTCGGTTGACGTGTCGACGATCTGCGTCGGCATGGCGGCGAGCATGGCCACGGTGCTCCTGTGCTCCGGGACCAAGGGCAAGCGGTTCGCCCTCCCCAACTCGACGATCCACATGCACCAGCCCATGGGCGGTGCCCAGGGCCAGGCGGCCGACATCGAAATCGCGGCGCGGGAGATCCTGCGGATGCAGGACAAGATCCGAGAGATCATCTCGGACAACACCGGCCAGCCCTACGAGCAGGTGGCACGGGACTCCGACCGCGACTTCTTCCTGACCCCCGAGCAGGCGGTGGAGTACGGCCTGGTGGACGAGGTTCTGACCAAATCCCCGGCGCGTGACGCCTCGGCAGCCTAGTCGGCGCATGCATTCACCGCCCTGGATCCCCACCGAACGACGCGGAGGGTCCAGGGCGGGCGAACGTCTTCGAGCAGCCTGAGTGCCCGACAACAGAGAGGCGGCGCGATGACATCCAAGGGAACGAGCCGGAACGACTACCAGTGCTCCTTCTGCGGAAAGAGCCAGGCCCAGGTAAAGCGCCTGGTCGCTGGCCCCGGCAAGGTCTTTATCTGCGACGAATGCGTCGGCCTGTGCCAGCAGATCATCGCGGAGGACACGGAGACGTCCGCGCCCGCGCCCTCCGCCGGGCCGACGGCCCAGGCCACCAGTTTCCTGCCTCCGAAACAGATCTACCAGATGCTGGACGAGTACGTGGTGGGCCAGGAGCAGGCGAAGAAGGTCCTCAGCGTCGCGGTGTACAACCACTACAAGCGTGTGTTGTCGGACCCGGCAGGCCCCCAGGCGGACGTGGAGCTTCAAAAGAGCAACATCCTGCTCATCGGCCCCACCGGGTCTGGCAAGACCCTGCTCGCGCAGACCCTCGCCCGTATCCTGGATGTCTCCTTCGCCATCTCCGACGCCACCTCGCTCACCGAGGCCGGCTACGTCGGCGAGGACGTGGAGCACATCCTCCTCCGCCTCATCCAGGCAGGCGATTGGGACGTGGGCCGGGCCGAGCACGGCATGGTCTACATCGACGAGATCGACAAGATCGCCCGCAAGAGCTTCAACCCCTCCATCACCCGGGACGTCTCGGGCGAGGGAGTGCAACAGGCGCTTCTCAAGGTCATCGAGGGCACCGTGGCGAACGTGCCGCCCTCGGGCGGGCGCAAGCACCCGCATCAAGAGTTCCTCCAGTTCCGCACGAACAACGTCCTCTTCATCTGCGGCGGGACGTTCGAGGGCCTGGAAGAGATCGTGGAGCGGCGCGTGATGAAGGACCGGCGGAGCCTGGGGTTCCGCCGCAGCGTTGGCGGCGACGCGGAGGGCGATGGCGCCAGCATCCTGCAGCAAGTGGTGCCCGAAGACCTGCTCAACTTCGGGTTCATCCCTGAGTTCGTGGGACGCGTGCCCGTGGTCGTCGCGCTGGATCCCTTGAGCGAGAGCGACCTGGTCCGCGTGTTGACGGAGCCGAAGAACGCCGTCGTGAAGCAATTCCAGCGGCTCTTCTCGCTGGACCAGGTGGATCTCTCGTTCGTCGGTGGAGCGCTGGAGGCGGCGGCGGAGGAGTCGATCGGGCACAAGACGGGCGCGCGGGGGCTGCGCTCCATCATCGAGCGGACGCTTTTGGACGTCATGTACGAGCTCCCGACCCTCGCGGACGCCCGCCGCTGCATCATCGACGCGGACGTAATCCGCGGCGCCAAGCCGCCCATCCTGCTCACCGCCTCCGGCACGACGATAGACTTCTCCGAGCCCGGTCAGCAGCGCACCGCCTAGTCGATGATACTCCTGCTTCGACCATCCCCCTGCCC
>CAYTEC010000069.1:0-9461 GCA_964436745.1 uncultured Dehalococcoidia bacterium | reverse complement strand
TTGTATCTGGTCCTTCCGTGGAAGGACTGCCAAAGGGGCTCTGCCCCTCTGGACTCCCCTATTCCGCGCCCGTCTATACAACGGCCGAAGGGGCCGAATCAGCCCAACGTCCCTCAGCCGCCCGTCGTCGCCAGTCCCTTGCGCCTCAGCAGTCCATCGTACAGGTCAAGGAATCGGGCCGCCACGACGGACTCGTCGAAATCCACCTCCGCCTTCCGCCGCGCGGCCTCGCCTAGCTGCAGGCGCAGGTCCGGCGATAGGAGCAGGCGCTCTATGGCTTCGGCCAGAGCACCCGCGTCGCGGGGCGGGACCAGGAGCCCGGTGGCCTCGTGGTCCACAACCTCTCGACAGCCGGGGGCGTCGGAGGCGACCATCGCCTTGCCCATCGCCGCCGCTTCCAGGAGCGTGCGCGGTGTGCCTTCACGGTACGACGGCAGCGCCACGACATCGGCGGCTGCCATGAGCTCCCGGACGTCGCTCCGCTCCCCCAGGTACTGGACCGCTCCCTCCTCCACCCACTGCCGCAGGGTCGAGCCGGGGATAGCGGCGGGGTTGCCCGTGTCCTCCGGTCCCACCAGGACGAACTGGGCGTCCAGGCCCCTGGCCCGGAGCGCTCGCGCAGCCTCCACGAACTCGCCGATGCCCTTGTGCCAGAGCATTCGCGCCACCAGGAGGACGACGGCCGTGCCTTCCCGGGGGGCGAGCGACTCGCGAAGCGCACGGATGGCAGCTGGGTCCACCGCCGCGGGGTCGTAGTGCGCCGTGTCCACGCCGGACCCGCCAAGCACCACGCGCCCCTTGCCCGTGGGCAGCGCCCAGGCGCGCGCCAGGTCGTCGAGGTCGTCGGGGTTCTGGAACGTGACGGCGTCGCTCAGCATGAACGCGGCGCGGTAGAGGAGCGACACCAGCGGCCGGAGGAGGCGCGCCAGCAGGTCGTCGCCGGTGTAGACGTAGCCCAGGCCGGTTACAGAGGCCACGACGACGGGGACGCCCGCCAGCCGAGCGGCGAACGCGCCGTAGATGTTGGGCTTGACGGTGAAGTGGTGGGCGACGCCGGGGCGGAGTCGCCGGTAGATGCGTAGCAGGGAGAGCACCGTGAGCAGCTCCTGCACTGGGTTCAGGGAGCCGCGGCTGAGCACGCAAGGCACGAACGCCATCCCCTCCGCCTCCAGCGCGGCCCGGGACGGACCCGGGGGCGCCACGGCGTGGACATCCGCGCCACGGCGCACGAGCGCCCGCAGGAGGGGGAGCCGGAACCGGAGCAGCGAGTGGTCGGTGTTCCCCACGACAGCCACTCGCAGTCCCGCAGTCATGGTGGGCATCAGGCCCCCGCGAGGATGTTCTGGTACTCGTGATGCACGAGGTTGGCGACGTGGGACCACTCATACTTCCGGGCCACCGGCCCGCTGCGCCGCACGCACTCGTCATGGTACGCCCGGTCGCTCAACATCGCCACGATTGCATCTCCCAATAGTGCATCGTCGTTCGGCGGCACGACCTTGCCTACGTCATTGTTTCTGACGAGTTCGCCGCAGCTTCCGACGTCCGTGACCACCAGGGGGAGCCCGCAAGCCAGGGCTTCCAAGAGCACCTTTGGAAACCCCTCCGACACAGAGGACATGACGAAGAGGTCGCTTTCACCCAGCATCTCGGCGACCCGGCGCTGGGGCTGCTGCAGCGCGAAGACCACCCGGTCCTCCAAACCAAGATCGCCGGCAAGCTTCATCAGGCTATCCCGGTCCTCTCCGTCGCCCACGATCACCAGAGCGTAGTCGGGGAGCCGGTCCAAGACACGCTGGAACGCCCTCAGCAGCACCGGATACCCCTTCTCCCACTTCAGCAGACCCACTGCGATGATCTGGCGCTTGCGCTCGGTCTCTGCCCTTTGGAAGACCGATAGGTCCACGCCGCTGGGAGTGTAGACAATCCTGGTGTTGGGAAACATTTCAAGGAGCGGCTCGATCATCGCGTTGGACACGCAGAAGATTGCATCGCACGTGAATCGCACGGCCGCTTGCATCAGACGGCTCCGCCTCAGCGAGTGGAACTCCGTGCCGTGCAGCGTCAGCACTACCTTGGCGCGGAGGAGCTTTCCCAGGAGGCCGAGGGGCAGCGGGAGGATCGCGTGGATATGCACGATTTGGGGGCGTTGGAGGAGCATGAACGGAGCCGACTGGAGGGCGAATACAAGGACGCCAGCGAACTTCACCGCTACTCTGAACAGTTGCACGAGGTGGCTCCTGACACCCTGGACCCTGGGGTTCGGGCAGAAAAGCCGCTTGAGTCGTACGCTGGGACCAATGGGCAAGGGCTCCCCGGGCAATCGTCGCGCGAGCATGAGCGAATCCACCGGCATCCGGTCGCTGAGGTAGTACGCGTGCAGCCCGCCGCCCGGGTACCGGGACGTTGGGTAGCTGAAGATCACCCTGCAAACCCGAAGAGCGCCCTTCACACGCGTGCCCCTCAATCCCTCGGCGCTCTCAGGGCCGTGGTGGTCGCTACCAGGAGCATGCCCGCGGTCCCGAACGCGGCGTAGTACAGGATGACGGCGCTCTCAATACCCGCGATGGCCCCCGCGAGTACGAACGGGGCCATGGCGCCATACCCGGTCGCGCTCCGCAAGAGCAGCGCCAGCGAGAACGCCCTCCCCAGCAGGTTCCGTCTCGGCAGGCGCTGCCGGAAGGACTCGCCGAACAGCGACCGATAGCGCGAGCTGATCGGGATCGCCAATTGGACCATCAGGGCGGACCAGACCCCCAGGTACAGGAAGACCTCCCTGGCCGCCCGGTCCCCCAGCCCCAGCGATCCTGCCGCCCACTCCACTCCCCTGTCGGGGCTGACGAACGCGCCGATGCCCAGGGAGCAGAAGAGCGCGGCCACAACCAGGTAGCCTACCAGCGCGTCCATGAACTCGCCGCGCTTGCCGGCGCTACCATAGTACCGGGCCAGGTTGCCGTCAACCGTGTCGAGCACTGACCAGAGCGCGATCAGGAGTGCGCCCGCCACCTGGAACAGATACCCGCCGAGCGCCAGGAACACGCACCCGGCGAGCGCGATCCCAGCGCCGAACCACGTCACCGGCGTCGCCCGCACATCGGCTCGGATGAACACCCAGGTGATGTAGAAGGAGATCGGCCGGGCCACGAACGCCACCCAGAGACTGAAGCTACGGTCGCTCTGCCGCTTCTCCGGCGAATAGGTGGCCCGCAGCTCCGCTATGGTGGGTCTGTTCGCCATCAAGCCCAAGACACCGCTCTGAACGCAGACTCCCGTGCCCCCGATACATAGCAGCGTACCCTGCCCCGACATTGGCGGCTCACGATTCCCTCCGCGCCAGGAGCACGTCCCGCACGCCGCCGACGTCGCAAACAAGCTCGATCGCGTGATCGTCGGCGATCCGGTCGTAGATGCCCATGAACCGCGTGTCGCTGGTCTGGACCACGGCGCTCGGCTGGTAGCCCCGGTCGCGGAGACGGCCTCGGCGCTCATCGTTGGAGGTGAGGGTGCGGGCGTGGTAACCGTGGTCGAAGAGCCAGCGGAGCGGGGCGCGCATGTCGTGGCGCTCGGTGTCGTACTTGGGGCGGTGGACCTCGAAGAGGATGCCGCCGGAGAAGAGGCCGCTCTCGACGGCTGGGGCCAAGCCGTTGAGCACCTCGACTTCCGCGCCCTCGATGTCCATGCGCAGCAGGTCCACGGGCCGCTTGCCCTCCAGGAAGGACGAGATGTCCGTGGCCTCGATCTCCACGACCTGGCCGGTGACGCCCGGCGTTTGTATGCCGTCGTAGCCCTCCGGGAAGAGGGTATTGAGGTTCGAGTAGGCGGAGACGAAGAGGCGGGCCGTGCCACGCGCGTCGGACGCGGCCAAGTTGAACGTATCCACCCACGCCTCCATCCTGTTGAGGCGCACGTTGTCTTGCAGCAGGGCGAAGTTGCGCGGCTCCGGCTCCATGGCATACACACGGCCGCTGGGCCCGACGATGCCCCCGATCATGGCCGTGTAGTAGCCGATGTTGGCGCCGATGTCCAGAACCACGTTCCCCGGCCCCAGCTCACGCTCCAGCAGGTGCTTCAACTGCTCCTCGCGGGTGCCTCGGATGGCTACGTCGCGCGAGAGGCCGGGGTCGTGCAAGTCGAGCCGGAGGCGATAGCCGTGGATGTGGCGGACCAGGTGGCTTCGGCGCAGCACGTGCTTGGCTGCCATGTAGCTGGCGGCGCGGCCCAGCAGCCCCACCGTCCCCAGGACGCCGAACCTCTTGATCTTGCCGAGCTGGTTTAGCCGGGTCATCAGGCAACCTTCCTTACCGGCTCCGCCTGTTGGTCAGCGCTGCCCACGGTCAGGGCGCCGGCTCCAGCGACGGAAGCAGCCTGGGAAGGACCCGCTCGCGGGCCTCCCGCAGGTCGTCGGGGGTATCGATCTCAATGAACGGCAACCCATGGAACGGCACCACCTGGATCGCCCGCTCCCGGGCCACCAGCCGGTTCATGGCGACGGTGTCGTAGGCGTTGAAGTCGCCCTCCGCCAGCAACTCCTCCACCTCGACCAGGTACTTGCGCCAGCCGCTGGCGGTGAACTTGGCGACCCCGGTCCACTCGCCAGAGGCCTCGTCCAGCGGGATATCCTTGCTCGATTCCAGCAGGTCCAGGCCGTCCACCCGCACCTTCATCATCTCCGCGTCGCACGGTCCCTCTTCCACCGCCAGCGCGATCTCCGCGTCGCTGGCTGCGGTCATTGCCAGGATGTCGGGGTGGTAGAGCAGGTCGGAGTGCATGTATAGGAAATCGCTATCGCCCACGAACTCCTTGGCGAACCAGAGGGACGCCATGTTGTTGGTCGTCGCGTAGAAGGGGTTGAAGATGTACTGGTAGTCGTCGCCCAGGCGAGCGGGGAACTGGTCGCGCAGGTACCCCACGACGAAGCCGATCTGCTCGATGCCCAGGGACCGGATCGCGCTCAGCGAGTACTCGACCAACGACCGGTCGCCCACGGGCAGGAAGCACTTGGGCAAGTGGTCGGTGTCGGGTCGCAGACGGCGGGACGCCCCCGCCGCGACGATGACCGCCTTCATGTCACTCGTATAGCCGCTCAAGGATCTCCCGCAGGTCCTCAGCCGTCAGCCGTCTTGGGTTGTTGACCACCCGCTCGGGGTGGAAGCCTTGCTCGATGATGACGTCGATCCCCTCCCGGGGGATGCCGGCGGCGGAGAGGGTCACGGGGACGCCGACCCGCTCGGCCAACGAGGTCACGCGCAGGGCGAAGCTCCCTGGGTCCGTGCCGCCTACCGCGGCCATGAGGCGGGCCACCTTGGTGCGATCGATCGCCTCCAGATTATACAACCAGAAGGCGGCGAGGGTCAGAGAGCAGGCCGCGCCGTGGGGAACGCCGTAGTTGAGTGTCATTGGGTACGACACCGCGTGGACCGCCGTGGTCTGGGTGTTGGAGAAGGCGAGCCCCGCGTGGAGGCTGCCCATCGCCAGGGCCGAGCGGTGGCTCAGGTTGTCCGGATCCGCGATTACCGGCTCCAGGTGGTCCAGGATGAGCCGAACGGCTTCGACGGCAAGCTGGTCCGATACCGGATTGGCGTGGCGCGACCAGTAGGCCTCCAGGGCGTGGGCGAGAGCGTCGAACGCCGTCTGCGCGGTCACGTCGTGGGGCGCGGTGAGGGTGAGCGTGGGATCGACGATTGCGTGGGTCGGGAACATCTCGGGATACGAGAGGGAGTGCTTCTTGCTCTCAACGTTGTCCCACACCGTCGCCCATGGGGTCACCTCGCTGCCGGTGCCGCTGGTGGTGGGGATCGCGATGAACGGTAGGCTGGGCTTTGGGGGCCGCTCGTTCCGGTGCGCCAGGAGCGGGCGGAGCCCCTCCTCCTGGCGCGCCATGAAGGCAACCGATTTGGCGACGTCCAGGACGCTCCCCCCGCCGATCCCGATCACCCAGTCGGCGGGGCCGAGCGTGTCCAGGGCCGCCTCCACCTCACGGATGTCCGGGTTCGGGGGGATGCCGCCGTGTACCTCGATCTCACAGTCCGGCAACGCCCGTTTGACGGCGTCTATGGCGCCGATTCGCTTCATGGAGCCGCCGCCGTAGAAGAGGGCGACCCGCGCAGACGTGCCGCCGAGCGCGTCGCTCAGGGCGCTCTGCCAGCACCCGGCGCCGAACTGGACCCGCACCGGGTTGTGGTAGCTGAATGAGCCGCTCTCCGCGGCCACTCCCGCCCCGGTCATGTTGTCCGCCGGGCCGCGGCCATGAACCGCTCGGTGATGGCTTCCGGTGGGTAGGGGACGCGGGGAACCCCAGGGGGGGCGCCCGGCCCGACCTTGACGAGCAGGAACGATGGGCCGTCGCCTTCCAGCATGGACCGGGCCGCCACTGTCAGGCCCTCGAGCGAGTCCACGCGCTCGGCGCGGGCGTACCCGGCGGCGGCGGCTATGCGCTCCAGGGCTATGCGGTCCGATATGGAGCGCTGGCCGCCGGTGGAGCCGTACGACTCGTTGTCGAACACGACATGGACCAGGTTGCGGGGCTGCTGCTCCCCAACCATCGCGAGCGTGCCAAGGCCCATCAGCACGTTGCCGTCGCCGTCCAGCACCACCACGCGCCGATCGGGGCGGGCCGTGGCGACTCCCAGGCCGATGGCCCCCGCGAGACCCATAGAGCCGATCATGTAGAAGTTCTCGGCGCGGTCGGCATGGTAGCAAGCCTCGCGGCTGATCATGCCGTTGGCGGCGACCACCAATTCGTCGCGGAGGGGTGCGAGGACGGCCGCGATGGCATCGGAGCGGGTGATCACGCGAGCACCCCCGGTCGGATGACAAGGGCTGCGGGCGTGGGTCCTGCCTCCATCGCGGCCACGGCGCGGTCCACACCCCCGGCCGCGTCGTCGGCCTCCAAGACCTCGTAGGGCACGCCTATGTCGTCGAGGAGGTCCGGTGTACACTCGCCCATGAGGAGGTGCTCCGGCGCGTCCTTCCCCTCGTAGCCCCGCCAGCCGATGAGCAGCAGCATCTCGGTCTTGTACATGAGTGCCAGGGAGGCGAGGGCGTTGATGGACAGCCCAAGGCCGGAGTTCTGCATCAGGACCATGGCGCGCCGCCCCGAGAGGTAGGCGCCGACCGCCATGCCGATGGCCGCGTCCTCCCGTACGGAGGCAACATAGGTGATCTCCGGGTCGCGTTCCAGGATGCGGAACACGCCCTCGAACGTGGAGTCCGGGACGCCCGCGAAGAAGTCGAACCCCTTCGCTTTGAGCAGGTCGCAGAGGTCCTGGCTGGTCGTCATTGCCCGCCCATCCCTGTGTTCGGCCCAGACACCAGGGCGATGGCGTCTCGGTAGTCGTCGAACGAGTGTATCTCCATCCAGCCCTCGGAAACTTCCACGCAGCTAACCTCGTGCCCCTGGTCGATGACGGCCTGGACCACGTCGGTGAACGACGCGTTCGGCTGGGTCGGGGTGTTGCCCGAGGCGAGCGACCGGAGCCCCTCGCGGAAGAGCCGGTAGCCGCGCTCCGAAAAGTAGGCGAGGCCGATGAACTCGCCGTGCGCGTCCCCCGGGTCCACGCCCTTGCCGATGCGCCGCACCGGCTGGGTCGCATGGAGGTCCAGGGTCCGTGCCTCCGCGGGTCGGGGGTTCGCCATCTCGACGATGTCCAGGCGCTTCGCGCCGTGGCGCGCTCTGGTCCGGAACGTGCGGTCCACGAGCAGGGTGATGTCCTTCTCGCTGCGCAGCAGCCGGTCCAGGACGGCCTGGTCGAAGAGGATATCCGAGAAGATCATGAGCGTTGGGGCGTCGGCGTCGCCGTGGGCCTGGAGGAATGAGTAGGCGATGCCGGTGGAGCGCCAGTCCGGGTTGATCGCCAGACGGACGCCCTCGGCCTGGATCCGGTCGGCCTGATACCCGCCGATCACGGTCACGTCGGTGACTCCGGCGCGGCTCAGCACCTCCACTTGACGTTGGAGGAGCGACCTGCCGTTGATGTCGAGCATGGCCATCGGGATGTCGGCGGCAATGTGTTTCATGGAGTACTCGTCCATGTGGTCGCCCGCCGCGGGGATGACGGTGCGGGGCCTGGCGTCCGCGGAGCGGAGGTACGTCTTCTCGTCCTGGGTGAACTGGGGCATTCCCTGGAGGTCGAAGACGAGCTGCATCGACGCGATCCGCGACTCGACCCCCGCCGTGGAGCCGGCCCGCAGTACCTCGGCGAAGGTCTCCTCCATGGCGCTGATGGCGGAGCGGATGCCGTGGTTTGCGTAGATGACCATCTTGACGCCCAGCGCCTCGAGCTCGGCGGCGGTCACGGCGCTGTAGGTGGTGGGGACCACGACGAGGGGGGCTCGGAAGTCCCAAGCCGCGATGAACTCCGCGATCTGGCCGACGGTGGACGAGCGGGAGTGGATGAGAATGGCGTCGGCGCCGGCGTCGGCGTAGGCGCGGGCGCGGTCCAGGGCCTCCTGCTGCCCCCAGCCCGCGATGAGGGCCTCGACGCGCGCGATCACCATGAAGTCGGGGTCGCGGCGAGCGTTGGTGGCGGCCAGGATCTTGCCGACGAACTCATAGACCGGGGCAAGCTCCTGCCTCCCCCCGGCGAAGAGGCTGTTCACTTTGGGGAAGAGCTTGTCCTCGATGCAGACGGCCCCCACGCCCGCGGCTTCGAACTTGCGGACCATGTGTATGACGTTGGAGGAGTTGCCGTAGCCGGTGTCGCAGTCAACGACGACGGGGATGGAGCAGGCCTCGGCCATTGACTCGGCCGCCGCCAGGTACTCGCTCATCGTCAGGATGTTGGCGTCGGGGACGGCGTGGGAGGTGGAGATCTCCAGGCCGCTCGACCACACTCCGTCGAAGCCGGCGCGTTCCACCAGGCGGGCGCTGAGGGCGTTGTGGGCGCCCATCAGCTGGACGATGCCAGGCTTATCGAAAAGCGCGCGCAGTGTGGTGGCGGTCATAAGCGGCGGCCGGTCCTCTTCTGTTGCGAGGCTGCCGGCGGGGGCGGTGGACGCCGCCCGGCGGCTGGCGCCCTACTACGGGCGTCGATGCCGAACGAACGTATCATACCACTGCCGGAGCGGCTACGCGAAAGGCGGGCAGGGCGCAAGGCGTGCCCTGCACCCACTCTGGGGGCGAGACGCCGGCGCTTCTCTGCGAGGGCTCATGCGATCCGGGCGTCGCCACGAACGGTGCATCTTCCGTTCGGCCTGGTCCTTCCAGCAAGGAAGGATCGAACCACGAACGGGTGGGGAACCTGGAGTCCCGTTCGCCCTGAGCCTGTTGAAGGGCGGGGCGTGGTTCGACAAGCTCACCACGAACGGGAGATGGGCGGAGCCTCTCACGCTCCTGCTGGGGCGGGACAGGGACCGCCCAGGAAGGGGGGTCTGGGGGGAACCCCCCAGAAACACCGCTCGGGCGGGTGGGGAGTGTAGGGAGTCAGCGGAATGGGACAGTTTTGAGGCGCAGATAACCGAAG
>CAYTEC010000068.1:0-9592 GCA_964436745.1 uncultured Dehalococcoidia bacterium | reverse complement strand
GCTTCTGCCGGGCGCTACGCAAGGCGACCGACGCCTCCGTGGCCACCTGGGACGAACGGTTCACGACTGCCGAGGCTGAGCGGCGGCTGCGGGAGGCGGGGGTGCAGCCATCGCGGGACCGGGCGCGGGTGGACGCGCTGGCCGCCGCCATCATCCTCCAGGACTACCTGGACACGCAACGGGCGGCTGGACCATGACCATGAGCGTCGGCATCATCGGCTTCCCCATCCGCCACACGGTATCGCCCGCGTTCCAGCAGGCGGCCTTCGACCACCACCGGGTCTCCGCGCGCTACGATGTCTGGGAGACGCCGCCAGACGACCTGGAGCGACGCGTCGCGGACCTGCGGGCCGGGCCGCTCCTGGGCTTCAACGTCACCGTCCCCCACAAGGAGGCGGTCCTGCCGCTGCTGGACGACGTCACGGGCTGGGCTCGGACCATCGGCGCGGTGAACACGGTGGCCGTCGACGGACAGCGGCTCGTGGGCCACAACACGGACGCCGACGGCTTCCTGCGAGCGCTGCGCCATGATGGCGCGTTCGAGCCTCGAGGCCGCCGGGTGCTGGTGTTGGGCGCTGGGGGCTCGGCACGGGCAGTGTGTGCCGTCCTGGCGCGGGAGGGGGTGGCGGCCATCGCCGTCGCCAACCGGACCGTGGAGCGGGCGGAGGCCCTCGCGGAGGCCGCGCGTGCCGAGGGAGCGGAGGCCCGCGCCCTATCCCTGGACCGGGACTCGCTTGCCGCCGTCCTGCGGGGACCCACGCCGCCTGACCTCATTGTGAACTGCACATCGCTGGGGATGCGCCACGGGCCTCAAGAGGCGCTTTCACCACTGGGAGCGGACCTGATTCCCACAGGAACCCTGATCTACGACCTGGTGTACAACCCGCCTGAGACGCCTCTGCTCGCGGCGGCGCGGGCCGCTGGGGCGCGCACGCTTGGGGGGCTGCCGATGCTCATCTACCAGGGCGCGGCCGCGTTCTGGCTCTGGACCGGCATGGAACCCCCAGTGGAGCTGATGCTCCAAGCGGCGCGAGAGGCGCTGGCGTGACCAGACCCCCGTGTTGGGATCGCCGCAGGAGGCACTAGCTGCCGTGGCAACCGAGCTGTTCCCCAGAGCCTCCAGGTACGCCGACGAGCCTTGGGCCAAAGCCACTCCCATGGGACCGAACGCCATGTGGCTGATGGAATCGCTCTGTCTGGCGGCAGACCTGGCGCCGGGAATGCGGGTCATGGACCTGGGCTGTGGCCGCGCGGTGAGCTCCATATTCCTGACCCGTGAGTTCGGCGTGGACGTATGGGCAACCGACCTCTGGATACCGCCTACCGAGAACTGGGAGCGGGTCCAGGAGGCGGACTTGGCGGCGAATGTCTTTCCCATCCACGCCGACGCTCGGTCCCTGCCGTATCCGCACGGGTACTTCGACGCCATCCTGAGTGTCGATGCCTACCACTACTTCGGCACCGACGACATGTACCTGGAGTATCTGGTCCGCTTCCTGAGGCCGGGCGGCCTGCTGGGGATCGTCGTGCCGGGCTTCAAGCGGGAGCCGGGGGACGACGTGCCCGAGCACCTGCGCCAGGCCTATCACCACGAGCAGTGGCACTCGTTCCACAGCCCCGCGTGGTGGCGCCGCCACTTCGAGAAGACCGCGGCGGTCAGGGTTACGTGCGCTGACGAGGCGCCGGGCTCGTGGGAGATCTGGAAGGCCTTCGCGGACGGGCCGGAGTCTGGCACGGACCGTGACCCGATACTGGCGGACCAGGGGTCGCTGCTGACTTTCAGCCGCGTGGTGGCCGTGCGGACCTAGCGCGGGAGGCGCTGGCGGACGGGTTAGCGCGCCCCTACTCCCACAGCAACCCCCCACCCGCGCCGCTCAAGGCTCACCACGCCGCTCGATGCATCGGACTGCGAACGCACCGTGCGAGGCTCGCGCCGCTAGGCTATAATGGGCGCTCAACGGCCTGCGGCGCACCGCCGTCGCTCGGGCCAGTGGAAGATACCCCACCGTGAGGTCATGCAAGATGGTCCGATTCCTCACCTCCGGCGAGTCCCATGGCAGGGGGCTCACCATCATAGTCGAAGGCATCCCCGCGGGGCTCGATCTCGACGAAGCCTACATCAAGCGTGACCTGGCCCGCCGGCAGGTCGGCTACGGCCGGGGCGGCCGAATGCAGATTGAGCGGGACCACGCCGAGATACTCTCCGGCGTCCGCCACGGCGCCACGATGGGGAGCCCCATCGGCATGTGGATCGAGAACCGAGACTGGTCCACCGGCAAGGGGCCGGACGGCGTGCCGTGGACCGAAGAGATGAGCGTCGGGCCGTCGGATACCCCTTTCGAGCGCATCACGAAGCTTCGGCCCGGCCACGCGGACACGCCAGGGATTGCCAAGTACTTCCAGGAAGACGCTCGGAACATCCTGGAGCGCTCCAGCGCCCGCGAGAGCACATCGCGAGTGGCGGCGGGGGCCATCGCGCGGCGCTTCCTGGAGGAGTTCGGCGTGGTGGTTCACGGCCACGTCACGTGCATCGGCGGGGTCCACGCCGAGAACACCGGCCCCGTGGACTGGGACGCGCTGGAGGAACCGGCGTACCACCGCGACCTGCCGGAGGGCTCGAAGACCGCGGCCGTGCGCTGCGCGGACCCCCAGGCCGCCGAGCGAATGATCGAGGCCATCGACGCCGCTCGTGAGGCCGGGGACAGCGTGGGAGGGATCATCGAGATGGTGGTCACGGGGCTGCCCATCGGCCTGGGGAGCCACATCCAGTGGGACACCAAGCTCACGACGAAGCTGGCCGCGGCCGTGATGAGCTTGAACGCCGTCAAGGGCGTCGAGTTCGGGGCGGGGTTCGCCCAGGCCGACATGCGAGGCTCTCAGGTGCATGACGTGATCCGGCCCGTCGAGGCGTGGACGGCGGCCGAGGGCGGCGGCTGGGAGCGGGCCTTCACTCGCGTCACCAACAACTCGGGCGGGCTTGAGGGGGGCATGACGACGGGCGAGCCTCTGGTGGTGCGGGCGGTGGTCAAGCCGATCGCCACGCTCATGGAGGGGCTGGAGACGGTGGACCTGGAGACCGGGGAGCGCGTGTCGAAAGCCCACTTCGAGCGCAGCGACATCACCTTCGTGCCCACGTGCGCGGTCATCGGCGAGGCCATGGTGGCCCTCACGCTGGCGGACGCGATGATGGAGAAGTTCGGCGGCGACCACATGGAGGAGACGCGGCGCAACGTCGCCGGCTACTTGAGGACCGTGGGGCCGCGCGTGTCGTCGTCGCGGGCGTGAGGGGGCGACCTTGCCGCAGCCACAGACCACCATCGGCATCGTCTGCGACTTCGACAACACGCTGAGCCCTCACGCGATGCAGGAGGACACCCTCCTGCCGCACCTATCCATCGAGCCCCGTGGCTTCTGGCGCCAGGTGGAATCGCTCGTGCGCGACCGCTCCTATGAGAGCGAGCTGGCCTGGATGCGCTTGCTCTTGGACAACGAAGAGTTCCGCAAGCTCTCCAACGAAGACCTGCGCAATATGGGCCTCAGCCTCACCTACTACCCCGGGGTGCCCGGCTTCTTCTCGGAGCTCGCCACCGCGCTCTCGGAGCCGGTGTACCTTGAGCATGGGGTGACCATCGAGTACTACGTCATCACGTCGGGCCTGCGCGAGATCCTGGAGGGGAGCAACCTGAAGCCCCACATGAAGGCGATCTTCGGCTCCGAGTTCGACGAGGGCGAGGACGGGCGGATCCGCTTCCCCAAGCGGGCAATCAGCCACACGCAGAAGACGCAGTACCTCTTCCGGATCAGCAAGGGCTATCTGGACCTGCGGGACGACGTGAACGACCATGTGCCGCGAGAGGACCTGCGCATTCCCTTCAAGAACATGATCTACATCGGCGATGGGCCGACGGATGTCCCGTGCTTTGCCGTGATGAGTCAGATGGACGGCCGCACTCTGGCGGTCTACGACCCTGACAACCCGAATTCCTTCGGCAAGTGCATGCAGCTCCGCAAGGCGGACAGGGTGGAGGAGATCGCGGAGGCCAACTACCAGACCAACACGCACTTGTGGCGGCTGCTGACCTACATGCTCACGGAGATCGCCGACCGAATAGTCCAGGACCAGCGGGATCGGCTGACCGGCGCGGTCATACCCGCCCCCGCCCACTGACGGTCGCGACAGGCGCGCGGCGACGGAGCACGCGTCCAAAGCTTCACCAACCGGCGAGGGCCATGAACAACATCCTGCTGACAGGGTTCCCGGGGACGGGCAAGACCGTCGTCGCCCAAGAGGCCGCGCGGCTGCTTGGCTGGGCCTTCATGGACACGGACCTGGAGGTGGAGCGGCGGGCCGGCAAGTCTGTGGCCGCCATCTTCACCGATGACGGGGAATCCGCGTTTCGCGCCCTGGAGGCGGAAGCGCTGCGGGATGCTTGCGCCGAACGGGACATGGTCATCGCCACCGGGGGAGGGGCGTTCATCGACCCATCGAACCGAGAGCTGATGCTGCGTTCCGGCCTCGTCGTCGCGCTTGAGGCGACGCCCGAGACTATAGGCGAGCGGCTCTTCCATGGGGGCGGGAACGGCCACGGCCACGCGAACCGTCCCCCAGCCGAGCGCCCCCTCTTCCGGGGAGCGGACCCCATGGAGCGAGTGCGGGGCCTCAAGGCGTCGCGCCAGGCCGACTACGCACACGCTCACTGGACCGTACACACCACCGGCCTGACCGTGGCGGAGGCCGCCCAGGAGGTGGTGCGGG
This sequence comes from uncultured Dehalococcoidia bacterium, assembly GCA_964436745.1. Lineage (GTDB taxonomy): Bacteria > Chloroflexota > Dehalococcoidia > Lucifugimonadales > UBA1127 > CAYTEC01. The sequence continues at coordinate 4,836 of CAYTEC010000068.1, read as the reverse complement.
CATGGTCCCTGCTGCGGGAACGAGCCGCTGCCGCTTCCGAGCTCGCGGCGACCGTACACTCGTCATCGGGCCCGTGCCCGGTTTACGTCGGCCCGGGGCTCTTGGAGCGGCTGGGCGAGCTGTGCCGAGCGGCGGGACTCACCACCACCGCATACCTATTCTCGGACCCGGCCGTGTCGGGCCGGCACGGCCGGCGCGCACAGCTTTCGTTGGAGCGCGCGGGCATCGCAGTGCACACGCTGACGCTGCCCCAGGGCGAGACCACCAAGGGGCTGGACACCCTGTCGGAGTGCTACGGGTGGCTGGCGGACCGGCGCGCGGAGCGGGGACACTTCATCGTGGCGTTGGGCGGAGGGGTCATCGGCGACCTGGCGGGGTTCGTCGCCGCCACCTTCAACCGAGGGATGCCCGTCGTCCAGGCCCCGACCTCCCTGGCGGCCATGGTCGACGCCGCCATCGGCGGCAAGACCGCCATCAACCTCCCCCAGGGCAAGAACCTGGTCGGCGCCTTCCATCAGCCCCGTCTGGTCGTCGCGGACATCGACACCCTCGCCACCCTGCCCGCTCGTGAGCTGACCTCCGGTTGGGCCGAGGCGATCAAGCACGGCCTGATCCTTGACTCCGCTCTGCTGGAAACGTTCGAGGAGCGCGCGGACGAGATCGCGCGGCTGGAGCAGCCGGTGACGACGGAGGTGGTGCGTCGGAGCGTGGCGATCAAGGCCCGCGTGGTGACGCAGGACGAGCGGGAGACGTTGGGGCTCCGCATGATGCTCAACTACGGCCACACCGTCGGCCACGCGCTGGAGGCTGCGACTGAATACGGGCGACTCCTCCACGGCGAGGCGGTGGCCATCGGCATGACCGCGGCGGCCCGCATCAGCCAGGCGATGGGGCTGCTGGACGGAGCGGCCGTGGAGCGACAGGACCGGCTGCTAGCGCGGTTCGGTCTGCCCACCCACTTTCCGGAAGCCGACCGCGACGCCGTCCGGCGGGCGATGCTGACCGACAAGAAGACGACGGACGGCTCGGTGCGCTGGGTGCTGCTGGAGGGGGTCGGCCAGGCGGTGGTCCGCAGGGACGTGCCGAGAGAGATCGTGGACGCCGCCCTCGACGATATTCTTCTCTAGGGAACTCAGGATGAGCGGGCTGCTACGCTAAGAACCCAGCTCCAGCGCCACCGCGTCCCCCACCTCGATGCCACACGCCTCGGCCCGCCCCGCGTTCACTTCGATGGCGTAGCGGGCGGGCGCCGCCGAAGGGTACACCTTCAGCCGGTCCGAGGACACCCCCGGCTCCGGGTCCATCCGCTGCACGTCCACGACCCGCAGGGCGTTGTCCACGAACACGATGTCCAGTGAGATCAGCGTGTTGAACATCCAGAAGCTGAGGACCGTCTCCGACGCGTACACAAAGATCATGGCGTGGTCGTCCGGGAACGACGTCCTTTCCATGAGGCCTCGCTGCCGCTCCGCAGGCGTGTCCGCGACCTCCAGCAGGAAGCGACAGTCGCCGATCCGGGCCTCGCCCTCGATGGGCAGAGCCAGTGGGTCCGGCGCGGATGTCGGTGACGGCGCCGGAGTGGGGGACGGGGCTGGGGCGGGGACGAGTGTGGCTGACGGGGCGGGTGTCGGGGTAGGGGTGACGGTCGGTGTAGCGACAGGCGTCGGTGACGGCGAAGGGGTCGCGGTTGCCGAGGGAGTGGAGGTGGCCGTGGGCACGGGGGTGGGTGGAACCGGTGTCGCCGTAGCCTCTGAGGCGCAGGCGGTCGCAAGAACCGCGACCATCGCCAGCGCACCAACGGCCGGGAGGCGGCGGAGCCGCGCCACCGTGGAGATGCCCGAGCATCGAATGGGCGTCGTCACTTCAGCTGCCGGGCAAGTGGAGGAGCGGCGCGGGGGGGAGCACCCGGTGGAGCCAGGGAGTCAGGTGGTCGATGAGCTCCTGGCTGATCTCGTGGGCCATCGGGTACTCATGGTACTCGGGATCGTAGCCGGCGGCCTGCAGGAAGTCGCGGGCCTGACGCGCCCGCTCGACGGGGATCATCGGGTCGCTGACGCCGTGGGCGATGAAGAGCGGCTGGGTCCGCTCCGGCGGCAGGAACTCGGCGAGCTGCTCCGCGTCCCCGATGGCGCCGCTCAGCAGGACCAGGCCAGCGAAAAGGTCCGGCCGCCGGAGGCCGCTGCGGTAGGTGAGCCCCGCTCCCTGCGAGAACCCCCCGAGCACCAGCCTGCCAGGCTCGACCCCGTACTCCTGCCGCACCTCCTCAACGAACTCGTCCACCAGCTCCTGCCCCTTCCGGCCCTCCTCCGGGTCGGAGAATCCCCCGGGGGTCGACCAGCTGTAGCCCACCGTACCAGGCCCGATTAGCACCTGCTGGGGGCCGTTGGGAAAGACGAAGACGTAGCCTTGACGGTCGATGGCGGGGGAGAGCCCTGCCAGGTCGTCCATACCGGCCCCGAACCCGTGCAGAAGGATGACGACGGGGTATCGGCGCGATGGGTCGTAGCCATCCGGGTAGACGGTGACGTACAGCAGCCGGTTCCCCTGGTGGTGCTCAAGCTCCATCGATGGACCGTCCTTCCCCCCACATACGGCTCGGCGGGGGGTCTCCAGAATGGGAGTATCGTACCACAGGCGGCTTGGCGGGCACACGGCTGGGAGCCGAAAGAGGGGTCGTCAAAGAACCCCGTGCCCCTCTTGAGGCCCTGTGCTAGAATACGCATGGTCACGCTCCGGGAACCCTCGATCCTACATCGGTCCACGCACGGCACGGGGGCGCGCACGGCCCACGAGGCCGGGAGCTGAGGAGGGAGATGCCATGAAGGTCCACGAGTATCAGGCGAAGGCGCTGATGGCCGAGTTCAATATCCCCGTACCCAAGGGGAGCGTGGCCACCACGCCGGCGGAGGCGCGGGAGGCCGCCGCTGCAATGGACGGGAAGGCCGTCGTGAAGGCCCAGGTTCATGCCGGGGGTCGCGGCAAGGCCGGTGGCGTCAAGGTAGTTAGCAGCGCCCAGGAAGCGGAGCAGGTCGCGAGCGACCTACTGGGGTCGACCCTGGTCACCTTCCAGACGGGGCCGGACGGCGTGCCGGTCAACCAGGTGCTGGTGGAAGAGACGATCGACGTTGTTCGCGAGTTGTACCTGGCCATCGTCGTCGACGGCGAGTCCAAACGCAACGTTGTCATCGCCAGCGAGGCCGGGGGCATGGAAATCGAGGAAGTGGCGGCCGCCACGCCGGAGAAGATCCTACGTGTGGAAGTGCACCCCTCGGTCGGGTTCCAGCCATTCCAGGGGCGGAGGCTGGCCTACGGGCTCAACTTGGACGCGGCCCTGGTGCGCCCGGCCGCGGAGTTGATCGGCAATCTCTGCAAGCTCTTCGTGGAGAAGGACTGCTCGATGGCGGAGATCAACCCGTTGGTGGTCACCTCCGACGGACGGCTCTTGGCCGTCGACGCCAAGCTCAACATCGACGACGACGCCCTGTTCCGCCACGGGGACCTCCGCGACCTGCGGGACGCCACCCAGGAAGAGACCCTGGAAGCGGAGGCCACCGACTACGACATCTCGTACGTGAAGCTCGATGGCGACGTGGGATGCCTGGTGAACGGGGCGGGCCTGGCGATGGCCACGATGGACGTCATCCAGGCGGCGGGGGCCCGCCCGGCCAACTTCCTGGACGTTGGGGGCGGCGCCGACGTGGAGAAGTGCAAGCGGGCGGTGGGGATCATCCTCTCCGACCCCAAGGTGAAGCGCATCCTGGTCAACATCTTCGGCGGCATCCTGGCGTGCGACACCGCGGCCCAGGGGGTAGTCGAAGCGTGCAAGGAGCGGGGCGCGAACCCGCAGATCGTCGTGCGGATGCTCGGGACCAACTTCGAGCAGGGCAGGCAGATCCTTCTGGACTCGGGCCTGAACGTCACGATGGCGGACACGCTGACCGGCGCCGCGGAGGCGCTGACGAGCGCCACATAGGGCACCTCCGACCGAACAACATCGCCAAGGAGCTGAGCATGAGCATCCTGGTCAACGAGAACAGCAGAATCGTGGTCCAGGGGATCACGGGCCGAGAGGGCGGCAACCACGCCCGCCGGTGCGTCGAGTACGGCACCAAGGTCGTCGCGGGCGTCACCCCGGGCCGGGGCGGCACCATGTGGGAAGACTCGGTGCCCGTGTTCAACAGCATCAACGACGCGGTGCGGGAGGCCGGGGCCAACGTGTCCCTTATCTTCGTGCCCGCGCCCTTCGCTGGTGACGCCATCCTGGAGTCGGCGGACGGTGGGATCGGCGTGATCGCGTGCATCACGGAGGGAATCCCGCCCCAGGACATGATCACCATCAACGAATGCATCGGGGGCAGCGGGGCTCGGCTCATCGGGCCCAACTGCCCCGGCGTGATCACCCCGGGGGCGCGGTGCAAGGTGGGGATCATGCCCGGCGACATCCACACACCCGGACGGGTGGGCGTCGTGTCCCGCAGCGGGACACTGACCTACGAGGCGGTCGAGCAGCTCAGCGCCCTGGGCATCGGCCAGTCAACCTGCGTGGGCATCGGCGGCGACCCGGTGAGCGGCATGTCCTTCGTCGACGTTCTGTCCCTCTTCAACGATGACCCGGACACTGACATGGTGGTGCTCATCGGCGAGATCGGCGGGACCAAGGAACAGGACGCGGCGGAGTTCATCAGGGGTCAGATGCGTAAGCCCGTGGCCGCCCTGGTGGTCGGGGCGAGCGCGCCGGAGGGCAAGCGGATGGGCCACGCGGGGGCCATCATCACGGGCTCCGCGGGCCGCGCCAGCGAGAAGACGAAATCGCCCTTGTTGTACCGGGCCGCGCGC
>CAYTEC010000067.1:0-9634 GCA_964436745.1 uncultured Dehalococcoidia bacterium | reverse complement strand
CGCTCTACGACAGCATGGTCGCGCGGTGGCTGCGCGGGCCCGGCAACCCGTTCCCAGATGAGCTGAGCATCGGGTTGCGCAGGGTGTCCGAGCTCCGCTATGGCGAGAACCCCCACCAGAACGCGGCCCTCTACGCGGACTCGCCTTCGACCGGCGGCATCGTCGGCGCGACCCAGCTCCACGGCAAGGAGCTTTCCTACAACAACATCCTGGACGCCGACGCCGCGTGGCGGGCGGCCAGCGACTACCCGGCGCCTACGGTGGCCATCATCAAGCACACCAACCCGTGCGGCCTGGCCACCCATGAAGACCAGGCGGAGGCCTATCGCCGTGCCTACGCGGGCGACCCCGTGTCCGCCTATGGCGGGATCGCGGCCTTCAACCGTACCCTGACCGCCGCCGCCGCCGAGGCCCTTCGGCCCGTGTTCTACGAGGTGATCGTCGCCCCCGACTACGAGCCGGAGGCCCTCACGATCCTCCAGAAGAAGCGCGACCTTCGCATCCTCCGCATCACACCCACCACCCAGGAGGCCGCCGCGGGCCTGGACTATCGCCGCGTATCGGGCGGCGCGCTGGTGCAGGGTGCCGATGTCCTGGCCGAGGACCCGTCCACGTGGCAGACGGCCACGGAGCGGGCGCCCACGGCGGCGGAGCTGGCGGACCTGGCATTCGCGTGGCACGCGGTGAAGCACACCAAGTCGAACGCCATCCTGCTCGTCAAGGGGCGGGCCGTCGTGGGCATGGGGGCCGGTCAGCCCAACCGGGTGGTCAGCGTCCACCTGGCCATACGGGCGGCGGGGGACCAAGCGAAGGGGACGGTGCTCGCCTCCGACGCGTTCTTCCCCTTTGCCGATGGCGTGGAGCTGGCCGCCGAGGGCGGGGTGACCGCCGTGGCCCAGCCGGGCGGCTCCATCCGCGACGCGGAGGTCATCGCGGCGGCGAACAAGGCCGGGATTGCCATGGTCTTCACGGGGGTCCGCCACTTCCGCCACTAACCCCCTTCGGGGGCGCTATGAGGGGGGGGCCCTACGGTGAGTACATCCCTTCTCCGGCGACGCCGTCCCTCGCTCTTCTCGTGGGTCTGGGGGGTATTCCCCCCAGAAAGAGAAGAAACACCCGGGTGGGCGGTGGGACAGAGTACGTCGGTGTACGTGGCGCCGACGCCATAGAGGAGCGCCGAGAAGCCCCAACCCACAACCGCAGGTGATGCGATGTCATCCACCGAGGCCCCGGTCGTCGACGTGGTCCTTCCCGTCTATAACGAGGAGCAGGACCTCCCCGGCAGCGTCGCCACACTCCGGGCTTTCCTGTCCTCGAACCTCGGGCACACTTGGCGGATCGTCGTCGCCGACAACGGCTCCACCGACGGCACGCTGACCATCGCCCGCGCCCTGGCGGCGGAGCACACCGACGTGCGCGTGATCGCGATGCCGGAGAAGGGCCGCGGGCGGGCGCTGCGCCGGGCGTGGCTGGAGAGTGACGCCCACGTGGTCTCCTACATGGACGTAGACCTCTCGACCGACCTATCGTGCTTCCCGCCGTTGGTGTCGGCGATTGTCGACGACGGCTGCGACGTGGCCATCGGCTCCCGGCTGGCGAAGGGTTCCCGCGTGTACCGCCGACCGTTGAAGCGCGAGGTGCTGTCGCGCGGCTACATCACCCTGATCCGCGCCCTCTTCTGGACCGGGTTCACCGATGCCCAGTGCGGGTTCAAAGCCCTCTCGCGCGATGCGGCCCGACGCCTCCTCCCCCTGGTCCGCGACGAGTTCTTCTTCTTCGACACGGAGCTGCTCATCATCGCGGAGAAGCGGGACATGCGCATCCGGGAGGTCCCGGTCACGTGGGTGGACGACCCGGACAGCCGCGTGGACATCCAGAAGACGGTGATGCAGGACCTCCAGGGCCTCATGCGCCTGCGGCTGGGGGGGATCCCGAGGGTGCGGGAGGGGTAGGGGGGCGAATGCGTCCGGTCGACGAAGCTGGTCATGGGACGCACCCACGGACGCTGGCAGAACCCTAGCTGTGGGGAGACTCCGTGACACGTCTACTCTGCTTGGTGGCGCTCCTCCCGATTCTGGCCATGGCTTGCGGGCAGGAGACAGAGATATCAGAAGAGGAGCGTTCGGAGGCGATGCAGACGGGATACGCGGTCGGCTCCTCTTGGGGCGCGAACTGGCCCCGGGACGTGGCGGTGTGGTGGGTGGTCCCCGATAGAGTAGAGGCTCGGCATCGGGACAGACCTATACCGGAGCTCTATCGGCGTCCGGAGGATTTCGGAGGGGAGGTGAGCGACAGAGTAAGGCGGGAACTGGCAGAGGCATACAACTGGGGCGTCTATTGTGGCTTCAATGATGGGGCGGGAAGAGCGGCGCATGTGGGTTTGCTTGGGCAGGTTTACACAGATGTGTATGAGATATGCTATGGGGAGTGATGGTCAAGTCGGAGATGGCGGCTAGCCCGACCCTACGGCTGCGGATCTACAACTTGGAACACGTCGTCAACTAGCTGCAATACGTCCCCCGGCTTGAGGAAGCGATAGAGCAGTACTTGTCCACTTAGTTGTTGCGTGATCTCTTTCTCCCTCCAAGTAGCCGGCTTGACCGGTTCCCCACGTCTTAGTGTGAACACGTTGCCGTGTGCAGACGCATTCCGCGCATGGCGGAGAAACTCGACCTCGGGCCTGTCATCCCGCGCTATGATCCCGTGTTTGCTCTGGAGAGCCGCGTAAGCGCTGATGAGCACTTCGTTGTAGAGAGGGCGCAGTGCACGTTCTATCTGTGGCATCGTCGCCAGCCGCAACTGCCTGAGCAGCTTCGGTCCGTCTATCAACAGCGGGCCACCCGCAGCCCCCATCTGAAGCACGGCCGACTGACCAACCTTGATGGCGCTGACCGCAGCGATGACCATCAGCAGTTGCGACAGACCTGCGTCGGCATCGGGATGAAGTCTGTGGACTTGTGCCATCACCTACGCCCTGACCGAAGACGAAGTGTCCCTGCTCCCACCATGACGTCCTAGCCCCCGCCTACAACCCCTCCACCGCATCGTACCGGTAGGCCGCGCCGTCCCGCGCGATGTAGCCCGCCGAGGGCGCGGAGAAGTGCGTCCCCAGCACCAGCACCCCGCCGTCCGCGTACCGCTCCAGGAACGCGCGGCGCGCCTCGCGGGCGGGCTCGGGGTCGCGGTCCAGCGCGCTCGCCGGCTCCGGGCACGCGCACTGGATCGGCGAGTGCATCACGTCGCCTGTCACCACGGCGTCGTCACCCATCGACGAGATCCGCACGCACACGTGCCCCGGCGTGTGGCCGTGGCTCGGCTCCAGCCACACTGACCCCGAGACCCGATGGTCCGGCGGCACCAGGTCGGCCAGGCCCGCGTCCACCACCGGTCGGAGGCTGTCGTCCACCAGGACCCGCGTCGCCTCCGACTGCTCCGCCTCGCCCGACCAGTGCGCCCACTCTCGCGCGACGAAGATGTATCGCGCATTCGGGAACGTGGGTACCCACGCCCCATCGACCAGCCGCGTGTTCCAGCCCACGTGATCGCTGTGCATGTGCGTGATCAGGACGTAGTCGACGCTCTCCGGCGTGGCCCCGGCCTCCGCGAGCTTTTCGAGGAACGGGGTGTCGAGCATGTGGAACCCGGCCACGCCACCCTGGTCCCGCACCTTCTGGTTGCCCACGCCCGTGTCCACCAAGATGACGTGCTCTGGCGTGCGGACCACAAAGGTGTGGACGCTCTGCAGCAGGTGGCCGCGCTCGTTGATGAAGTGGGGTTCCAGCCACGGGCGGGCGTTTTCGCGGGCATCGGGGGGGGCGTCCGGGAGGAGCCAGCGCACGGACGTCGGAATGACAAGCTCCTCCACGCGCGTGACCGCGATATCGCCGATGCGGATCGACATGCTCGCCTCCCGTTTCGATCGGTGGCAACCATCCCTCAATCGCGCACGAGTATAGCCGATGCGGAGGGTTTCGACACGCTCCGCTCTTGACAACCGCGACGCCATGACATAAATAGTGGGGCGGACCGTTCGTCGGTCCGAGGAAGGAGGCGCTTGTGCGGAACGTCGAGGAGATTCTGAGGGACAGCAAGACCATCGCGGTCGTGGGCATCTCCCCGCGGCCCGACCGGGACAGCCACATCGTGGCCAAGTACCTCCAGGGGCAGGGGTACCGCGTCATTCCAGTGAACCCCACCATCGAAGAGGTGCTGGGCGAGAAGTGCTACCCGTCCGTGCGGGACGTGCCGGAGCCGATCGATATCGTCGACATCTTCCGACGCCCCGTGGACGTGCCGCCCGTCGTGGACGATGCCATCGACGCTGGCGCGAAGGTCGTCTGGATGCAGCTCAGGATCATCCACGAAGAGGCGGCGGCGAAGGCCGAGTCCCACGGCCTGGATGTCGTCATGGACAAGTGCACCAAGCCCGAGCACGAGAAGCTCGTGGCGCAGGGGCGGCTGACCGGCAGGCCGACCTAGCCGGAGCCGACCGCCTCGATTCGATTTCGGGCCAGGCGACGACTCGCTCGTCGGCTGCACCCGACCAAGTTCCCGCAGCTTCGGAGGAAGTGCGATGCAGATACGTCAGACCGACGAGAAGGTCCGCTACCGCCGCGACCGCGCCAGAGAAGCGGTGTCCCTCGCAAGTCAAGGCCGGTGGGAGGAGGCGGTCGACGTCAACAACGACGTCCTCCGCGCCTTCCCCTCAGATACCGATGCGCTCAACCGCCTCGGGAAGGCCCTCTCTCAGCTGGGTCGTTACTCGGAGGCCCGCGGAGCCTTCCAGCGCTCCCTGGATCATGACCCGGTGAACCCCATCGCCCGCAAGAACCTGCACCGTCTCGCCCACCTGGAGGATGCCCCCGTCCCCGACCGCGCCGATGGTATCGCCCCACGCCTGTTCATCGAGGAGAGCGGCAAGAGCTGCGTCACGACGCTGTGGTCCCCGGCGCCGGCAGCCGTGCTGGCCCGTGTGGCCGCGGGGGACGCCGTGACCCTGGAGCTCGATGGGGCTCGCGTGGGCGCCACGACGGCCCTGGGGGCGCCACTGGGACGTCTGGAGCCCAGGCTTGCGGCCCGACTCGCGAGGCTTATCCCGGCAGGCAACAGGTACGTCGCGGGGGTCGCCTCGGTCAGGGACGGTGAGGTCGCGATCGTCCTTCGAGAAGTCTATCGGGACCCGCGCGTGGGTGGAGTGCTGTCGTTCCCGACACGGGCGAGCGAGATCGGCGCGCACCCTCCGCTGGGGCGCGCCGTGCCGGCCGCCCGGCCCATTGTTCGGGACCACGGCCAAGACGACCTGGACGTCGATCCTGCCGAGGAAGCGGAGTAGGAAAAGGAAACGGGCAGGCTTTCGCCCGCCCGTTTCCTTTTCGGTTCGCTTTGTTGGGTCCCGGAGACTAGTGGCCGCCGCAGCCGCACCCACCGCCGCCGCCACCCCCGTCGCCGCAGCCACAGCCGCCGCCGCCACCGCCGCAGGCACAGCCGCCCATCGGCATGTTGGGGTTGGTGATCACGAACCCGGACCGCATGAGGTCGTCGATGTAGTCGATCTGGACGCCCTCCATCAGGTCCGCGCTGTCGGCGTCCACCAGGAGCCGGAGTCCATCGGTCTCCGTGACGATGTCATCCTCGGAGGCCTCTTTCTCCAACGTCAGCATGTATTGAACGCCCTGGCCCGCCGGGACAACCACGACTCGCAGCGCGGCGTCCTCGGCCTCTTCCTCTACAAGGATCGACTTGAGCTTCTCGAGCGCTCCGGCAGTGACCTCGATCATCCTGCTGCTCCCTTCGTCGCCGTGGTGACCGCTACCCTGAAATCCCTCTAAACCTACTCAACGTTAGCACAGCTTTCGCGAGGCCGTCAAGGCAAAGCGACGGGGGTGGGTCAGGGCGCCCTAACCTACCCGCTCCGCGCTCCAGCCTGCGCCTGCTCCCCCGCCTCGCCCAGGAAGCCGTAGACGTCGTAGATGTTGTCGATCTTGCCGCCCATCACCACGGCGAAGTTCTTCGCTCCATAGTCGCGGCGGAAGAGAATCGGCCGCCCGTCGTCGACCTCATTCTGCATCAGGACGGTCTTCACCTCGTACAGAGACTCGACCCACCGCGATTCTCGGAACACGGGAAGGTAGCGGGCGGCGTCCTTGACCATGAATGGGAAGCTGGTCCGCATGTCCATGCCCGCGAGGTGCGCGTGTGCGTCCACGTAGGCCTCGGTGTCGTGCCAGGCGCGGTGGGGGGAGTAGCGCACGTGGTGGAGGGAGTGCAGGCCGCGGGAGGGGAAAGGCATCGTTGAGAAGAAAGGTCCGTCCATGACCGTGATGCCCACGCCCTGCAGCTCCGGGGGGGCCTCAAGCAGCGGGATTTCCGAGATCTCGTGCTTCAGCGGCAAGAGCGGAAACCCTGAGCTCCGCAGGAGCGTGTTCGTCTGGGAGTAGGTGCAGCTCAGCGCCATCCCGGCCCTCAGTGGGCCGTCGCCGCCCTCGATCTCAAGGTTGAGCTCGCCGTCGTCGCGCGGCACGACACGGCTGACCGCCGTTTCGTACAAAACGTCGACGCGCGCCCGCTCGAGCCTCTCTTTCAGCGCATCTCGCAGCTTCACCGCGTCGTAGGCGAACTCCTCCGCCAGGAACACGTCCTCAATCATCCCGGGGTCGAAGAGCCGATGCAGGCGCTCGGGCGCGGGCTGCAGAGGCGCTCCGATGCGCTCGCAGATCGTGTGGAACTGGGTGGCCGTGACCTTCGATTCCCGCGCAATCGCATAGAGCATCTGAAAGCTATCGTCCACGCAGTGACGGAAGTCGTTCACAAACTTGGGGAAGTTCACGCGAGAGCGCCACGCGGTCAGGAAGCTCCGGGGGTAGTGGTAGCCGTTGTGGACTCGGGCCTGGTTGGCGTACGACGCCCGCGTCAGCAGGTCCGCGCTCTTCTCGACGACGACGACCCGGCCACCCGCCTCGGCGTGGTACAGGGCCACCATGCACCCATAGAACCCGCCGCCGATGACGGCCACGTCGTACCGCCGGCTGTTGCTGACGCCCATCGCCGCCTCTCTGATTGGCTGGCCCGACCTACGCCAGGATTCTCTCTATCGTCTCCAGAAGCACGTCCTGCCTGTCGCGGCCGCCCCCGCTCGTCGCCAGGGAGTGAGCCGCCGTAAAGGCGTTGTCTCTGTTCCCGGCGCTTGCGGCCGCGACCTGCTCCCGCAGGTTCAGTGGCGCGGTGGGGTCGACGGCGACGTAGGTGCACCGCTGCTTCAGCAGCCGCATGGCATCCGGGCCCAGGTTCCGCAAGCCGATGTCGAGGAAGACCACCGGCTTGGAGGTCGCCATGACCGTCACCAGGGCCGTGGAGACGTAGTCGAAGATGAAGACGTCCGCTGTCTCCAGGTACTCGGGCAGGGGGCGGCGGCTCGTGTGTGCCGCGTTGGTGGGAGTCAGGGCGCGATTGTGCTCCTTGGGGTGGCCCTTCCACACGGCGTCCGGGAGCTCCCGGAACAGGGCTTCCTGCCAACCCAGGTAGAGCGCGTCCGGCACGTCTCGAAACGGCCCGTACCGGCTGGGGCCAGAGAAGCTGGTGGGCACGTACACCGCCCGCGCACCGTCAAGCGGCGGCGTGGCCTCCACCCCGGCGTCGGGGCGGTGCAGCCGCCGGACCGTGTCGGCATCGCTCTCCACGTACTCGGGAAGCTCGTACAGGCTGCGCACGTACGTCGCGTTCTCGGGCAGCGTGCGCCCAGCGGGGCCGTAGCCCAGAAGGTGGGTGGCGTAGGAGCGCTCCCCGTAGCCGAACAGAGGCTCGTCCAGAACTCCCTCGGCCTCCCCGTGGGAGATCCCCACGACAGGCAGCCCGGCAGCCCGGCTCCGGGCCGCCAGAGGGCGGTTTGAGAAGACGAGGGAACCGCTGACCAAGACATCCCAGGGAGCCGGCAGCGGCGGCCTTTCCACGGCCCTTGCACGTACGTGCCGCCCCAGGATTTCCCGCACGCCCGCCGCAAGTCGCTCTAGCTCGAGCACGGCCAGAATTCCCTCGACGTGCCCGAGCAGCGTGTCGAGCTGGTCGTGGAGCCCAGGGACGGCCAGCGGCGCGGGCTCCGGGAACGCCAGGCGCAGCCGACGTTTGAGCAGCGCCGGCACGAGCCGGTTGAGGTCCAGGCTGCTCGGCTTGCCGAGCGCCACCCGCGGCCGGCCGAACCCGCTGACCCCGCTGGCCGCCGAGACCAGCTTGCGCTTCCACGGGACGAAGAAGTACTGGGGCTCGTAGCGCTTGGTGTCGGGGTCCAGCCCGTGCCGCAGGTCGTGGTAGTCGACGTAGGGGAAGTGGGTGAAGCGCCGGGCGAGCTGGGCGGGCGGGGGCGGGTACGGTCCGTCGAGCTCCCGGGCGCGGAGCGCGACCCCCGTGAGGATCATCATCAGGTCGTGAAAGAAGACGGACACCAGGTTCAGGTAGGGCGCCGCCGAGCCCTCGCACTCCGCCATCGCCCGCAGCAGGCCCGTGTAGGCTTCCAGAGAGGCCCTGTTGTCCTCCGCCACGTAGGCGAATTCACCACGTGACATGAACCTGCTACCCTCGCCCAGCATCGGTTGCGCCGGACGAGCCCCAGTAGAGATAGGTCGCTTTCCTCTCATCTGGTCTTCCAGTGACCTGCGATGCCTCCGTCACGAACCCGGCCGCCTCGGCGTAGAAACGGTAGTTGTGACTGTACGATACACTTCCCCTGTAACGGCTGCCGCGAAACTCCTCTATCGCTCCATCGTCGCGGTTCACAGGCTCGGCTAGCGCAACGAGTACATTCGCGATTCCCCCCAGCTCTGCAAAGAACTTCCCCACATGTTCCGGTTGCACGTGCTGGAGGCAGCCGTGAGAGAACACGATAGCTCCACGTGCGGACTCTTTGTCTCTGAGTAATGCCCCAATCTCTCTCGCTGAACAAATGCGGAACGTAAGATTATGCGACGAGTACCGTGCCGACGCGTGCTCTACAGCCTCCGGTGATATGTCAGTTCCCAAGTACGTGTGTCTAGGGCGCCTTCTTGCCAACCATGCGATTTCTCTCCCGGAAGAAGACCCAATTTGGCAGATCAGCACCTCATGCGCGGCCGTCTCGAGTACGCCGTCCAGATACCGGAGCAGTGGTATTCTCTCCGAGTAGGTAGAGCCTCCGGCGGTCTGTGCAAGCTGAACATCTACAGGAAGCGTGTCCCAGCGTTCAGCTGTAGCACCACCAGAGCCTTGACCCCAGACCAAAGCCTGAAGTGCCTCCCTCCGTTCGGGGTCCTTTTCCCTCCTGTACACGAAGCGCGTCCAGAAGAGAAGCACCGCAGGATACACCAGACGCTGGTACGAAGTTCTGATCTCTGGCTGCTTCCATGTTGCCAGCAGGGACGCAACATGCTGGCGGAAGGGGGGCACGGTGCAAAGCAGCGCCGCGAGGGGGAACAGCCAGATGCGCCTGCTACTGGTTACATAAGCATTCAATCACAGTCCTCCTCAGACCCGCCGTCGGTCGCCCTCAGATGCGCCCCCGCGACGCACAGGTACTCGCCGGAACCAACCTCCTCCACTGGGTTCCCGTCCGTGGAGAGCACGCTATAGCCCAGTGATGCCAGGAGCGACTCCACAGCCCGCACGGAAT
>CAYTEC010000066.1:9141-9746 GCA_964436745.1 uncultured Dehalococcoidia bacterium | reverse complement strand
CAGCACATCACCGAAGTGGCATGCCCTGACCCGCTCACGGTCGTGATGACCATGGACAAGGTCATCGGCTCCACGATCCCAAGCATAGCGAGCGGCACGGTGTTCATGTTCTCCGAGGAGTTCGCACAGCGTCTGGTCGACCTTGAGGTTGTGGGCCGAAGCGGAGTCCAGACCGATCAGACGGCCGACGACCCCATCCTCCAGGGCGGGGGCACCGGCCCGTTCATGTTCGAGAGCTACGAGCCCAGCGTGAAGGTAGTCACTACGAAGAACCCCAACTACTTCAAGCCTGGCCTGCCTCTCCTTGACGAGGTTCACGACGTACAGATGCTGGACTCCACGGCCCGGTTCGCCGCCCTGACCGCTGGCAAGATTCACCAGGCCGGCGAGGGCAGCAGCAGCCTCCTGCCTGCCCAGGTGCAGCAGGTCCGGGCGCGGTTCGGCGACAAGGTAGTCCTGAGTTGGACCGGCTCCCCGGGCCAGCAGGGCTTCAGCTACAATCAGACCAGGCCCCCCTTCGACGACCCCCGGGTCCGAAAGGCCATGGATCTGGTCCTTGACCGACAGGCTTGGGCGAAGATCCAGGGCGCGGACGCGGACGGTAA
>CAYTEC010000066.1:0-9131 GCA_964436745.1 uncultured Dehalococcoidia bacterium | reverse complement strand
GACGGTAACTTCGGCAACGCCCGCATCTCCGGCATCCAGGCCTGGGGCACCCAGTGGGCACTCAGCGACGAAGAGCTGAACTCCTTCCCCGGCTACCGCCAGCCCAAGGCTGAAGACATTGCCGAGGCCCAGCGGCTGCTCAAGGAGGCCGGGTACGAGAACGGCTTCGAGGCCACCTGCATGACCAGGACGGCACAGAACTACATGGACGTCTGCCTCTTCGGCATGGAGCAGTGGCGGACCACCCTGGGGCTTGACATCAAGGCCCGCTTCCTGGAGTCGGCTGCTCAGACCGAAGCCGCCCTGTCTTGCAATTACGACATCTACGTTACCTGGTCCAGCGGCACCTCCGTGCTGCAGGACCCGGACTGGACCCTCTGGCGCGGCTTCCACACGGACTCCAAGGCCTCGGGTAACCCTTGCGACCGAAGATTCGACGGTACGTCGTACCAGGCGGAGATGGACGGCATGATGGCCGACCTCCTCACGACCCTGGACCCGGCCCAGAAGAAGGTCCTCGGCCACGCAATCGAGAAATCGTACATCCTGGACTCGATTCCCTACTCCGGCATTGGCTGGACCATGTACAACTACGGGAACTCTCCGCAGGTCCGTGGCGCCAACTGGTACAACTACGGCACCTACATCTACCACGTCATGCCTGAGAGGATCTGGCTGAGCGACGACGGCGAGCGCTGGTGGGAGGGCTTCTACGCCACCCACGAGGGGTAGGCCCAGCACGCCCCATCGATAGCTGAAAAAGGGGCGGGCCCAGACAAATGTCTGGGCCCGCCCCTAGCCATGTCCGGAAGCCTTGCGTCTAGGCCGTGGCCCGGCGGTACACCAGCGTCGCAACTGCCACGAACACCGCCGTCATCGCCAGCAGTACCCACAGACCCGTCAGGACCGGTCCCCACACCCAACCATCGATGATGAGGGTGCGAACCGCCACCAGCACGTAGTCGACCGGATTCAGAGTAACCGCCAATTTGAACCAGCCTGTGAGGAACTCCCTGGGCATGAAGGCGCTGGTCAGGAACGCGACGGGCATGAAGAGGATCCACGCCGTCTGGGTGACCTGCACATTCTTCGACCACAAGGCGATGATGAGGCCCACGCACGCGAACGCGATCCCCAGCACCGTGGCCGCCACGATAACGGCCACCACCCCCGCCAATCCGCCTCGGAACGACACCCCCAGGGCGAAAGCCATCGCGACGATGGTGAGAACCTGGAAAAGCGCTCGGGTTCCGGCGACTAGCAGCGTGCCCATGAGGATCGAGAGCCGGTTCACCGGCGCCAGCAGCAGCTTATCGAAGTACCCGGACAGGATGTCGGTCAGCAGGGCCATCGCCGCGTCGGCGCCGCTGAACACCACCGCCATCACGATGATCATGCCGGTCAAGAACGCCTCGTAGTCGTCCGAAGGGAATCCCGGCAGGTTGGTGATCCCCTGCAGCGGCGCCGCGAAAAGCACGAACATGAGCGCGGACGTCAGCACCGGGGCCGCCAGGTTGACGGGCTGGGCAAGCCACACCCGCAGGTTTCGCCGGAAGATGTAGTAGGTCTCGCGCATGGGGAACAACCTTCCCTGTCGGCTCTCCACCGCTCCGTCGGTCCAACCAACCGCTCGGGGAACTCCAAGCCCCACGGACGATCGGCGCGGACGCTCCTCAGCCGAGGGTCCGCCACTATGCTACCGAGCGGACCCTAGCGCCGGTTGAGCCCCAGCCAGGGCCTCGCGAGCCGCCCGGATTCGTCGCCCGTTGCGTCCTCGGCGCGGATCGTATGCCCCGTGTACCCCAGGAAGACATCGTCGAGGGAAGGGCTGGAGATCGAGACCTCGGCCGCAGGGAGTCCGGCCTCCCGCAGGACGTGGAGGATATCCGGAGCCACAGCCGCCCCGTCCTCCACCCGCACCGATATCGCGCCATCGCTCTCCGCCAGGTCACTGACGTAGGGCCGGTCGCGCAGCGCAGCCCCCGCCGCCGAGGCCCCGGCGCCCGCGTAAGCCCCGCCCTGAAGCACGACCCGGACCACGTCACCCCCCACGCGCCGCTTCAGCTCCTCGGGAGAGCCTTCCGCCACGATCTTGCCCGCGTCCACAATGGCGATCCGCCGGCACAGCCGGTCCGCTTCTTCCATCATCTGCGTGGTGAGGAACACCGTCACGCCCTCGTGGCTCAGCTCCTGGAGGTAATCCCACACGGCCAACCGACTCTGGGGGTCCAGGCCAGTGGTGGGCTCGTCCAGAAACAGCACCGACGGGCGATGGACCAGCGCCGCGGCCAGGTCGATGCGCCGCCGCATCCCCCCCGAGTACGCACCCACGCGCCGGCCCGCAACCGATGTCAGTCCCACGATGTCCAGAAGCTCCTCGGCTCGCCTCTTCGCCTCGGCACGGGGCAGCCGGTAGAGGAGCCCCTGGAGCGTCAGAAAGTCACGGCCCGTCGCCAGGTCATCGAGCCCCACGTCCTGCATCGCGAAGCCGACGGCCTTGCGGACCGCCTTCGGGTCCCGCTCCACGTCGTGGCCCGCCACCATTACCCGCCCGGAGGTCTTGCGCAGGAGGGTCGCCAGTATCTTGAGAGTCGTGCTCTTGCCAGCGCCGTTCGGCCCCAGGAACCCGAACAGCTCCCCGGCCTCGACAGCAAATTCGATGCCATCGACGGCCCGCGTGCCGCCGGGGTACACCTTGACCAGCCCCTCTACCTCCACGACTCCCGACCTCGCCATCGCATCCCCCCTCCGATTCCCCGTCGCCGATGCCTGCGAGCCACGTAGGCTAGCATCGCACCCGCGGACGGTCAACCGGCGTGGAACGGGGCGCTTCGTGCAGGAGCCCCGCGGCCCACCGGCCCTACGCACTGGCGCGTCTGTCCGTTCATCCTGGGCTTATCGAAGGACAGACGGACGGGCGACTGGAAGACCTCCCGTTCGTGCTTCGCCGCGCTCACCATGACGGTTGCGCAATTGACCATCCGGGGGCTGGTATCGCCGTGTCGCCTCGGACTCAGCCATCTTCGATGCTGACCCGCTCCACGACAAGCTGCAATAGCCGCTGCCGCTCCCAAAGGGAACGTCATTGAGTACTGATTGTCCTAGGTTCTGTTCCTGACTCGCCTCGGCTAGGTCGCCCTAGCGCTCTAGGGCTATGCCCGACGGCCATTGGTAACCATTCCTGGGCATCGCATGTTATGGTAGTTGCTGACTGGTAGCTATTCACGGAAATCATTGCCGTGGCGGGGCGTACAGGAGTTTCAGTATGGACCAAGATGATCTTGCCGCGAGAATTGCGCAAGCGGGCGATGAGGGATGGACTACTCTAGACCTTTCCCAGGAAGGCTTAGAGTACCTTCCCCCCGAGATAGGTAACTTGACCGCCCTGACCCGGCTGGACCTGGGTAGCAACCATCTGACGGAGTTGCCCCCCGAGATAGGCAACCTGACCAATCTCACTGAGCTGAACCTGGATGGCGGCCACCTGGATGGCAACGAGTTGACGGCGCTGCCCCCCGAGATAGGCAACCTGACCGCCCTGACCTTGCTGAACTTGCGCCAGAACCGGCTGACGGCGCTGCCCCCAGAGATGGGCAACCTGATCGCTCTGACCGGGCTGCACCTGTCATACAACGAGTTGACGGCGCTGCCCCCAGAGATAGGCAACATGACCGCCCTGATCTGGCTGAACCTGCGCCAGAACCGGCTGACGACACTGCCCCCTGAGCTGGGCAACCTGACCACCCTGACCCGGCTGGAGCTGAGGGATAACCAGCTGACAGCGCTGCCCCCCGAGATAGGCAACCTGACCTCCCTGAATGGGCTGCACCTGCGACAGAACCAGCTGACGGCGCTGCCTCCCGAGATAGGCGACCTGATCGCCCTGACGGGGCTGTACCTGTCTTACAACGAGTTGACGGCCCTGCCCTCCGAGATAGGCAACCTGACCGCCTTGATCCAACTGGACCTGGGTAGCAACCAGCTTACGGAGTTGCCCCTCGAGATAGGCAACCTGACCTCCCTGACCTGGCTGGACCTGAGGGGTGACCATCTGACGACGTGGTCGCCGGAGATGAAGAAACTGGTGGACCGAGGGGTTGTTGTGCTTTCCGGGGACCCGTTCCAGAAGGTGGACCCGGGCGCCTACTTCGGCGACCTAGCGGATCAAATAACATGGTAGTCGCTGACTGGTAGCTATTCACGGAAATCATTGCTGTGGCAAGGCGTACAAGAGTTTCGGTGTGGAACAAGATGATCTCGCCGCGAGAATGGCGCGGGCAGGCGATGAAGGATGGACTGTTTTGGGCCTTTCCCAGGAAGACTTGAACTACCTACCCCCGAGACAGGCAACCTGACCACCCTGGCCCGGCTGTATTTGGGTAGCGACCAGCTGACCGCGTGGCCTCTGGAGACGAAGAAACTGGTGGACCATCAAGAAGCCCTGCAAGCTGCCATCAAGGCTGGCGCCGTGGCGTCGCATCTGGTACACCTACCGCGTTCCGCGCCAGGCGGGCCAGCCCCGCCTGGGACGCTACGAACCATGCGTGGAGGAGTTGATCCGTGGAAGCGAAGGACGTTCTGGCCGATGCCCTTGGCCGGGTGCGAGAGACGGTCCGCAGGGTCGTGGGGGCCCTCACAGCCGAGCAGCTCCTCTACCGCCCAGGCGACGACGCCAACTCGATTGCCTGGACCGTTTGGCACCTGACCCGCGTTCAGGACCACCACCTGTCCGACCTGGCAGGGCGTCCTCAGGCATGGATCGCGGACGGATGGCACGCGCGTTTCGACATGCCGCCCGACCCACTCGATACGGGGACGGGCCATACATCGGCACAGGTAGCGGCCTTCCAGACCGCGAGCCCCGAGACCTTGATCGGCTATCACGACGCGGTCAACCAGAGGTCCCTGGCGTACCTGGCGACCGTTACGCCGGCGGACTTGGAAGTCGTGCTTGACGAGCCCCGCTTTCAGCCCCTGCCCACGGTGGGGGTGCGTCTGGTGAGCGTCGCCAATGACGGCGCCCTCCATTCGGGGGAGGCGGCGTACATCCGCGGGCTCGTCCTGGGAATGGGGTAACCAGCCGCCGGTTTGAGGTCCGCCCGGCGCGAGCAGCCGAGCTCAGGACAGCGGCGCGCCCCACGCGTCAAGGAACGCCAGCTCTTCCACCGGCCGACGGCTTGTGGGTCCGAAGGCGTTCTCCGCCGCCGGATACCCCAACGGGATGAGCGCCGCCACGTCCACGTCGGCCGGGATCCCCAGCAGGTCCTTGACCTCCTTGTCGTAGGTCAGGTGGATGGTGGTCAGCACCGTGCCGAGGCCGAACGACCGCGCCGCCAGCATCAGGTTCTGCACGGCCGGATAGATGGACGATCCCCGCAGCATCCGCCCGGGGGAGCCATCGTGCCGGATGCACGCGAGGATGAGCACGGGGATCTCGCCCATATGCTCGGACAGGTGGGCGGCCGAGCGCCGCACGCGCTGCCGTGCTGGGTTCGGATCGGGATCGGTCATTGCGCCGTACCCGGCATCGAAGGCCCGTTGGTAATAGTTGGAGACCTGTCGTCGCAACTCGGCGTCCTTCAGCACCACCCAGGCCCACGGCTGGGAGTTGCTGCCGCTCGGGGCCCGGATGGCCGCGTCCAGGACCTGACGGATCAGGTCGTCGGGAACCGGATCGGGCCTGAAGTAGCGAACGGCCCGCTGCGTGTACATGGCGTCGA
Source organism: uncultured Dehalococcoidia bacterium (assembly GCA_964436745.1). Classification (GTDB taxonomy): domain Bacteria; phylum Chloroflexota; class Dehalococcoidia; order Lucifugimonadales; family UBA1127; genus CAYTEC01. The sequence goes on along the minus strand of CAYTEC010000066.1, from coordinate 3,411 downwards.
GGAGCTCCATGGCGCGCCTCCCGTACAGACTGGCTCGCTACACGATACGGGCCCCATCGAACGATGGCAATCCCGCGCCCCTTCGCCTTGACCTGCTCCACGCGCGGGGGTACAGTTGCGCCACCCTCTTTCGCCTGACCGCCCCAACCCCGCTGTTCGAGGAGGAGCGCCATGCAGGAAGTCGATGTCCGGGTCCGCAGGGACTTCTACATTCGCATGCGCGACGGCGTCCACCTGGCGACCGACGTGTACCACCCCCCCGGACCGGGACCCTTCCCGACGCTGGTCAGCCGCTCGCCCTACGGCAAGGATGCCCCCGCCTCCGCGGACCGCGCGCGCCGATGGGTGGGCCTGGGGTACGCCCTAGTGCTTCAGGACTGCCGTGGCTCGGGTCACTCGGAGGGCGAATACCGATACTACCTCGACGACGCCGAGGATGGCCACGACACCGTGGCATGGGCCGCGCGGCAGCAGTGGTCCACGGGCCGCGTGGGGGTCATCGGCACATCGTACGGCGCCAACGCGGGCTACCTACTGGCCCCGACGCAGCCAGAGGGCCTGACGGCCATGGTCTGCGGGCTGGGGACCTCCAACAACTACCTGGACGGCCGGTGGCGCGGCGGTGTGTGGCACGTGGCCCACGCGGCCCATTGGGCGCAGATCGTGGAAGCGAACACGGGCCCGAAGCCCTTCCTAGACGGCGGGGGGGACGCGAGGACCATGGCGCGCCGGCGTCGCGTGTCGCTCACCCGTGCGCGGAAGACCGTCGAGCGGATGCGCGCCGGCCAGGGCAACCCACTTTCGACCGACTTCCTGCTGGAGTCGTACCACCACGACACGCTCGACGACTACTGGCGGCGGCAGTCCATCGACGACAAGTACGACCGCGCGGTCGTGCCCACGATCCACATCGGCGGGTGGTACGACCAGTTCGAGCGGGGCAACCTTGAGTGCTACAAGGGCATGAAGGGGAACCCCGAAGCCGGGCCGCAGATGCTCGTGATGGGGGCCTGGTTCCATGCCGCCATCGATTCGCCCGTGGTTCTCCGCCTCGAAGAGGCGTGGTTCGCCCACTGGCTGATGGGCGAGGACGCCGGCGTGCTCTCAGAGGCTCCCGTCCGCATCTTCGTCGTGGGGGCCGACCCGAATGCCGAGGGGCCGCAGGACGGGCGTTGGCGGCTCGAGCAGGAATGGCCCCTGGCGCGCACCCAGTACACGCACTACTACCTCCACGGCAGCAGGAGCGGCTCCGCCGCCTCGCCCAACGACGGTACGCTGACTACCGAGCCCTGCGCGGCCGACGAGCCCCCCGACGCCCTTTCCTACGATCCCGACGCGCGGAACCTGTCCGGGAGCATCGGGTTGCGGAGCCTGGCGATCGGCGCCAACAACCCCGGCAGCGACCAGCGGGAGGACGAGGCCGGCGGCCAGGTCCTGACCTACACCACGCCGGTGTTGGATGAAGACGTGGAGGTCACGGGCGAGATCACAGTCGAGCTCCACGCGTCTGGCACCGCCGTGGACCAGGTGTGGATCGCACATCTGACCGACGTGTTCCCGGATGGGACGTCTTGGCTGCGGACGGATGGACTTCTGAAAGCGAGCCATCGGACCTCGCACGCCAGTCCTGAGCCGCTGACGCCCGGCGAAGCGTACAGGCTGGAGATAGAGGTATGGCCGACCAGCCAGGTCTTTCGGCGAGGCCATCGCATCCGCCTGGACTTGATGAACGCCAACTTCCCCAAGACGGAGCCGTGCCCCTATCCTTCCGAAAACCGCGTCTACCACGACCGGGAGCGCCCGTCATGCCTGATCCTGCCGGTGATCCCCACGGGCAGCGGCGGCTCGTGGGGAGCGGAGTGAGCGGCGCGAAAATCGACGACTGATCACGGCGCCTTCGGGGACGCCGAGAGTCCTGGGGGACAGATGGAGACTGAGCAGACCACCTTCACCATGATGCATCCCGGGGTGCGCATCGTCTGCGGCCCCGGCGCCCTCCGCCAGGTGGGCGAGGAAGCCGAGCGGCTGGGGGCGAATCGCGTCCTGGTCGTCTGCGGGAGAAGCATCGCAGAGCGGACGCCCGCGCTGGGCGTCCTGCGAGAGAGCTTGGGCGGACGGCTCGCGGGGACGTTCACCGGGGTGGTCTACGACATCGGCGAACGCGGGCAGGCCCGCGGCGCGATGGAGGCGCTGGCTGCCGAGACGCGCCCAGACCTCGTCGTGAGCGTCGGCGGCGGCATCGCCATCGGGTACGCCCGGCAGCTCACGCTCCACCTGGCGGGCGGAGACCCGGCGGCGCCCCGGGTGCCGCTCATCACGATCCCAACGACCCTCTCAGGCGCCGAGGCGAACGTCGGCTACATATCCGTGGACGGAGAGCGAGTCGGCGACTCGGCGTCGCGCCCAGGCACGGCCATCCTGGATGCCGAGCTGGCCCAGCTCACGCCTCGGGAGCTCTTTCTCTCGAGCGGGTTCAACGCGCTCCACCACTGCCTCGAAGGAAGCTACTCCAGGGATCGAAACGTGGTCGCCGACGGGGTCTACCTCCACGCGGCGCGCCTCCTTGTCGAAGCGTTGCCCGCCGTGTTCAATGACCCGACCGACGTGGATGCCCGAGGCCGCGCGCTGCTGGGCGGCTACCTCTCCGGCCTGATGATCGAGACCACCTGGTTGGGAATCGGTCACGCGCTCTGCCACTGCCTCCAGTCCGTCTGCGGCACCCCTCACGGCCTGAACAACACGGTCATGGTCACCCGGTCCATGCGCTACAACCTGGACGTGGCGGCCGACCGGATCGCGACGTTCGCCCCTGCGCTCGGCGTATCGCCTGGCGGCACGGCGACCGAGGTGGCGGAGGGGTGCATCACCGCGGTGGAGGAGCTGCGCAGGGGCCTCGGGCTGCCCGAGCGGCTGCGGGATGTCGCGGGCGTGACGCGGGAGCACTTCCCCCGCATAGCGGAGGTCGCCCTCCACGACTTCTACACCCCACATAACCCGCGCCAGCCGGAGGGACTGGAGGAGCTGGCAAGGGTGCTGGACGAGGCGTGGTAGGCAAGCCGCGGGCGGCCTCGTTCCGGTTCGACGAGGGACCGGCGGCGGGTCTGGCGCGCCTAGCGGCGTCCCCGAGGCGGTTCGGTAGCAGGGCGATGAAAAAGGCCCCCGACCGATTGCTCGGTCGGGGGCCTTTCAAGTACGTTTCCGTGGTAGCGGGGGGTGGATTCGAACCACCGACCTTTGGGTTATGAGCCCAACGAGCTGCCGCTGCTCCACCCCGCGTCGTGTGGGTGCGCTTGCACCTCAGTAGAATCCAGTATAGCACAGCCGTGCGTCGATTGCACACACCGCCCGGGAAGTGGGGGCGACGAAGGGAAGAGGAATGGTAAGAGCAGCAACGAGCCATGAAGTGGGGAA
>CAYTEC010000065.1:0-9817 GCA_964436745.1 uncultured Dehalococcoidia bacterium | reverse complement strand
CCTTGCGGCACACCGCATTTCGAGTGCGGCGCATTCGTCCGCTCTGCCACCTCTCCACGGCACCAACGATTATATCACGGCAGTCGGCGGGAAGCCGCCACCCAGGAAGCAATGGCAGCCTCCGGCGCCGCCGCGAAAGGAACAAGCCGGGCCAATGATGGAGGCAATCCCGCGCCACTCGGCCGTAGACAAGCCCGCCCGCTTGGATGATAATGAATCGTTAGCGGCCCACGGCCCCTCCCGTGCCCCGGCCCGTAGCGGACCGAAGTGCGGAGGGGCGTCGGCGCACCTTCAGGCCCTATGACAAGTGACAGGCCCGCTCACGCCGAGACGGGTCCCATGGGAAGGCGTGGTGGCGATGGCTGATTCGGAGCGGGATGCGGAGGAGCGCAGGCTGTCCGCGGTGACGGACACGCCCGAGAGCGCCACGAAGACCAACGGCGGCAGCAACGGGGGTGGGTCCGGCGGGACGCCCCCGCCCAAAGGCCCCTCCGTGGACGTCGCCAGCATGGGAATGGGCCGCGGGGGCGGCGGAGCGCCCCTGAGCCTCAAGAACCTGCGGACCTTCAGCTCTTTCAAGAACTCCGTGTTCCGGCTGTACTACGGCGCCATGATGGGTCAGATGGCCGCCATGAACATGCAGATGTTCGCCCGGTCGTTGCTGATCTTCCGCCTGACCGATTCTGCCACGGCCCTCGGCGTAATGGCGATGGCCAACGCGGTGCCCATGCTCTTCTTCTCCCTCTTCGGCGGGGTCATGGCGGAGCGGGTCCAGAAGAAATACGTCCTCCTCTGGGGTCAGGCGGCCTCCGCGGTGGTGGCCCTTGCCGTCGCAGTGTCCCTGTCCCTGGGATTCATGAGCGTCGAGAACTCGAATTCCTGGTGGATCCTCATCGGCGCGTCACTGGTCCAAGGAACCATCATGGGCCTCATGATGCCCTCGCGTCAGGCGATCATCGCCGACATCGTGGGCGGCGAGCAGCTCATGAACGCGGTGGCGCTGAACACCCTCGGCATGAACTCCCTGCGGCTGATGGCCCCGGCGCTCGCCGGTTTTCTGGTCGACTTCTTCGGCATTGGGGATGGCATCGGGGGCTTCGCGTCCGTCTACTACGTGATGACCGGCATGTACATCGTGGCCGTGGGCTTTATCCTGCTCATGCCCAAGGTGGGCACGATATCGCTGCAGGGCCGCGGAGCGCTAGCGGACGTGATAGACGGCTTTAAGTACGTCCGCCGCGACCCCACCATTCTTGTGCTCCTGCTCATCACCCTCCTCACGGTCCTGTTCTCCATGTCCTACATGTTCCTCCTCCCGGTGTTCACGGAGGATGTCTGGGAAGTGAGCGCGAGTAGCCTCGGGTTCTTGATAAGCACCTCGGGCATTGGCGCGATGGCCGGCTCCATATTGCTTGCATCGCTGCCCAACAAGAAGCGAGGGCTGATTCTGATGGTGGGCGCCTTGATCCTTGGAGCGGCGCTGATGGCGTTCTCCTTCGCCCCCACCTACGAGATCGCCCTGGTCACGATAGTCTTCGTCGGGCTTGGGCAGACAGCCCGGATGACCCTGGGCAACACCCTGCTCCAGTACTATGTGCAGGAGGAGTACCGGGGTCGAGTCATGAGCATGATGATGATGGAGTTCGGCCTGACCAGCTTCATCGTCGGCATCACGGGCTGGCTGGTGGACGTTATTGGCACGCGGGGGGGCTATGACGGGGTCCAGTGGGTAGTGGGCGGGCTCGCGTTCATACTGGTGCTGCTGTCCGTCTATGTCATCGCCTTTGTGCCAAGGATTCGCAATCTGGACTGACGCGGAACGCACCCTACCGATGTGTGCAAGAAAGAGGGGCCGCTGGCGAGGCGGCCCCTCTTTCTTATTCGGGGCTGGCGCCTCCCCTATCTGCTTGACGTTTGGCGGCCATCATGGTAGATTCCGCAACGCATAACGTCGAGCCCACGTATCAGACGGAGGTGTAGCCCGTGACCGGAATCGCAATCGCCCTGGCCGCCGGAGTCCTGGCGCTGTTGTTCGCCCTCATCCTAGTCATCCGAGTCCTGAAGGCGCCGCAGGGCAGCGAGGAGATGCAGAGCATCGCCAAGGCTATCCAGGAAGGGTCTCTGGCGTTCCTACGGCGCGAGTACATCGCCCTGGCAGCGTTCGTGGCGGTGGTCACGGTCGTGCTGGTGGTGATCCCGGATATCGACTACCGCACCGGCATCGCCTATGTGGTAGGCGCCCTGATATCAGCTAGCACCGGCTTCTTGGGGATGCTGGTTGCCACCCGCGCCAACGTGCGGACGACGGCGGCGGCAGCGCGCGGGCTCAACGCGGCCCTGCAGGTAGCCTTCTCCAGCGGCGCGGTGATGGGGTTGATGGTCGTCGGGCTGGGGCTGGTCGGGGTTTCAGCGCTATACATGGTGTTCGGCGCCATCGAGGACCCGGCGCCCGAAGCCGTCGCCGTGAGCGCCAACAACATCATGCAGTGGGTGGCCGGGTTCAGCTTCGGCGCGTCTTCCATTGCCTTGTTCGCCCGCGTAGGCGGTGGCATCTACACCAAGGCGGCCGATGTGGGGGCCGACCTGGTGGGCAAAGTGGAGCAGGGCATCCCGGAGGACGACCCAAGGAACCCGGCGGTCATCGCGGACAACGTTGGGGACAACGTGGGCGACGTGGCAGGGATGGGAGCGGACCTCTTCGAGTCCTACGTAGGCTCCATCATCGCCGCCATGGCCATCGCGGTCTTCTCCGCCGGTCAGGGTGGCTCCGGCATCCCGGAAATCACATCCCTTGATTCGCCATTCCTAATTCTGCCGATGGTCATCGCGGCCGGGGGCATCGCGGCCTCCATCGTGGGGACGTTCTTCGTGCGGGCATCCGAGAACGCCACATTCAGCAACCTGCTCTGGGCTCTGCGGCGTGGCATCTTCATCGCCGGGGGACTGGTGGTGGCCATCACCTTCGGAGCGACACGGCTCCTGGAGTTCCCGGATGGCGACGGGCTCAAGCTCTTCTGGTGCGTGGTCACCGGATTGGCGGGCGGCGTTATCATCGGGCTAGTCACCGAGTACTACACATCCTACGACTACGCCCCCACGAAGCGCGTGGCCCAGAACTCCGAGACGGGGGCGGCCACGGTCATCATCGAGGGGTTCTCCAGCGCCATGCAGAGTACGCTGGTCCCCGTGCTGGTGGTGGCGGCGGGGATCTTCATCTCCTTTGAGATCTTCGGGTTCTACGGCGTTGCGATCGCCGCCGTGGGCATGCTCTCCACTCTTGGCATCACGCTGGCGACGGACGCCTACGGTCCCGTGGCGGACAACGCCGGGGGGATCGCGGAGCAGGCACACCAGCCGCCGGAGGTGCGGGAGCGGACCGACGCCCTGGACTCCCTGGGGAACACCACTGCCGCCACCGGCAAGGGGTTCGCCATAGGCTCGGCGGCCCTCACCGCCCTGGCCCTCATGGCAGCCTACTCCCAGGCCGTGGGTATGGATGTGGCGAGCCTTCTGGACCACAAGACGCTGGTGGGGATGTTCATCGGCGCTATGCTGCCTTTCTTCTTCTCCTCCATGACCATGTCGGCCGTGGGTCGCGCCGCATTCGCCCTGGTGAACGAGGTGCGCCGCCAGTTCCGCGAGATCCCGGGCATCATGGACGGGACCGGGCGGCCGGACTACGCCCGCTGCGTTGACATGAGCACCCGTGGAGCGCTGCGGAGCATGGTGGCCCCCGGCGTCCTGGCCGTACTGGCGCCGCTGGTCATCGGCATGCTGCTGGGCAAGGAAGCCCTTGCTGGCATGCTCATGGGCTCCATTGCCACCGGATTCATGCTCGCCGTCACGATGGCAAACGCGGGCGGCTCCTGGGACAACGCCAAGAAGCTCATTGAGCAGGGAGCCCACGGCGGCAAGGGGTCCGATCCCCACAAGGCCGCAGTGGTTGGCGACACTGTCGGAGACCCGTTCAAGGACACCTCCGGCCCGTCCCTAAACATCCTGCTCAAGCTGATGTCCATCGTGGCGCTGGTCTTCGCCCCCATCTTCCTGTAAGATTGGGGCGACCGCGCTCGAGCCGTCACGGCGTTTAGGCGCGCGTGCGGTCATGAATACAGAGCGGTAACACGCTCTCCGATTGTCCCGCCGCTCACCAACGCAGGTGAGTGATGGGCTTGATGAGTCTTGGGGGCGACACCATGGTCGCGCCAAACGTTGTTCGGCTTGTATCTTTCGCTGCCCTCGGGCTGGCGCTTGTTTTGGTCGCGTGTACGGGCGACAGCGATCCTCCAGCCGAGGCCCCGATCCAACAGACGCCGACCACTCCGTCGGCCCCGGTCCAGACCCCTTCCAGCGTCCCGCCTCCCCAGGCGTTCGAGGCGACACCCGCCCCGCCCACCACCGAGAATCCGTCGCCTCTGGCTCCCGTGCCCGCCATGGCCACCCCGGAGCCCCCTCCCGTCGCCTCGCTCCAGCCAAGCGCTCCCGACGGATGGGACGCGCCGCTGGTAGTGGCGGCCACGCCGGGCGCTCGCTCGAGCTCGGCCCTGACGTCTGGGGGACCGCTCTACGTAAGCTGGACCATTGAGAACGTCGGCTCGGCCCCGGCCGCCACGGGATTCTCCGTGGACCTCATGCTGGACGGCGTCCCCGTGGAACGCTGGGGCGTCGATGAACTCGAGGCCGGCGAGTCCCGTTCCGTGGTCGACTGGGATGTTCTGGCGTCGCGCGCGCTCCTCAGTCCTGGAACCCACAACCTGACCCTCGCAGTGGACCCCACTGGTCTGGTCCAGCCGCTCTCAGCCACCGGCAAGCGGTACTCTGTGGAGTTCGAGTTGCCGGCCCCGTTGGTCTCGAGGGACGTGCAGGTCCTGGCGCCCGAGCGGCAGCCGAACCTGGCGGTCCATGTGCCCGACGGTTGGGATGAGCCGATCCGGTTGGTCCCAGGGCCATTCGCCGGGGCTGGGCCGGATGTGCAGATCTCGTTCAAGAACGCCGGCCTCTCCAGCGTCCCTGACTTCTTCCAGGTCTATCTGTACCTGGACCAAGTGATGGTGGCCCGGTTCGGGCAGCGAGGGCTCGTAGCCCAGGAAATCGTTGTCACGCTGCCCTGGGACGGCCTGCTCGAGACGATGCCGCTGACCCCTGGCGAGCACGTTCTGCTCCTGGCTCTGGATCCCACCCGCCTGGTCTCGGAGACCACCCGCTCCGACAACAGCTACGCGACGACGTTCGCTTGGAGCACGTCGGGCGCGTTGGTTCCGTCATCGGCGCCTCCGGCGCTCGACGACCCGACGGCGGGCCCGGCGCTGACAGCCTACGAACCTTCCGGCTGGTCGGGACCGATCGTCGTCGCGGGGGCGCCGGGGAAGACCGGGAACCGCGAGGAGCTGTACACGGAAGGGCCACTCTACGTGAGCTGGGCGCTCCGCAACGATGGCGACGCGCCGCGCGGCGGCTCGATCCTGGTGGACCTGCTGGTGGACGGTCGCGTTGTGGCGGACTGGGTCCGCCCGGACCTGGCGGCTGGCCGCATCGACTTCGTGGTGGACCGACCCATCGCGGACACGTTTACGCCCGGCTTGCATCGCCTGGCGCTGAGGCTCCGTGAGCTCGATGGCACTAGCCGGGTCCTGGCAGAGCGCACGGCCGTCTGGCTCCTGGGAGCCCCTGCTCCTGCGGCGCCATCCCTCCTGACGACCGAGGAGACCCTGCGGCGCCTATCGAAACTTGAGGCGCTGCGATCAACCTACGCGCCCACGGTCGGGCCTGGGTCAGACGGAGCGGCGTCGGACGTTCTGGAGATGGCGTCCGTGGTCTACGCCGAGCTTTACGGCCGCGGGCTCGATGACGAGCCCCTGGCGGTCTACGTGGTGTCGAGGGCCGAGTACGGCGATTGGGTGGATGCTGAGTGCAGGGACGTGGCCGGTGGGCTCTCGGGCGAAAGCCGTGGAACCTACCTGGAGGGATGCGCTCGTGCCAAGGACTTCGTGGGGTACCAGAGCCTCTGGAGAGGACTGCACCGAATAGTCGTCCAGGGAGAGCGGCCGCCGATGCAGGTCCTGGGCACCCTGGCCCACGAGCTTGGTCACTTCGTCCAGAGCCGGGCCAACCCGGAGCTAGATGCCCTGACAGACATCGACTTCCGGGCCGTCCGGGAGTCGCAAGCGTACGCCCACCAGACCCTCTTCCTCCGAACGCTTCAGGACCTGACGGGTTTTGACCTGCTGCTGTACCCCCGGATCGATGGATTCGACCGGTTCATCCCCGAGCAAGTGGCGGCTCTGGTGCGGGAGGCAGACAGAGACGAGCACACCCGCGGCAAGCTGCTGCTCTGGCTCGCGCTCCTGACCGACCCCGAGCTCCGTGGCCAGCGGACGGTCCTCTTCAACTCAATTACGCTGAGCACCGACGCCTCACGCGAGGTTTTCGACTACCTGGTCAGGCTGGAGCCCTCTGAGGTGCGCCGATACGTGACCGCCCGGTTCAGGAGCCTATCGGCCCAAGCCCCCGCCATTGAGTCCATCGCCCTCGCCCGGCTGGTGTCCGGCCTCCCGCACTGGAACGAGGGACCCCCGTTCTTCCGCGAGGTGGGACTCCTCCTCCCATGACGCCTAGCGCGAAGGCGGGACTGGGTCAGCGCTCCTGGCTCTTGGCCCGCCGCCGGTGCCAGACCTCCATGCCGATCCCCACTGCCAGCAGCACCACACCTAGGAAGTTCCCGATGACGATATATATGATGCCCATGCCTATGATGAGGCCGTTCCACAAGGCGGTCCATCGGTGCCTTCCGATGGACCACGGGCCGCGTGAATCTCGCACTCTCTCCCCCTCGATGCGAATGATCCTACCCTACCGTATCGTCCGGCGCGTGTCGAGGCGGCGTGGCCTGCCGGCAGGGCCTTTCGGTGTTACGCAATGGCGTTCTCGTCCGTTCATTCTGAGCTTGTCGGGGGACGGACGGACAGGCTGCTGGAAGGCCTCCCGCTCGTGGTTCGACAAGCTCACCATGAGCGGGAAAAGACTCCCGGTTGACAATCGAAAGCCCCTGATCCTCCCGGCCGCGCTCATCCCCGTCCGCCACGGGGGAGGTCGATGACGGAGCGAGGCCGGGCCGTGAGCATCGAGAGCCAGGGGTACCGGCTGGCCGCCAACCTCCACGGCCCGGGCGGGACAGCACCGTGCGCGGTCATGTCCCACGGCCTGGAGAGCGACAAGGATGGGGGCAAGTGGTCAGAGCTGGCCGAGCGGCTGGCGGAGGCAGGCTTCACGGCGCTGCGGTTCACCCACCGGGGCTGCGGTTCAGGCGGGCCGGACCCCTCCGAGGGCGCCTTTGAGGACACCACGCTCTCTGGGCGAATCGCCGACTTCCAGGCGGCTCTCGACTCGCTCCCGGGCATGGGCGTGACGACCACGAACATCGGCGCGGTCGGCTCCAGCTTCGGCGGCATGGTGGTCCTGGGGGCTCGCGACCCCAGGGTCCGCGCGCTGGCCCTCATGGCGACGCCGTGCGAGATCATCCCCGAACCATCCACGCCGGGAGGGCCGTCGCAGACGGTAACGTTGGAGTCCGGCGCGTGGGTGAAGCGAGCGTTCTACGAGGACACGGCGCGGCACGATCTGGTAGCGGCGGTCCGCGAGTACGCGCGCCCGACCCTGCTGGTCCACGGCTCGCATGACGAGGTGGTGCCGGTCAAGGACGCCGTCCGCCTTCACGATGCCGCCCGCGAGCCCCGACGACTGGAGATCATCCCCGGCGCAGACCACTCGTTCAGCGGCCCGGAGCACCGGCGCACGGCGCTGACGTTGTGCGTGGAGTGGATGCGAGAGCACGTCGGGTAGGGCTTGGTCGCGGGCGGGCCGCCGTTCGCGACCAAGCCCTCGCCATGCGGTGAGCCTGCCGAACCATGGACAGCGGCCTTCGACAGGCTCAGAATCTCTCGTACGTTGTCCGCGCCCTGCCCGTTCGTGGTGAGCTTGTCTCACCGCATGCGGGAGTCTGAGGGCGTGCTACGAGAGGATCGTCCGCGTGGTGGACTCACCCCAAACCGGGCGATGCATGCCAGGCGCCAAGCGCTACGTCAGGAAGCTCAGGAGCACCCCGGCGGCGATAGCGGACCCCAGCACCCCAGCCACGTTCGGCCCCATTGCATGCATCAGCAGAAAGTTGTTGGGGTTGGCTTCCTGCCCAACGCGGTGGACCACCCGCGCCGACATCGGGACGGCAGACACCCCGGCGGCCCCGATCAGGGGATTTATTGTGCCGCGGCTGATCACGTACATCACCTTGCCCAGGAGGACGCCCCCAGCGGTCGCGATTGAGAACGCCGCCAGGCCCAGGGCGAAGATCGAGAGCGTGTCCACGTCCAGGAATCGCTCCGCGGTCATGGTTCCGCCCACTGTGAGGCCCAGGAGAATCGTGACCACGTTTATCAGCTCGTTCTGCGCGGTGCTGGAGAGCCGCTCCACCACCCCGCTCTCCCTCAATATGTTGCCGAAGGCCAGCATGCCAAGCAGCGGTATCGCCTTGGGCGCCACCAGGGCCGTCAGTAGGATAATTACGATCGGGAACGCGATCCGCACCGGAAGAGCCACGGGCTTGTCGGTGTAGGCCATCACCACGGCGCGTTCCTTCTGCGTCGTGAGCAGCCGCATGATGGGCGGCTGGATCAGCGGCACCATCGCCATGTAGGAATAGGCGGACACCGCGATGGGACCCCAGAGCTCCTCCGTGGTCAGGCGGGTGGAGATGTAGATGGCCGTCGGCCCGTCAGCGCCGCCGATGATGCTGATGGCGCCCGCCTCGTTGAGGTCGAACCCCATGAGGACCGCCGCCACCAGCGTCCCGAAGATGCCGATCTGCGCCGCCGCGCCCAGCAGCGCCGTCACCGGCCGTTGGATGAGCGCCGTGAAGTCCGTCAGCGCCCCAACGCCGAGGAACATGAGCAGCGGGAACAGCTCCGTTTCCAGCCCCGCATGCTTCAGGAGGACAAGGATACCTTCGTCGCCCGTCAGGCCTGCGAACGGAACGTTGGCGAGGAGGATGCCCACGCCGATGGGGATGAGTAGCAGGGGCTCGAAGTTCTTGACGATGGCCAGATAGATGAAGACGAAGGCCACCAGGAACATGAGCCCGTTTCCCCAGAAGTCCGCGAGCACTCGTAGGAAGTCGGAGGTGAAAGGGATCTCACCGGTTAGCAAACGTTTTCCTCTCCAAGTGTCGGGTAACGGTCCGGCCGGTCCAGGGCCGCCCGCGGCGTTCAGACCGCCCTACGCCACCGCCTCCCGGCCGTTGTCTGACTCTCCATCAGCGAGCGACGCCCCTGCATGCGCCACGCGGACGCGGGTCTGCCCCGACCGGACTCGGCGGCCGGCGTCCCGGGTGGGCGCAGCGAGGTCATCGTCGCGCTCAGGGCCGCCGCAATGACAGCGACGATGCGAATGTCGGTCCCGGCCGGCGTCGCCGCAGCGGGGGTTGGTTGAAGTGGCGGCTGGGGCGCCGCGTCGGGGCCTCCCGGCGCTGCTGGCCCCTTCGACGTGAACACGCGAGTCAACCCAAGGGTGATCAGAGCAAGCAGCGTGAGGGAGAGAAAGACCAGACCGACGCCAACGCCGGTGATCCTCAGGGCCTCTCCCAGGTTGTCCATCGGGTCTTCCTTCGGCTTGGGGGTTTGCTCGTGTGGGACGACCCACGGCCGTCCCCAACATACAAGAAATCGCCGGGTCGTCGGACTCGACGAATGGTGTTGTCGGTTGCTGCCCGGCGGCCTTCGCAGGAAAAGAGTGGGAAGAAGGGATCTTTCGGAGTAAACCCCTGGGA
>CAYTEC010000064.1:4380-10269 GCA_964436745.1 uncultured Dehalococcoidia bacterium | reverse complement strand
GGCTCGTAAACACGTCGGGGAACCCCGTCGCCACGCCTATCAAGGCTCCTAGCTTCACGTCGCCTGCTCCGAAGTCGCTCCCCGCCAGGTTCGCCAACAAGAAGAGCACCAGCAGGATGCCGAATCCCGCCAGACCGCCCGCTGCTGACATCAGGTACGCATCCCAGACCCCTGAGCCGGCGCCGAACCCCACGGGGAAGAGCAGGAACACCACCACGACCGCTGGCAACGTCACTCTGTTCAGGATCCGCTGGGTCTCAAGGTCCGTGCTGGCGATCACGGTGAAGGCACACGTGCTCACCAGCAGTGAGAGGGCCTGAGGAGTGAAGCCGACCTGCGCAACGACGAATCCGAACACCGCCCCGGTCGCTGCCTCCACCAGCGGGACCCGTAGGGGGATGGGCGCACGGCAGTATCGGCACCTGCCGCGCAGCCACACGTAGTTCAGCAACGCGCCGCCCGCAGTGGGGGCAGGCGGACGGCGGGCTGACCAGCGACCCTGCACGACCCTTGACAGTCCCCACGGGAAACCGTATGATTGCCTGCTGTGTTAGCAGACTCTTCATCCGACTGCTAAGCAACCACACGCGACCTTTCAAGGAGGAATGATGGCTCGTAGTTTCACGCCCCTGAACGACCGTATCCTGGTGAGGCCCACGGAGCGGGAGGAGGTAACGGCAGGGGGTATCGTCCTGCCTGATTCGGCCAGAGAGAAGCCCCAGGAGGGCGACGTCTTGGCCGTGGGACTGGGCCGCATGACCGACGAGGGGAAGAGGGTTCCTCTGGACATCGCCGTCGGAGACCGGATCCTGTACTCCAAGTACGGTGGAACCGAGCTCAAGGAAGACGGCGAGGACCTGCTTATCCTGAGCGAGCGGGACGTCTTGGCCAAGGTTTCCTAGAGGACCGACCGGCGGACACTGACCCGCCGCACGGCGGCGGACGCACGCAGACCGGCGCAGGGTGATCGCTACTAAGGAGAGAAAATGCCGAAGCAGATCGTGTTCTCTGAGGATGCCCGCAAGAAGCTCAAGATCGGGCTGGACTTGCTGGCCGACACGGTGAAGGTGACCCTGGGGCCCAGGGGCCGCAACGTGGTGCTGGACAAGAAGTTCGGACCGCCGCAGGTATGCTCCGACGGCGTAACCATCGCGAAGGAGATCGAGCTAGAGGACCCATTCGAGAACATGGGCGCCCAGCTCATCAAGGAAGCCGCCAGCAAGACGAACGATGTTGCCGGTGACGGCACCACCACTTCCGTGGTTCTGGCCCAGGCCATCATCAACGACGGCTTCAAGAACGTGGCCGCCGGCGCCGACCCGATGGCCCTCAAGCGCGGCATCGAGCGCGCGGTCGCCACGGTCAAGGAAGAGCTCAAGAAGATGTCCACCCCCGTGGAAGGGAAGGAGCAGATCGCCCAGGTCGCTTCCCTCTCCGCCCACGAGGACCACATCGGCGGGCTCATCGCGGAGGTCATGGAGAAGGTCGGCAAGGACGGCGTCATTACCGTCGAAGAGTCTCGCGGCCTTGAGTTCGAGACCGACTTCGTCGAAGGGATGCAGTTCGACCGCGGCTACATCAGCCCTTACTTTGTTACCAACCCCGATCGGATGGAGACGGTGCTGGAAGACCCCTTCATCCTGGTGACGGACCGGAAGATCACCGCCGTCAACGACCTCCTCCCCGGGCTGGAGCGCATCCTCCAAGTTTCCAAGAACCTGGTGATCGTGGCCGAAGAGGTGGAGGGCGAGGCGCTGGCCACCCTGGTGGTCAACAAGCTTCGTGGAACCCTCAACTGCCTGGCCGTGAAGGCTCCCGGCTTCGGCGATCGCCGCAAGCAGATGCTGGAAGACATGGCCATCCTGACCGGCGCCACCGTCATCAGCGAAGAGGCGGGCCGCAAGCTGGACAGCATCACCCCCGCCGACCTTGGCCGCGCGCGCCGCGTTAGCGCCACGAAGGACGACACCACGTTCGTCGAGGGCCACGGCTCCGAGGAGTCCATCCAGGCCCGTATTCAGCAGCTCCGCAAGCAGATCGAAGAGTCCACCTCGGACTACGACCGTGAGAAGCTCCAGGAGCGAGCCGCCAAGCTGGCCGGCGGAGTGGCCATCATCAAGGTCGGCGGCGCCACCGAGGTCGAGCTCAAGGAAAAGAAGAACCGCGTAGAGGACGCCCTCTCCGCGACCCGTGCGGCCGTTGAAGAGGGGATCGTCCCCGGCGGCGGCGTCTCCCTCATCCGCTCCCAGAACGCCCTGGCAACCCTCCTGGAGGGCATGACCGGTGACGAGGCGACGGGCGTCCGGATCGTCATGCGCTCCCTGGACGAGCCTCTGAAGCTGGTCGTCGAGAACTCCGGCCAGGAAGGTGCAGTGGTCCTGGACGCCGTGCGCAAGTCCACAGAGCGGGACTTCGGCTTCGACGCCGAGCGCATGGAGTACGGCAACATGCTGGAGTTCGGCATCATCGACCCGGCCAAGGTCACCCGGTCGGCTCTGGAGAACGCCACGAGCGTGGCCGCCATGGTGCTGACCACCGAATCGATGATCACCGACCTGCCTGAGAAGGCGCCGGCGGCCGGCGGCGGCATGCCGCCGCACATGGACTACTAGACCGATACCGACGCGATGCGAAGAGGCCGCCCACGGGGGCGGCCTCTTCCGTATACGGCCCGCGCGGCGACGCGTCCCCCGTCCCAGCGGCGGGTGCTCAACTGGAGGTGACGAACCCGTGGCCGACTCCCCGCTCCTGACCGAAGAGATCCGAAGAGCCATCCTCGCGCGCGCAGGCGCGCCCGCCGCCCTCGTTGTCGAGCGGGGGCACATCGCCCGCTTCGCCGAGGCCATCGGCGACACCAACCCCCTCTACCACGACGAGCAGGCGGCCCGCGAAGGGCCCCACGGCGGAATAGTCGCGCCACCCACGTTCCTTCGCGCCTTGGACATCGGCATCCCCGACCCTCCGGAACTCGCCTCCCTCCACCGCACCCTGGACGGGGGCAGCGAGTGGGACTATCACGAGCCCGTTCGCATCGGCGACACCATCACCGCCGTGATCCGCATCACTTCCGTGCGCGAACGGGCCATCGACGTGGGTCCGGCGGTCTTCCTGGTCGGCGAGATCATCTACACCAACCAGTCTGAGCGGACCGTGGCACGGCAGCGTTTCACGCTCATTCGCTACGACTAGCACGACGGAGGCCCCGAAATGACGACGCCACGCTACTGGGAAGACGTGGAGGTTGGACAGGAGCTTCCGCCGCTCGTGAAGCGGCCTACCACCCGGCAGCTCGTGCAGTACGCAGGGGCCGCCGTGGACTTCTACGAGATCCACTACGACGCCGAGTTCGCCCGGTCCACCGGCCTCCCGGGCGTCATCGTTCACGGGGCGCTCAAAAGCGCCTTCCTCGGCCAGCTCGTGACCGACTGGATGGGCGAGCGGGGCACCCTCAGGCGGCTGGCCGTCCAGTACCGAAGCATGGACGTGCCGGGAGACACCCTCACGTGCTCAGGGCGCGTCACCAAGAAGGACTCGGAGGGCGACATCCACACGGTTTCCTGCTCCATCTGGCTGGAGAACAGCGCCGGCGAGCGGACCACCTCGGGCACCGCAACGGTGGTCCTGCCGTCCCGCGAAACCCTAAGCTGACCAGCCAGGCAAGGATCGCCCACGCTCGAGCGACGCGTCAGCGCGGCTCGCCGGGTCCGTCGGAGTCGGTAAGGGATACCCACCGCGCACGGGGAATATCCATGTAGATGAAGTGGAGACCGGCGCGCGTCACAGGCTTGACCGACTGGAAGCCGCTCTTCTCAAAGGAGCGCTGCGCCCGGCGGTTCCAGTCCAGGGTGTGCAGATACACCTTGTCGAGCGACGTTTCGGTGAAGATGTGGTGGAGCATCGTATTGACCGCGTCCGTCCCGTAACCGTGACTCCAGTAGTCTCGGTCACCGATGAGGATTCCGAGCTCGGTGGTCCGAGCGGTGAAATTGATGTCGTAGTACATGCAGTTGCCGATGTGCCGGTAGCCGTCCAGCGTGTCGATGGCGAAGCGGCGGGACCAGGGAGTGTCGTACTGGACCTCGTCATGGTAGAGGGCTAGGAACTCCCGGTAGCCAATCCTGAGGGGGCCGGCGGCGTCAAGCTTCGCCAGCTCCTCGTCGGCGCGCCACTCGTAGTCGTTTGCGGCGTCGGACAGCCGCTTCTCCCGCAGCACCGTCTTCTCGCCTTGGATCGAAACCGGCCTCGCCGTCACGGTCGCGCCTCAACCCTCTCCAAGGCAAGCTCGGCCATCCGAGCCTCGTTGGGGTAGTTCATCAGCCGTAGCGCCTCGGCGGAATCGAACCAGCGCACCTCGTCGAACTCCGTGTCGTGCCGATCCGTATCGCCGCCCGTGGCCTGCATCAGGTAGAAGTGCACCGTCTTGCTGCACCGGACCCGGTCCACCGACCGAACGAACCAATAACTGATGGCGCCGAGCTTCTCGCGAATCTCAACCTGCAGTCCGGTTTCCTCCTCCACCTCCCGCAGGGCCGTCTCCTCCAGGCTCTCTCCATCATCGGGCGTGCCCTTCGGCAGACTCCACTGGCGCGGATGAGCTCGCCCGCAGAGGACGATGCGCACTCGCCCCTCCGGTGAATCGACGACGACGCCTCCAGCTGACACGAACTGTGCCACCTGCCCCGAATCTTTCTCGTTCACGCGCACCAGACCCCAGCGTATAGGATGAACGTCATTCTAGGTCGCCCCGAATTACCCCGTCAAGGCTGGCGCCGGGTAGCCGCGGCACGGGCCTGGATAGGGAAAGCCGTTCTGCGCTATAGTGGAACCGAGGGATCCGGAGCAGCGCCGGCCACGTCTGGGGAATCCGGTTCCCGACCCCAACGCCGACAAGCGGGAGCAGCGAAGCAATGCAGAAGACCCCCACCGTACTCGCGGTCGACCTGGGCGGCACCAACATGAGGTCCGCGCTGGTGTCCGCGTCGGGCGAAGTGCTGGCGCGGTCGAGTGTCCCCACCGAGGCGACCAAGGGGCCGGAGGCCGCGATGGACCGGCTCGCCACGGCCCTCTCCCAGCTCCGCGAGGCGGTTCCGGATGCGGAGGCGGTGGCCCTGGGCATGGCGCTGGCCGGCCCGCTCGACCCTCGGACCGGCACGCTCCACCACCCGCCCAATCTCCCCGGTTGGGACGGGTTCTCCGCCCAGACATACCTCGCCGAGCGAGTGGGCGTCCCGATTCGGAGCCACAACGACGCCACCCTCGCGGCCCTGGGCGAGCACGCCTATGGTGTGGGCCGGGGCAAGAGCAGCCTGGTGTTCGTGGCGTGGGGCACCGGAGTTGGCGGCGGGTTGGTGCTGAACGGCCAGCTGTACGATGGCGCTCGCGGCTTCGCCGCTGAGATCGGCCACCTGGTCCTGGACCCCCAGGGTCGCGAGTGCTCCTGTGGGAGTAGAGGCTGTCTGGAAACCTACGTGGCCGGCCCCGCCATGGCCCGCACGGCCCAGGAGCGATTGCGGGCGGGAGAGCCGAGCCTGCTCTCCGGCATGGTAGGCGGTCGGGTGGACCACGTGCGCGCGGAAACCGTGGCGGAAGCCGAGCGGCAGGGCGATGAACTGGCGCGTTCGGTTCTCGAGACGGCCGGCGCCGCCATGGGGATCGGCGTGGCGTCGCTTCGCCACCTTCTGGACCCCGACGTGGTGGTCATTGGCGGCGGGGTGTCGTCGATGCTCCACGTGCTCTACCCCGCCCTGATGCGCTCCGCCAACGCCTACGCCATGGGCTCCGACAGGGCCACGTGCCCCGTGACCACTACGGCTCTGGGCGATGACGCGGGGCTTCTGGGAGCCGCGGTCGTCGCGTGGCAGGCGGTGAGGCCGTAGCGGCGTGGGGCGG
>CAYTEC010000064.1:0-4280 GCA_964436745.1 uncultured Dehalococcoidia bacterium | reverse complement strand
GGCGTGCGGCCACGGTCGGCTGAGCGGTGAGCGAAAGGCCAGCTCGGCGGGGCCAGGTGAGCGGGGGAAGCGCGGGCTAGAGTCGGTTCCTGAGCGAGAGCGGGTCTGCGTTGGCCTCCAGAGCAGCCAGCGCTTCCTGGGCGGCCTCCGCGACAGCCTCGTCGCCATCGATCGAATTGGCGTAGTTCGTCAGCGCCCTTCTGGCGGAGCTGCCGCCGATGCTCCCCAGAGCGTTGAGCGCGGAGATGCACACCTCTGAGTCGTCGTCCTCGAGCAGGGGCAGCAGGTGGGGCACGGCGGCCTCATCACCCAGCTCGCCGCACGCGGATGCGGCCTCGTAGCGCATCGCTGGATCGTCGCTCTCCAGCTCCCGCAGGATGGTTGGAAGCCAGTCCGGGCTGGAGTTGCGCCCCATGGTGTAGACCGCGCTCTGTCGAAACCGCTCTTCAGGGTGCTCATAGGCCCACATGATGAGCTGGAGCACATCGTCATCGCTCAGCGCCCCCAACGCCTCCAGCGCCCGCCTGCGGACCTCCGTCGGCTGGAGAGGGTCGTTGATATTGGCCGTCAGGGCGTCTTTGATCCGGCCGTGGTCTTTCGGCAGCAGCTTGCCGTCCTCGGCCAGCTCCGCGAAGTTGCCGAGAGCCAGGGCAGCGGCGCCACGTACTTCCTCGGAGGGGTCGGTGTTGAGCAGCGAGATGAACAACGTGATCAGGTGGCGCTCTTCGCACTCCCAGAGCCCCAGGATGGCCCGCTGGCGGACCTCCGGCGTTTCGTCCTTGAGAGCGATCGCAAAAACCGCCGAAAAGTCCAGGTCGACGGTGTCCTCGGCCAGCGCCTCCAGGCGGGAAACGACTTCCAGTCGCTTCTCCTCCGCCATGAGCGGCCACGACCGGCGCACGCTGTCCACCTCGTCGTCGGTCAGGTCCGACAGTTGGGCGAGCCCCGCGTGCGTTGGGGGCGCTGCGTCCTGAACTAGCTCCTGCAGGTACTTCTCCAGAGACACGAGCAGCCCACTACTCCTTCATCGACACGGGGACACCGGTGCGCTCCACGCGGGGGGCGCCGCGGAACACGCCAATCCATTCCGGCCCCGAAGCCACAGCGCCCGGCCCCGTGAGCATGGAGTGAGCGTCGCGCGTGACCATGGCATCCTCGACTCGCCCAACGACCCTGCCGTTCTCTATACGATACCCCATAACGCCGCCGACCGAGAAGTCCCATCTGAGGGCATTTCGTGCCCGCCCCAGGAGCCGACTCGGCGGCGAGTGGACCTGGGCGAACCTCCGGCTCGTACGCACCAAGCATGCCCCAAGCGTCCCCGATTGCCTTGCGCACGGCCAGCCTCGCTTGGGGCTCCGGCCCATTATAGCAGCGCGGCCCAGAGTGCTGCCAGGGCGAGCGCGTGCGCCGACGATGTATAATCGACACCGCGCCACACGGAGGCGACCGCGGCTCTGGGAGGGGAACCACGATAGTCGTGATGGTCCGACACGCCGAGCCCGCCGGGGCCACCGGCGCCACTGGCCCCGCCCTCAGCCACCGCGGCCAGACCCAGGCAGCGGCGCTGGCAGAGCGTCTGGCGCTGCGGCCCGTCGCCGCCCTGTACACGAGTCCCGTCGCCAGGGCCCGGGAAACGGCCGAGGCCGTCGCGGCGCGCCTGGGACTTCCAGCGCAGGTCCAAGGCCTGCTGGGCGACTCGTCCTCCGGCGGCGGGAACCGGGGACGTGAGGCGGTGGAGTGGCTGGCAGCCCAGCACTCGGCGCCCGACGCCCTGGTGGTGGCGGTGACCCACCTGCCCATCATCCGGCTCGCCCTCTGCCACGCGCTGGGGCTCGACGAACGGGCGAAGGACCGATTTCGTGTCGACCCGTGCGCCGTCACCGAGATCACGCTCGGCGGCATCTCGCCCGTGGTGGCGTTGGTCAACGACACCTGCCACCTCACCAGCCTCGATGCCTAGGCGCGCCGCGCCCCCCTATGTCGGGCGACGGCCGCAGTCCAGGTCGCGCGGGGCGCGTCGCGTGGTCGAGGTGCTGCGGCTCCTGGAAGCCAGGCAGGGCGTCGTCGTCTGGGACCCCCGCTACGACCCCGTCTCCGAGTTGGTGTTGACCATCCTCTCCCAGCACACATCCGACGTGAACTCGGAGCGCGCCTACCACGCCCTCCACGATCGTTACGCGTCGTGGGAAGAGGTGGCGGCGGCCGACCCGGAGCGCGTGGTGGAAGCGGTCATGGTGGCGGGCCTTGGCAACCTGAAGGGACCGCGAATCCAGGCGGTGCTCCGCCGCGTCCGGGAGCTGCGGGGCGAGCTAGACCTGGGCTTCCTCCGCGGTCTCCCTCTGTCCGAGGCGAAGGCGTGGCTCCGCGCCCTCCCCGGCGTAGGGCCGAAGACGGCCGCGGTGGTCCTCTCGTTCTCGCTTGGGATGCCAGCGATGCCCGTCGACACACACATCCACCGGGTCACGCGACGCCTGGGGCTCATCGGACCGCGGGTGAGTGCGGAGCAGGCCCACGACGCGCTCGAGGCTCTGCTGGCCCCGGACGACGTGTTCCGCTTCCACATGGCCGTCATCGCCCACGGGCGCACGGTCTGCCGAGCGCAGCGGCCCCAGTGCGCCGGGTGCGCGCTTCGCGAGGCGTGTCCGTCCAGGCAGTCGTAGGCGTCCCCGTGCCCCGCTCGCTCCCACCAGATTCACACGCTCCACCGCTGGCCCGCACGGGCAGAGCTCCGCCCATCTCACCCTCCACGGCATTTCTCATTGAGGTGTCCGTGGAAGAAAGCGTCAGGATGGGGGTGGGACGGCGACGCTGTTGTGGACGGCGCTGACCCCTCGGGGAGGCTGGCTGGTCGGCGCGGCGACTTCACCACCTGGCTCGGCATCAACGGCCGTGACGCGGACGGAGGCCAGGAGCTTCCAAGCTTCCACGGAGCTACAAGGGACCTCCCTCGCCGCGGCCACAACCGTTGGACGCGGTTGACAGCAGAGAAAGCCGCCGATATCCTCGAAAGGAACGGGGGCGCCGGCTCCGGTCCGTGGACACGACGGAAACCAGGCGTCCCACAATTGACCCCTGCATGGGAGGGTAGATATGAAGCTCGCGCTGGACGAAATCCTTCGCACCGATACCTGGTACGGAATCGGCGCGGAGTTCCTCGGCACCGGCCTCTTCGTCTTCCTAGGCGCGGGGGCCGTCGTTGTCACTGGCGGCCTCGCCGGCGGCGACGAGATGACGGCTGCCCGGCTGGTGGCCATCGCCCTCGCCCACGGCTTCGCGATCATGCTGCTCGTGGCCGCCACGGCCAACATCTCGGGAGGCCACATCAACCCAGCGGTGTCTATCGCCGCATTCGTCGGGGGGCAGATGGGAGCGGCCAAGGCGGGCGCCTACATCGTCGCGCAGCTGCTGGGCGGGATCGGCGGGGCGTTTCTTCTGGCAATCGTCGTGCCCGGCAACATGGAAGGCACCCTGGGCGCGCACGCCATCGGCCCCATGGCGAACGGGGTGACTGGAGCGCTGATTGCTGAGATCGTGCTCACCTTCGCACTGGTATTCGTGGTATTCGCGACCGCCATGGACCGGCGGGGCCTGGCAAGCTACGCGCCGGCGGCCATCGGGCTGGTGATACTGGTGGACCACCTTGTCGGTGTTCCGATGACCGGGGCCTCCATGAACCCAGCACGCACCCTGGGGCCGGCCCTGATCGCGGGACAGTGGGCGGACCACTGGGTGTACTGGGCTGGGCCGATCATCGGCGGAGTGCTGGCGGCGGTGGTGTACGCCTACGGGTTCATGCGCCGCCCTGCGTAGAGGGGCGGCCACCCCCCACGGTGATTTAGGATCTGCCGCAAGGGGTGCTGCTTCCGTTCCTGCCCGCCGCACGGTGGCGAGGTCGGCCAGGGCATGCAGCCCCCGCCGACCGAAAGCGGCGTCACGGGGGGACCGAACGGAGCGGCTGTTCACCTGGCTGCGGCCGGACGAAACCCGTCCTGTGATCAGGCAGGACAGCCGCCAGCCATGCTGAGCGAAGGTCGTGTGACGAAGGCAGAGGCGCGAGACCCCGGGTGCAAAGCGCACCCTCGCGACGGCGGCACATCAAGGGGTAGCGGCGACAGCAGCGGAGGGCGTGGCTAGGCCCAGCTACTCCTCCGAGGCGAACAGATCGAATACTTCGAGCACCCAGTCAGTTCCAAGGATCGTGACGTAGAAATCCCCTCCTTCAGCGAAGCACTCGCTGCCCCGGGACAACTCGGTCACGTACGGGCCACCCTCGTCCG
>CAYTEC010000063.1:0-10309 GCA_964436745.1 uncultured Dehalococcoidia bacterium | reverse complement strand
GGGCGACCCGACATCCGCGACTGCGGGTGCGTTGTCGCCGAGGCAGCGGACGCCCGTGCCCGCAGCAGCGAAGCGAGCCGACTACCGCTGGCTGTAACCGCTCCCGGCCGTATCGACGCCGGTCCCCCGTGCGTCGGGCAGCATGCCGTACTCCTTCAGTAACTGCTGGCTGTACGTGACCCGCCCGGCGACAGCCTCCTTCGGCTCCGTGGCGAGAAGGAACGCCGCCCGCGCAATGTGTTCCAGGGGCTCCGCTCGCGGGTCGTCCTTCCCGGCCACCAGGTTGAAGAAGACCGCGCCCTCTGTGGCGACGACCGCCGACGGAGAGACGCACGTGACGGATATATCGTACCCGTACACTTCCTCCGCCAGCCCTTGGCTGAACCGCTCCAGCGCCGCCTTCTCGGCCCCGTAGCAGGCAGTGCCCCTGACGTTGTCCGGATCGATCGTGTATGGGCCTCGGCCCGGACCGATCGCCGATGCCGACGAGACGTTGACGATGCTCCCCGTCCGACGCGGCACCATGTCCTCCAGCGCCAGCTTGCAGAGAAAGAACGCAGCGTTGAACGATACGGCCCAGGCCCGCAGCCACCGGCTAATCGGGTAGTCCTTCACGGGAATGTAGTAGGTCAGCGCGGCGTTGTTCACAAGAACGTCCACGGGGCCGTAGGTATCGCGGGCGGCCTGCACCAGTTTCTCGCACTGCTCCGGATCCGATATGTCCACTGCCACCGGGAGCGCCTCGCCTCCCGCGGCTCTGATCTGCTCGACCGTCGTTTCCAGCGAGCCATCTAGAATCCGGTGGTCGCCCTCGTGGAGGGTCCGCGCGGCACAGACCACGTTTCCCCCTGCGGCGGCGAACAGTCTGGCGATCTCGGCCCCGATTCCCCGGCTGGCCCCGGTCACGATGACGACCTTGCCGTCCAACTTGCCCATCGAATACTCCTTCCGCTCGGCCACCCGGAGGCGCGTGGCCCCCAGCCATTCCTCGCTGACACCGCCCGCGTCGCAGTGGTCGTCGTCGGCCCGGAATCCCGCTCGGCACTCGGAGTATACACCGCTCCTACGCTGCAGCCTCGACCGCGGGGCTTGTTCGGGGTCGCGGCGCCGCGCAGCCCCCAGGCAAGCCGCGCGCCGGTCTTTGCCTCACCTACACCGAATCGCCACCTGTTCTCTACCGTCAACGCGTCCCGCCTCTGGTATCGTCCTCACGTGGCGCGCAATGCCGAGCACAACCGGGGGGGGGAGTGGTGAAGTACAAGGCCTGCACCAAGTGCCGAGCGAACATCTGCCGACGTCAGGACCGGTACGGTGAGTTCGATGTCTGCGTTCAGCGCGGCATGACCGCCGACGTGGTTGTAGAGCAGACGGTCGGCAAGCGCACAACGCGGGTGATCCTCACCGGCCGGAATCAGTCGGGTTGGGGCCATAGAGAAGCGCGGCCTGCCGCTCGCACTCTCGCTTCTCGGGCTCGTCCATGGGCTCGTAGTCGAGGGCCAGGGCGACGTTCTCACGAACCCGGTCCGGGTACCGGACGCCAGGGATAGCCACCGAGACATCTGGGTTGGAGAGCACGTACCTCAGGAGCATCGACGGGGTCAGGTACACGTCCTGCCCGGCTGCCTTCATCTGGGTCCTAATACTGCTCGTTCTGCCCGAGCCCCCGAGCGGCCGCATCACAATGATCCCCACGTCCCTAGCCCTCGCGAGGGCCATCAGCGGCTCCGCCTCCCGGTAGAAGGCCGAGTACTCCAGCATCACGGTCTCGAACTCCCCGCACGTGATGGCCTTCTCCAGCACCTTCAGGCTGTGCGATGACATCCCGATGTGCGAGATCAGACCCCGCGCCCGTGCGATTTGAAGGCCCTCCAGGGCCCCGCCCTCCCGCATGACCGCATCCCACGCCTGGAGTGAGGAGACATCGTGGAGCTGGTACATCTCAATCCGGTCGACGCCCAGCACCCCCAGGCTCCGGTCCACCTCGTACTGCGCGCCGTCCCGGTCGCGGCTGATGGTCTTCGACGCCAGGGATACGCCCCGGTCTCCCCCCCTTGCCCGCACGACCTGGCCGATCAGGTATTCGCTGCCCTGGTAGAGCCTGGCGGTGTCGATGAAGTCGATTCCCAGGTCCAGCGCCAGGTGAAGCGTCTCCTCCCCCTCCGCCACCGTGGGGGTGTCCATCGCTCCAAGGCCAAGCTCCGCCACCATGAGGTCCGTCGCCCCAAGCCGCCTCCGCCTGAGCACCGGCGCGTCCGTCATCGTGGCATGACCTGCATGGCTACCGCGCCCACCCCTCTGGCCGGGCTGCTAGGCGGGACGCGTGGGGAAGATTTCCATTAGCACGAAGTTTGAGGACATGGGGTGGACGAAGACGTTGGAGGAGTTGGGAATCCGCGTGATGCGGCCCCCACCAGACTCGACCTGCTCCGCGAACGCGGCCGGGTCCTCGGTCTCGAAGCCCATGATGTAGATCCCCTCGCCGTGTGGGTTGAACTCGTTCACGCGGTCCCGCATCAGCCTCTGGAGTGGGGTGTCGTCCGCCGATGGCTCGATGAGCTGCATCAGCATCTCTCCCGCGTATCCCATCGACACGAAGTCGAAGTTGCCGATGTCGTTGTGGCGACGCTCGCCGATAGCCTCCATCCCGAACCGTTCCTTGTAGTGCTCGACTGCGGAATCTAGGTCGTGGACCGCGACCGTATAGTGCCTCAGCTTGAGCATTGCTCCCCCCCTCGTTGGTCAGCCTCTCCGTGCGTGGGCCGATGGCAGCCTAGCATCGGGCCGAGTCCGGGTCAACGCGCCCGTCGCCGCCCGCTCAGCCCCAGCGCCGGGAGCGCCGCGACGAGCAGCAGGACCGCCCCCGAGCGAAGGAAGCTCCGGAACAGTGACACGCTCGCCCCGGCAGCCCGTGGCAGCGCCGGGCGCTCGGTCCTCTGCTTCCCGCGCCGCGCCGAATCCCGTACCCTGTGTGCATGGGGCTCGTACGGCTCGCCAGCGTGGTGCTTCTCTGGGGGGCAGTGGTTGGGTGGATGGCGCTCATCTACGCCGCCTCGGAGCAGACCGGCTTTGGGGACACGCCCGCATCCTCCTCCCTCCGACGCCTCTTCCCACCGTGGGTCTGGGAATGGTTGTTCCACGGCGGGGTGTTCGGTGCCCTCACAGCGCTGGGTTACGCCGCCCTGCGAGTGTCCCGCCCGATGCCGGGCGCCCTGGCGGTCGTGCTTGCCGTCGCCTTTGCCGTCGGCTACGGCGCTCTGGACGAATGGCACCAGACCTTCGTCGTCGGGCGCACTGGAGATATCCGTGACGTCGGCCGCGACGCGATCGGCGCCATCATCGTGGCCCTGCTGGCCCACGCCGGGGCGGTGGCCCTCGTCCACCTGCTCCGAGGTCGCTGGTCCGCCTTCGGGCGGGTCACCTTCGGCACGCTGGCCATCGTGGACGGGATGGCGGCGGTGTGGGTGGCCTCGCTGTGGCTGGTGGCGGGGCCGGACCACGGCTTCTCGCTCGGCGCGCTGGAGCGCGTCGATTTCCTGACATCCGTGACCCAGCAACCCATGGCCCTGGCTGTCGGCGTGCCCTTCGCGGCCGTGGGCCTCTGGATCGGCCTTGGCTTCGAGCGCTCCATCCTGCGCCAGATCGCCCTGCTGGAAGCCCCCACGGCATCGGCCGCCCTGGTGCTGGGGGCCCCATTCGTCGTGTACGGTCTGAACCTGGTCCCCGACCGGATGCTGGTCTGGGCGGCCACCTGGATAGCGGCGGCGGGGGTGTGGGTGTTCACGCTGCCGCTGGTTCTGGCGCTCCCACGGCGGCAGGCCCCCGCCGACGACCCGCCCGGGGCCTGAGGCGCGCCATCGGGCGCGCCGTTTCGCCTCCGCCCCCGTGGACCTCTTTTCCTCAACGGTGCTACACTGCGGGCAGACCCGCGGACCCGGCAGAGACGCGCTTCGCGGAGGTGTTGGATGCCCACGGTGCAGGCGAACGGCGTCCGGATATCGTACGAAGAGCAGGGCAGCGGAGTCCCCGTGCTGCTCATCCACGGCGGCTTTGGCGGAGCAGCCTCGACGCTCACCCCCAATCCCCCGGCGATCACCAGGTTCGCGCCGGAGGGCGTGCGCCTGATCACCTACGACCGGCGCTGCGCCGGGCAATCCGAGTACGTCCTGGACGCCTACGGGCTCGATGACATCGCGGCGGACGTGCGGGGGCTGCTCGACGCCCTCCACATCGGCGGCGCGATCATCGTGGGCTCGTCCATGGGGGGAATGGTGGCGCTCCAGTACGCCATGGCCCATCCCCAGCGCACCATGGCCCTGGTGTTGCTCAACACGGGGCCGGACCTGATGTCGGAAACGCCGTGGGGGCAGGAGTTCGCGGCCCTGGCGAAGAAGGCCCGCGTCCAAGGGGACCGGGCGGTCTTCGAATCGCGCAAGGAATCGCTGCGCGACCCGTCGGAGGCGGCCGGCATCGTGGCCCGTCAATCGCCTCTCGCCGAGCAGTTGAGGGCGCGCAGGTCGCTGCTGATCGAGCGGCTGGCGAAGGTGTCCGACGAGGACCTGTTCACGTACTCCACCGGGGAGATACGCAACTACGGCGCGTTCCTGGGCCACGACCTGACGCCCCGCCTGGGCGAGCTTCGGATGCCCACGCTGATCGTCCACGGAACGGCGGACGCCACGGTGCCGTTCGCGTACTCCGAGCGCATGCGCGAGCTCATCCCTGACTCGGAGCTCCACGCCATCGAGGGCGCGGACCACGGCATCACAGAGTACCCGGAGGCGCAGGCGGTGACAGCCGAGTGGCTTGCGCGGATAGCGGCGCTAACCGCTCGAGTGTAGCGAAGGTAGTCGAGACTGGTTCTTCACTAGCCTGCTGGGCACGCGGGGAGGTATGGAGCGATGGACGACAGCGTACGAGAGGCGCTACACAAGGATACCCGGATCGAGATCACGACCACCGGGCGCAAGAGCGGCGAGGCGCGCCGCATCCCGACCGGGATTCACAACGTGGACGGGCGCCTGTTCATAGCGGGGCCGCCAGGCCGCCGGAGCTGGTACGCCAACCTCCTGTCCCATGCGGAGCTCACGGTGCACCTCACACAGAGCGTAGGACAGGACGTGGCGACCCGGGCGAGCGCCATCACCGACGCCGCCGGGCGGCGGCAGGTCTTCACCCGCATGCAGGAGCTGGAGGAGCGGATGAAGGAACGGAACATGGAGGAGTGGATCGAGGGCAGTGCCCTAGTGGAGATCCAGCCGACAGAGTAGGCCGTCGGACCACTCGACGCCGCTGCCCTCTGCACGGCGGGCAGCGCGCCGTCGATCACCACGCCCGGCTCTCCGCTCGAGAACACCCTCCGGAGGGCCATCCGGCTCTCGGGCACCCGCGCGCACCTGTGGTGTGTGCTGCCCCACGACCTCGTCCTTCGCGTTGCCGGACCGCGCCGGTCCCTCTTGCAGCTACCACAGGCGTCCCCGCCGCGCCGTGCGATGCACCCCGAGGGCGCCGTTCGCGAACCCCCACCACCGCCGATCGTACGCTCGCAGTCCATCCCGTGGCACCGCCCCGCCCTCGCCGCGCATCGAACATTCACACCAGCGCGGAGAGGCACATGCGACCGACGCCCAACGGCGACCCAGGACGACGCCCCCGGCTCCTTCGGGTGCTGTCGCCCCTATTCCTGGCGCTCGGGCTCCTGCTGGCGGCCTGCACGATCCCCGATGCCCCGGCTTCGGCGGCCACGGTGAGCGACGACGCGCCTTCGGCATCCCCCGTCCCCGCCCCACCCGAGGCGAGCGAGTCCACGAGCGACCCCGCCACCCGCGCGGAGACCCCTCAGTTGGGGGGGTTGTACGCGTACCACACAGTAACGGCGTCGGCGTCCCAGGACCCGATCGAGGCGACCGGATCAGCGTATCTCGGCGCCTAGGGCCGCTCGCTGAGCAGCCTCCTTCGCTTCGAAATCGCCCCGGATATCGACTCCGGGACCTACCTGTTGGCTCCCGACCTGGCGGTAGCGTGGGAAAACCCCGAGCCTAACGTCTACATCGTGCGCCTGCGCCGTGGCGTGACCTGGCAGGACATCCCGCCGGTCGGCGGCCGGGAGTTCGTGGCGGAAGACGCCGTGTTCAGCATCATGCGCCTCGCGGGCGAGGGCTCCGCCCATGCCTGGGCGTGGCGCGACCTGGAACGGGTCGAGGCCCTGGACAGCCACACCCTCCGTTTCACGCTATCCAGACCCTCCGCCGACTTCCTGGCGGTCCTCACCCGCGAATCGAGCAAGATGGTGGCCCGCGAGGCCGTGGCCGCCGGCGGCGGCAGCCTGGAGAACGGCCCCAACATCGGCACCGGGGCGTGGATCGTCGAATGCAACGAAATCCAGTGCACCTACGACCGCAACCTCTCCCACCATCTGACGGACGCCGACGGAGTCCAGCTTCCATACCTGGATCGGATGGAAGACATCATCATGCCCGACGTCCGAGCCCGGTTCAACCCATTGCGCGCCGGCCTCATGGACGCCCACGACCTGACCACGGAACAGCGCTTCTGGCTTCGCTACCTCAACCCGGAGATCGAGGTCGGTGAGTTCAGGCTCTACGATTCCACCGCCCTCCACTTCCGCACCGACCAGGCCCCGTGGAACGACAAGCGGGTCAGCACGGCCGTCAGCCGAGCCATCGACGTCCGCGCAGTCGCCGATGCGGTCCACGGCGGCACGGGCCACTTCGGCCTGGGCGTGGCGATGCCCCCCACCGACGCCTACCTGCCGGAGTCGGAGGTCCTGGGCGCGCTTGGGCGGAATGTGGAGGAGGCCAGGCTACTCCTGATCGACGCCGGGCACCCCGGGGGAATCGACGCTCGGCTTTGGGTGGTCCGCTATTCCGAGTCCCAGGTCGCCATTGCGGAGCTTCTGCGCGAGCAGATGGCGGATGCCGGCATCCGCGCCACGCTATTCATCCACGACCCCGCGACCTACCTCCCCCAAGTGCTCCGCCGTCAGGGCGACTTCCAGGGCATGGCCCTCGGACCCCAGGGCACGCAGGCCGCTGGCGATTGGCTCCGCTCCTACTACCCCTCGGAGGGCGGGCTCAACGCGTCGTCGTTGAGCGACCCGGTCTGGACCGCATGATCGAGGCCCAGGCGGTGGACACGGACCCGCGAAGGCGGGCACGAGCGCTCCAGGACATCCAACGGTACCTTCAGGAACGCAGCTACGCCCTGGTGATCCACACCCCCGTTGGTCAGGTCGCCTCGTCGCCGTAGGTGCAAGGCGGTGCCTACTCCGCAGGCGCCGACCGCCGCGCGGCTGAGTACCTGTGGGTCGACCAGGACATCTACCCATATGCCCAGACCCGCTCCCGTTGACCGGGGACCCATCGCACTGATACCCTCCACATCCACGATCGCCTGGACCGACGACCGGGCCGACGCAGATGGCGGCTGATCCCCCACGCCGCCACGACCCGTCCCACGCCGGCCTCAATCGACCGACATGGAGAGTCGCGACGGCCTGTGCGCAAAGGGTCGTCGACCCTCGGAGAGGGAACGAAGCATTGGCCGAACCCCCCGGGGCCCGCACCCGACCACGCGTCTTCTACGGATGGTACATCGTCGGGGCCCACATGGCGCTGCACTTCTACTTCAGCGTCATCTTCATCTACGGCATGGGCGCGTTCTTCCGCCCGATCACAGTCCAGCTGGGCTGGACCCGCGCCCAGTACAGCGTCGCCGCCGGGCTGCAGCGCATAGAGGGCAGCATCGCCTCGCCCGTGGTGGGACTGCTCGTGGACCGGATCGGATCAAGGCGGATCGTCTTCGTCGGCATCACTCTCGCCACCATCGGCATGGTGCTCCTGAGTCGGATGCAGAGCTTGTTCGGCTTCTACTCAGCGTACATAGTGGTAGCGCTGGGGATGAGCGGCGTGGTCGGCATCCCGTTCATGGCTGCCGCCGCCCGATGGTTCAACCGCCGGCGTGGGCGGGCCATGGGCCTCATGTTCTCCGGGGCGACCTTCTCTGGAGTACTGATCCCGGTCCTCGTCTTGTCGATCGAGTCCCTCGGTTGGCGGGACACCATGCTGATCAGCGCCGCCGGCATCCTGGTCGTCGGGATCCCCGCCGTCCTCATCGTCCGCGACCGGCCGGAGCCCTACGGCTACCTGCCCGACGGCGACGCCCCCGTTGCGGACGACGATCAAGCCACCGGGTCTGCCGCCGCGCCGCCCCAACAGGGCATCCGCGTGGCGGACGCCCTGCGCATGCGCTCCTTCTGGGTGCTGACCCTCATCTTCGGCCTCACTTCCATGGGGCCCAGTGCCATGTTCCTCCACCAGATCCCCTACTTCGAGAGCATCGGCTTCTCCGCCACGGCGGCCGGCACCACCGTCGCCACCTTCACGCTGCTCAGCGGCCTGGGCCGCGTCGGCGCCGGCTTCCTGATGGACTTCGTGGAGCGGCGAATGGTGGTGATCGGCCTGGTGAGCCTGAACGTGCTGGGTTTCCTGGTGCTGGTGTGGGTCAGCGAGTACTGGCACACGATCGTGTACGCGCTCTTGTTCGGGGTCGCCTTCGGAGGCATGATCCCGGCGCGCCCTATTCTCACGGCGGCCTTCTACGGCACCCGGGCGTTCGGAACCATCACGGGCCTGATGCAGTCGCTGGCGGTGGTGGGGGGCGTGGCGGCCCCGGTGCTAATGGGGTGGGTCTTCGACACGACCGGCTCGTACCGGCCGGCCATCCTGACGATCACCGGCGTCGTGTCGCTGGCTATCCCCGTGACGCTGCTGCTCCCCAAGTCGCGGGCGGGCGGCGTCTGAGCGAGGGAGCGGGCGACGACTGGAGGCTCGGTAGCGGCCGGGTGACTCCCGCCTCGGGCGGACCGATAGGGCGAACGCGGTGACGGCGCGGGCTTCTTGCGCTAGACGTCCGACGGCTCTCCCGCCACCTCAAGCGCCGCCCGGCAGATCGCCTCCGGGGCGGAGGGCGCGGTCACCGACAGCTCGGCGCCGTCCGGCCCCTCGCCCAGGGCCACGCGGAAGCCGCCCTCGTCGTCCTGTTCCAGTCGAAGCGCGCCCGAAGCGGCCGCCGACCCGTTCGTGGCCCATCGCCCTCGCATCTTCTCCACCACCAGCCAGGCCGCGGCAATCTCCGTGCTGTACTTCGGCAACGGCACGGATGTCATGGCGTGGGTGGCCCAGGGACTACCGGAGGGGATGTAGTAGGGGACCTTCTTGCCATCGCCCGCGTACCCCGGGTAGTGGAGCCGCTTGATCTCCATCACTCTCAGCGCCACCAGCGCGTCGAGCTCGATCCCGGCCTCGGGCGCCGACTCCTCGGTGGCCATTACTCCTCCGCGGTGCGATTCGGCCGGGCGAAGCAGGGAGCGCTCGTGGGGCCGTCGGGTAGCTGCTAGGCGGGAGCCAGGGGTTGCGCGGCCGCGTTCATGCGCTCCTTGAGGTACTCGTTGCCGGGCACCGGCGAGGGGTCCACCCCGTGGAGCAGCCCCAGATAGTAGCTGGTCCAGCTCCCCAGGTACGCCGTGGCCATGATCTGGCCCAGCACGCCATCACCCTCCGCGTCGACGACCGCGTACTCCACCCCCGACTGCTCCAGCAGCTCCGCCGTCACCTCGTATCGCCGCAGTGTCCTCAGCGGGAGCAGCCCCGACCGAAGGAAGATCACCAGGCTCGCCGCCGGCAGGAACGACGGCAGATCGTAGCCGTTGACCGTATTGTGGTCGAGCTCCGGCAGCGTCTCCGCGAATGCCCAACACTTGGCGTTCTCGTTGAAATCAGTCTTCCAGCGCCGGGCCACGGCGGAGAGGTGCCCCGCCGCATAGAACAGAGGCAGCCGCCCCCGTGCCCGCAGGGCGAGAGTCTTCGCTGGGTTCTCCTCGGTGGGCCGCTCCGTCCCGTACAGCCCAGCGAGTGACGCGAGGAGCGTCGCCGCCTCGTCCACGTCCTCGGCCACGCCACTCAGGATCCCCGCGCTCTCCAGGAGCGCCAGCGGCCCCATCACGCTGTACCCCAGCGCGTTCCGGGGCTCACCCCGGTACGGGACGTGCATTACGGGAACGTTCTCGGCGGCCGCCATGCGGCTCAGGGCGCCGCCCTTCGTCAGGGCAACGGTGTCGCAGCCGCGGGCTCGCGCCGACTGGAAGGCAGAGAGGGCTTCCTCCGTCTCCCCGGAGTTGCTGGAGACGATGACCAGCGTGTCCTGGCCCACCCAGGATGGCAGTCCGTAGTCCCGCCACGTGAAGATCGGGACGGTCGCGTCGCGGCTTTCGGAGAAGCCTACAAGCAGGTCT
>CAYTEC010000062.1:8866-10847 GCA_964436745.1 uncultured Dehalococcoidia bacterium | reverse complement strand
ACGACTGGTAGATGGGGAGCAGGCCGATCCACGCGTTGAAGGCCACGAACAGGAAGAGGGTGGCGATGACTGGCAACAGCCCCCGCCCCCGCTCCTTGCCCACCACGCTCTCCACGAACCCGAGCAGGGCCTCCACGGCCAGTTCGAGAAACCCCTGGAAGCGTCCGGGCACCACCTTGAGTCTGGCGGTCCCCAGTACGAAGAGCAGGATCAGCACGCCCGACGCAATCAGCGATGAGAGGATGGTGTTGGTCAGGGTGAAGGCGTTGCCGCCGTGCAGGGCGTCGCCCGCGTGGGGACCCGTCACCTGCTGCGGGGCCAGGTGAACCTCCGGCTGGGGGACGCCCACCGCTTTGTGGAATGGGTTGCCGGGAAAGAAGGCTTCGCCCATGGCGCCGGCCAGCAAGCCGCTCAGGAGCATTGCCACGGCCACCAGGGCGATAATCACCATCACGCCCTTGCCGCGCCCAGCCTGCTGCGCCGCCATCAGCGCTCCTTCGGTGCTTGGTCGTCATCCATGCTGCCCAGGAAAGGCTGGACCATTCGGTAGAGCCCGTAGAAGGCCACCACCGTCCCCAGCAGAACCCCTACCAGGGTGAGCACCATCGTGGTGCCTAGCATCTGGTCCAGCCACAGCCCCCCCAGGGTCCCCCCGACTATGCAAACGGCGACGTACCACCCCATACCGGTGAGGCGAAGCGCCACCACCCACCACTTCATCGGGGGTGCCCCCTAAAAGGACTGGTGAAGGATATCACTACCTCATATCCTCGTCAACACTACCCAAAGGGGCCGTGCAGGCGCCTAGCCGAGCGCGACGGAAGAGCACGGTCACCCTTTCCGGCGCCTACCCAGCCACGATCAGCACCGCCACCGCCGTCGCCAGCCACAGGACCACCGTCGCCTGGATGGGCCGGTCGGTCAGGAGCACGTCCTCCGGCGTCTCGCCTAGGTTGCGCTGGTACACAAGAAGCAGATAGCGGAAGAGGCCGTATGCGATGAAGGGTATCGTCAGCATCATTGCGTGGTTCTCCGGCAGGTTCTCTGCCGTGAAGGTATAGAGGATGTAGGAGATGAGTGTGGCGGGCGTTACCGCCGAAATCAGCTGGTCCAGGAGGGGCACGGAGTAGCCCTCCAGCGCCCGCCGCTGCTGGCCCGATCCCTCCCTGGAGGTAGATTGGACCAGCTCGTTGCGGCGCTTGCCGAATCCTATGAGCATTGCGCCCAGGCTTGTCACTATGTAGAGCCAGGGCGAGATGGGCACGTCCAGCACAACCGCGCCCGCCGCGGCGCGGAGTACGTAGCCTGCGCTCAGGGCCAGCACGTCGACGATCGAGATTCGCTTGAGCCCTAGCGAGTATGCGAGCGTCAGCCCCAAGTATAGGAGGGCGACGACTCCGAACCAGGGCGTCAGCAGCAAGCTGAGGGCCGCGCCCCCCGCCATCATGGCCGCGGCGGCCACCGACGCCACCCCCGCAGAGAGCCCGCCCGAGGCGATTGGCCGGTGCTGTTTGAGTGGGTGCGCCCGGTCCTGGGCCGCGTCCACCACGTCGTTGACCAGGTACGTTGCGCTGGAGAGCAGACAGAAGAGGAGGAAGGCCGCCGTCGTCACCCCTAGGGGCTCCAGGACATCCAGCGGCTGCTGCGGGTCCCAGCGGCCCGGGAGCGTGAAGACCAGGGCGAAGTAGATGATTCCGTTCTTGGGCCACTGCTTGGGGCGCAAGGATCGGATGAACGCGCTCATGCTCTGGACCGCCTAGACGCCAGCTCGATGGGATCGGCGGCGCTACGAGGCCGCCATGTCGCCTCCCAGCATAGGAAGCGGACCGGCAAGCGTCAAACGCCCCGACGCGCGAGTTCTCGTACCATCCCTATCCGGATGCCGAGGAAGGGGGCTCTATTCTCTTCCTCGGTCAGGAAGAAGGCAAGGACTGGTCGAAGCAGGCTGTTCAACACGTCGCCGTCACTACGCGGCCGAGAG
>CAYTEC010000062.1:0-8766 GCA_964436745.1 uncultured Dehalococcoidia bacterium | reverse complement strand
GCCGTCACTACGCGGCCGAGAGGAGGAGGCTCACGCGCCCAGGCACGTTAGCCTCCGGGCCGCGTCCGTGGGGCGATGTTATACTCGCTTGGCATCTGTTGGGAAGCTGACGACTTATAGGCGGTCCGATCACGACGTGAAGAAGCGCATCGATACCCTGCTGGTGGACCGCGGGCTGGCCCCGAGCCGAGAGAAGGCTCGCGCCCTTCTGATGGCCGGGGAGGTGCTGGTCGAGGGGCGGCCGGTGACCAAGCCGGGGGTGACCGTGCCCGAGGACGCCCTCCTGGTGCTCAAGGACCGCCTCCCCTATGTGGGTCGGGGAGGGGTCAAGCTGGCGCGTGCCCTGGACGCCTTCGGCATTTCGGTTGAGGACGCGACGGCCCTTGACGTTGGAGCGTCCACGGGCGGGTTCACGGACTGCCTGTTGCAGCGAGGGGCTCGCTGCGTCTACGCGGTGGACGTGGGGCGCGGCCAGATGGACCACCGGCTTCGCCAGGACCCGCGCGTGGCGACCATGGAGCGGGTCAACGCCCGCCACCCGTTTCCCCTTCCAGAGAGCGTTGACCTGGCGACCGTCGACGTCTCATTCATCTCACTGCGGCTGGTGCTCCCGGAGATCGCGCGCCACCTCGGGCCGGGACGTCCCGTGTTGGCTCTCGTCAAGCCTCAGTTCGAGGCAGAGCGAGGCGAGGTGGGTAGGGGTGGAGTGGTCCGCGACGCCGGGGCGCACGCGCGGGTGCTTGGGCGGTTCCTGCTGTGGGCAATCGCCCACGGGTATCGCATTCGCGACCTCACACCGTCCCCCATCGTGGGGGATGCGGGCAACCGCGAGTTCTTTGTCCTGCTCGTGCCGCCACCGGGGGAGTCTCCGCCTTCGCCGTGAGGCGCCCTCGCGCACTGCGCCGTGCCCGTTCATCCTGAGCCTGTCGAAGGACGAACAGGGGTCTTGTGTGGTGACCCCCTCCGTTCGTGGTGAGCTTGCCGGGCCACGGACGCCCGACGCGGGCGGTGCCCCATCGGAGGATCGTCCAATGAGGGGTGCTGGCAACTCGCTCCCAGAATGGGTGCAGGGCGCGCCCTGCCCGCGTGCTATATACTGGTCGCCGGACGGTCCGCCACGCTCGGGCCTCCGCCGATGTCGGTTGAATCCTGCCGAGGCGCGCGGGTGCGGTCGCCGCCCCGCCGAGGAGGTGCATCGTGGAGCTTCTGAGGAGCCTGCTGTTCGTTCCGGGCAACCGCGCCGACATGCTTGAGAAGGCGGCGGCCCTGTCTCCAGACGCTCTGGTCCCGGACATGGAGGACTCGGTCCCCATCGCCGAGAAGGCCAACGCGCGACAGGTGATCCACGACGCCCTTCCCGCTTTGGTCAAGCCGGGTCGGAAGCTGATCCCTCGCACCAACGCCCTGGACACGGGGCTGATCCAGGACGACCTGGCCGCCGTCATCGGTCCGCACATCTACGGTGTCTCGGTGGGCAAGTTCGAGTCCGTGTGGGAGGTGGCGCAGGTCGTGTCCCTCATCGCGGGACTCGAGCGACAGGCCGGGCTCGAGGAGGGGAGCATCAAGCTGCTGCCGTGGATTGAGACGGCGGCGGGCATCCTCCATGCCCTCGACATCTGCCGAGCGTCGCCACGCATCACCGCCGTCGCCTTCGGCGCTGAGGACTACACGAACGACATGGGCATCGAGCGGACCGCCGAAGGCTCCGAGCTCATCTACCCACGCAGCGCCGTCGCCGTGGCGGCGCGGGCCTCTGGCGTCACCGCCGTCGATACCCCGTACCCGAACTTCCGCGACGCGGAGGGGCTGGAGCGGGAGGCCCTGCTGGCAAAGGGGGTCGGGTTCAAGGGCAAGTTCGCCATCCACCCCAGCCAGGTGGCGCCGATCAACCTTCTCTACTCCCCCAGCGACGCGGAGGTGGAGTACGCGCGACGAGTGGTCGAGGCGTTCGCGGAGGTGGAGGCGCAGGGCCGGGGCGCGACCTCACTGGACGGCAAGATGATCGACGTCCCCATCGTGCGGCGGGCTCGCGGCCTGCTGGAAGTGGCGGAGGCGATGGAGCGGCAAGGCCCCACCGGGGGCTAGCCGTCGTGTCGCCAGCCCCCCAGGAGGTCCCCTTGCCGTCCGACCGGATTCGCCTCGCAGGCATGGTCTTCTACGGCTACCACGGGGTATCGCCGGAAGAGCGGTCCCTGGGCCAGCGGTTCGTGGTGGACCTGGACGTCGAGGCCGACCTCCGCCCCGCCGGGATCAGCGACGAGCTATCGGACACCGTCAGCTACACCCTGCTCTTCAACGCGGTCCGCGCCGTGGTTGAGGGTTCCCCCCGGAAGTTGCTGGAGTCTGTCGCTGAGGCGGCTGCCGGGGCGGTTCTGGACGAGTTCCCGGTGACGGCGGTGCGAGTGCGCGTCACCAAGCCTGCGCCTCCGATCAAGGGCGCGGTCCTGGACGCCGCGTCCGTGGAGGTCTACCGGCGTCGCGACGAGGCGAGGTAGCCTGCGGTGGCATCACTCCCGGCCCGGCGCACCGGACTTGCCCACCTGCCGCTCCACGGGGGCCGCGCCCCGCGGTGGCTCTTCCGCCGCATGACCGACCTGGCGCGCGCCATGGTCCTTGTGATCCGGCAGGACTACTCCGCCGAGGACGTGCTGCGCCGGATGTCCGATCCTTTCTGGTTCCAGGCGTTCGGGTGCGTCCTTGGCTTCGACTGGCACTCCAGCGGCCTTACGACGACGGTATGCGGCGCACTCAAGGAAGGGCTTCGTGGCCTGGAGGATGAGGCCGGGCTGTACGTCGCCGGTGGCAAGGGCGCCACGTCGCGCAAGACGCCGGCGGAAGTGACGGCGGCGGGCGAGCGGATCGGGCTGGACCCCGAACCCCTGGTGTACGCCAGCCGTATGGCCGCCAAGGTCGACAGCGCCGCCGTTCAGGACGGCTACCAGCTCTACCACCACACCTTCATGTTCACGACCCAGGGCGCGTGGGCCGTGGTCCAGCAGGGGATGAGCGACGCCACTCGCTACGCCCGTCGCTACCACTGGCTCTCGGAGGAGCTGGAGAGCTATGTCGAGGAGCCCCACGCCGCCGTCGCGCAGGGAGGGGGCGCACATGCCCGTCCACCGGCCGGCGGCTACGGCACGTCCGATGTGCTGAACCTGGTGGCGGCCGAGAGCGCCGAGGGGCGTAGGGTCATCACCCGCCTGGCCGTGGAGGACGGTCCGGAGAAGATTGCGCGCGAGCTTGGCCGTCTTGTAGCCGCGGAGGCGGATCGCGGCCCGTCTCCCATTCGTGGCGAGCCCGACGAATCGCACACGCTCGACGCGCCCAGCGCCCCAGTTGGCGGACTCCGCGACAGGGGGTACGAGCGACCTGCCCCCAGAGTGGGTGCAGGGCACGCCTTGCTGGGTGCGGGGAACGCCCTGCCCGAGCTTCACATGCCCGCCCACCACCCGGTCACGGCCCGTGATGTCAACCCGGACCGCATCGCCCGCGCACTGCTGTCGGCGTACGAGCAGGCCCCGGACGACTTCGAGGGGTTGTTGGCCCTGAGGGGCGTTGGGGCGAAGACGCTGCGGGCTCTTAGCCTGGTCGCCGAGCTGGTCCACGGTGTGCCGCTCGGCCACCGCGACCCCGCGCTCTACTCGTTCGCGCACGGCGGCAAGGACGGCTACCCCTACCCCGTGGACCGCGCGGGCTACGACGAGACGGTGGACCAGCTGACCGAGGCCCTCCGCCGCGCTCGGCTCAGGGATCGTGAGCGGCTCGACGCTCTGCGAAGGTTGGCGGGGATGGCGCGCGCGACTGGGCGGGCGGCGTGAGCGTGGGGTCTGCGTCCCCGCTGCGATGGCTGAGCCGCGACGCCCGGCTCATTATCCTGGCTCGCGGGCTGCGGGCGTTCGGGCAGGGGAGCGTGGCCGTCGTTATCGGGATATACCTCCACCTGCTGGGGTTCAGCACCATCCAGATCGGCCTCTTCATCAGCGCGGGCCTGGCGGGAGGGGCTGTCTTCGCGATCATGGTCGTATTCGTGGGCGACACGCTGGGTCGTCGGCGGCTCCTGGTCCTCTTCTCGCTGCTCACCGCCGGATCCGCGCTGGCGCTCGCCGTGGCCGACAGCTTTGCGCTGCTGGCGGCCGTGGCGTTCCTGGGGAGCTTCACGGCGACGGGGGGCGCGGCGGGAGGAGCCACGCAGCCCCTGGAGCAGGCGAGCCTGGCGGACGCCGCCGTTCCGGAGCGTCGCACCGATCTCTACGCCGTGTACGGGGTCATGGGGACCGCCGGCGCGTCCTTCGGTGCACTGGCCGCGGGCCTGCCGGCGGTATACGAGGCGGCCTTCGGCCTCGGCGAGCTTGCCGCGCTCAGGGTGGTGTTCGTGACGTTCGCGGGGCTCGCCGCGCTGGGCGGGCTCTGCTACGCGCTGCTGACGCCTTCGGTGGAGGCGGGGGGTGGGGCCGAACGATGGACGAACCCGTTGCGCCTACCATCGCGGCGGCTGATCTTCACGCTCTCGGGTCTGTTTGCCGTGGACCACTTCGCGGGGGGCCTGGTGGTCCAGAGCCTGGTCTCGCTCTGGTTCTTCACCCGGTTCGGGGTCGAGCTGACCTCCATTGGATTCATCTTCTTCGGGTCCAACCTGCTGGCGGCGATATCGCTGTGGGTGGCGGCGAAGCTGGCGAACCGGATCGGGCTCATCAACACAATGGTCTTCACGCACATCCCGGCCAGCCTGCTTCTGATCGCCGTCCCATTCCTGCCGACGGCTTGGCTGGCGGCGACATTCTGGCTGGTGCGGGGGTTCTTCGCGCAGATGGACGTGCCGACGCGTCAGTCGTACACGATGGCGGTGGTGGGTCCGAACGAGCGGAGCGCGATGGCCGGGATCAACTACGTGTCGCGGGGTGTGGTGGGGACGGCGAGCCCGTCGGTGGCCACTTTGGTGTGGACCGTGGGGGCGGCGAGCATCCCCTTCGTGGCGTGCGGGGTGATCAAGATCGCCTACGACCTCTCGCTCTATTTCAAGTTCCGCAACGTGAAGCCGCCGGAGGAGACACGGGCGGGGAGAGGGCGGTAGGCCGCCACCGCTCGTGCCGCGAACGTCGGCTCGCCATGTTGCGCCCTTCGATCCTTCCGTGGAAGGACTAAGGGCGAACGGGGAATCTCTCGTTCGGTGCTGGCGCCCTGCCTCGTTCGCAGTGAGCGTGTCTATCCGCTGCCCTGCGCGGGTGGCGCCCCTATCGGACGACCCGGTGGCTTCCGAACCTCCCCTGATGTGGGTGCAGGGCACGCCCTGCCCTCTACGGAAAATACTCGCCCCACCGTTGGTCCACCCGGCGCACCACCTCCGGGGTCATTTCCAGTCGCTTCGGGTAGCCGGGCTTGTGGGTGGCGTCGATCCCCAAGGTTCCCCGGTACACTGGAGACGCACCGTGGAGGGTCATATGAGGGAAGAAGAGATCGCGGGCGGGGTCGAAGCGCGTGAAGATTCCCCACAAGAGCGCGGTCCGGTCCTCGATGTCGACGTCCTCGCTCACGACCGCCAGCAGTTTGAGCCCCTCCAGCTCCGGCGCGCGCACCAGCCGCTCCAGAGCCGCTCGCCCGTTGCCCGAGACCCGGACCGCCAGCAGCGTATCGTCCCACAACCGCCACGAGAGCGCCTCTGGGGCGAGGGCGCGCGGGTCGAAGGCGGCCGCCGCGGGCGGAGGCGGCGTGGGGGGAGGCTTCCCCGCGCGGGTGGCGTCGATGACCATCTTGCTGCCCAGGTGCATCTTGTAGCTGGTGAAGTCCAGCGTGTCCAGCGGCACCCCGGGCAGCAGCAGAAAGTCCTCCGCCGCCCTGAAGTTCTTTCGTACTTCCTGGAGCACCGCCCGGAAGTCTCGGACGTCCGTGCCAGCCTCCACTAGCACTACGCACTTGGCGAGTGATAGCTGCCCGCTGCCCATGAGGCCCAGCGCGGTCTTCATCGGCTCTTTGGTGTACCGGCTCTCCACCGACACCACCAGCAGGTTGTGGAACCCCGTCTCGAAGTAGGCCCACAGGTCCCGCACCTCGGGGTGGATGAGGCGTATGAGCGGCCCCGTGATCTCCTGGACCGCGTCGCCGATCGCTCGGTCCTCCTGCGGCGGCAGCCCGACGACGGCCGCGGGGTAGACTGGGTCGCGGCGACGGGTGATGGCCCGGACGTGGAAGACGGGGAAGGGCGCGGAGTCCGAGTAGTGGCCCAGGTGGTCGCCGAAGGGCCCCTCGTCGATGCGCTCGGCGGGCGGGACCACTCCCTCCAGGATGAACTCGGCGTGCGGGGGCACCCGGAGCCCGAGGGTGCGGGAGCGGACCATGGGGAGAGGCTTGCCGCGCAGGATGCCGCTGAATGCGACCTCGTCGAACCCCTCCGGGAGAGGGGTGGCCGCGGCCAGGATGAGGGCTGGGTCGCCGCCCAGGACCGCCGCAAGCTCCAGCGGCCGCCCCTCCTGCTCCGCCCGGTAGTAGTGGAGGCCGCCGCCCTTCTGGAGCTGCCAGTGCATCCCCGTGCGCCGCGCGTCGTGGACCTGCATCCGGTAGATGCCCACGTTGCGCGCACTCGTAAGCGGGTCGTGCGTGATAACCAGGGGCAGCGTGATGAAGCGCCCGCCGTCGTCGGGCCAGCACTTCAGGGCTGGGAGCGAAGACAGGTCGGGCGGCTCCTCGACGATCTCCTGGGCCGGCGCGCGGCCGCGGTGGTCGGAGGCGCGGGCGGCGAGCATCCGCCATAGCTGCCCCCGAGACTCGAAGAGCGACTTGGGCGACGGCGGGTTGAGCCGCTCCAGCAGGCCAACCAACTCCCGCCCGATCTCCCCCGGCTGGCGGCCCAGGGCCATCTCGATCCGTCGGCTGCTTCCCAGGATGTTGATCGCAAGAGGGTAGGGGGCGCCGCGGACACGCTCGAAGAGGAGCGCCGGGCCGTCCTCCCGGATGACACGCGTGACGATCTCCGTGATTTCCAGCTCTGGGTCCACCTCGACCGGGACCCGTCTCAACTCCCCGGCCCGCTCGAGGTCTCGCAGGAAACTCTGGAGGTCCAGGTACGGCATCTGCCCCCCTAGTCGTCGAGGCTCGCCATCTCGACGACCGGGGCGCCCTGCCAGCGCCGCATGAGGCTGTTCTCGACGCCGAGCCGGTCCAGGATGCGCCCGGCGACGAAATCCACCAGATCGTCGATGGTGCGAGGGCCGTGGTAGAAGCCGGGCGAGGCTGGGAGAATCTCCGCGCCCGCCCGCGTGACCGCCAGCATGTTGCGCAAGTGGATCTCGCTCAGCGGGGCCTCTCGCGGCACCAGGACCAGCTTGCGGCGCTCCTTGATCATCACGTCGGCGGCGCGTTCGATCAGGTTGGTGGACGCGCCCGTGGCTATGCGTGCCAGCGTGCCCATGGAGCACGGCGCCACGGCCATGCCCGCGGCCTGGAAGGAGCCGCTGGCGACGGGGGCCGCGATGTCGCCGACACGCATGAGC
Source organism: uncultured Dehalococcoidia bacterium (assembly GCA_964436745.1). Taxonomy (GTDB): domain Bacteria; phylum Chloroflexota; class Dehalococcoidia; order Lucifugimonadales; family UBA1127; genus CAYTEC01. The sequence continues at coordinate 1,282 of CAYTEC010000062.1, read as the reverse complement.
GACAGCGCCCCTGGCTTGTACGACGCGCCAAGCAGGTCGCGCCAGGCGGCCTCGCGAGCGCTCTGCCCGCCCGTCGCCCGGAAGCCGGTCTCGATCTCCATCACCCGCTGCCCCGCCGGCGATACGATCAGCGCCACGTCGTGACCCAGGCTCATCAGCTCCTCCAGGGCGCGGCGGGCGTACGGCGCCCCGCTGGCGCCCGTGATCGCGAAGACGAACGTTGGCATGTTTGCCGTCCTCCTCAGCGCGACAGCGTCTCGGCCGCCACGAACGCCAGGAACACCACGCTGATGATGCCATTCATCGTGAAGAACGCCGTCCCCACTCGGGAGAGGTCGCGGGGAGACACCATTCGGTGCTCCGCCACCAGGAGCAGCAGAAACGCGACGACCCCCACATAGTACAGCACCCCCGTCTCCAGCAGGACCCCGGCGATCGTGAGCGAGGCCACGGTGACCAGGTGGAGCAGCTTGGCGAGCCACAGCGCGGCGGGCACGCCGAAGCGGGCCGGGATCGAGTGGAGCCCCTGCTGTCGGTCCACCTCCACGTCGCTTGTTGAGTAGATGAGGTCGAAGCCCGCGGCCCAAGACCCCGAGCCCAGCCCCAGCAGGAGCGACTCGGGCGAAAGGCTGCCGGTGACCGCGATCCAAACGCCGTTGGGGACCGTCGCATGGACCGCGCCCAGCCCCAGGTTGCTGGCCCAAGTGAAGCGCTTGGCGTAGGGGTAGAGGGTTACTATGGCCACCGCCACCGGCCACAGCCGCTGCGCCCAAGGCGAGAGATTGTAGACGGCCACCACGAAAGCGGCCACGGTGACCGCTAGGAACAGCCCCATCTCCCATCCACGGATGCGACCCGACACCAGTGCCCGACCGGCGGTGCGGGGGTTGCGAGCGTCGATGGCCCGGTCCACCACCCGGTTTATCGCCATGCCGAAGTTCCGGATGCCCACCATCGCCAGCGTGATCCACAGGAAGTCCGCCAGCGACGGCAGTCCGCCCTCCGCCAGCATGAGAGTGGCGTACGCGATGGGCAGGGCGAAGATGCTCTGCTCGAGCCGGACCTCTTCCGAAAACGCGCGGACCTTGGCCCAGCCCCGTGCACGGGGTGCGCCCGATCCCGCTTCTGTGGGTCGCGTGGTCACGCCGTCCGCCTCTCGGTCGTCGTTGCGATATCGTAGCTAGCTGGGAGTGTACCACGGGGCTCCACACGGGGGCATCCCTGTGGGCGGCGGCGGTGGATTGGGGGGATGGCCGCGGCTATACTGGTCTTCGGCACGCCC
>CAYTEC010000061.1:0-10862 GCA_964436745.1 uncultured Dehalococcoidia bacterium | reverse complement strand
CGCCCTGAGTCTTCGGTTCGAAAGTGTCTCACTTTCGCTGACACCCTACACTCATCAACCCGCCCCTGCTCGAGAAGAATCCAGATCATAGTGCGAATCCCGGCGTTCGCGGCCGCCTCGAGCACTCCACGCTCCATTTCGTCGGAGAAGTACGTCGGCTCAGCATCCACGAGCGGGACAGCCACCCAGTTTCGGCTTCGGATCCACCCGGGCCTTGGCGATGCAAGGGGGTCTTCAGGATCCAGCAGCGCGTCGATTTGCTCCTGCAATTCGTCAGCCAGCGACTCTCTCATGTCCCCCCAGCCCGTTCCCTAGCCCCTGTGGCGCTCCGCCGGGAGCGGCGACACGCCCAGCGACGCGCAGGTGGCCTCCGCTCGCTGCCACCAGTCGGGGTGCAGGGCGAGCAGCCGGTCCAGGTCGTCGGGGGTGTCCACGTCGTCCAAGAGCCCGACGCTTCGGCACACGCTGGGCGGGAGACCGAGCCGCGCGGCTTGGGCCAGGTGTCTTTCAAAGCTGCCCGGCCCCAACTCCGGCTCGAATGCGACGCCCGCGGGGATGACCAGGGCGTTGGTGCCCTCGCCGGCCCGGTCGGGTGCGATAACGAACCGTCCTTCACCGGAGCGTGAAGGACCACCCCAAGCCGTCACCAGCGCCGCCACGTCCGCCGCTCCCAGTCCCGGCAGGTCCGCCGGCAGGAAGAGCGCGGCGTCCAGGCCGTCGCGAGCCGACGCGTTGAAAGCCTCGCCCAGCGCGCGATTCAGGTTTGGGTGGGGGTTGGACTCCGGTGTCCACGGGACGCCGAGCCGATCGCACACCCGGCGCACGGCCTCGTCGCCGCCGATTACCGATACCTCGGCGACGCCCTCGGCCTCCCCCGCCGTCTGCAGCACGTGCGCGAGCATGGCCAGTGTGAGGACGGCGCGCCGGTCGGGGGAGAGGGACCTTGCCAGGCGCGACTTGGCCGAGTCCAGTGGCTTCATCGGGACTATGGCCCGCACGCGCGGCGGCTCGGAGGTCACGCCGCCACCCCCACCAGGCCGCACACGACCGTGGCCAACGCCCGCTTCTCCGCGAGGCCGGTCATCAACGTTGGGGTGACGGTGACCGCGTAGCCCAGGGATTCCACCTCCGCCCGGTCCGTCCCATCGCGCTCGTCCATTACGAAGTGGGTTCCCAACCCCCGGTAGTGCCGCGCCACGGCCACGGCGCTCGCGGTTTCGCCGGCAAGGTCTTGGAAGAGCCTGGCGGCGGGGCCTCGGACCGCCTCACCGCCGATGATGGGGCTCACCACGATGCGAGGCCCCTGGAGGGCGGTCAGTCGCTCGCGGATGCCGGGCAGCGCTAGGATCGGGGCGATGCTCAGAAACGGGTTGGATGGGGAAATCACCACCGCGTCGGCCGCCTCCAGCGCCTCGTGGAGCGCGGTGCTCGGAGCGGCGGTCTCCGCGCCCTCGAACCGCAGGCCCCGGACCCGCGGCTCGTGTCGGAGGCGGACGAAGTACTCCTGGAAGCGGAGCTCTCCGTCGTCGGTTTCGACCAGCGTGCGAACCGGGTCGTCGGTCATCGGCACGACCGGGTGCTCCACGCCGTACGCGCGGCGCAACTGCTCGGTCGCCTGCGATAGGGTGTGGCCCGCCGCGAGTAGCTCGGTGCGGCGGAGGTGGGTCGCAAGGTCGCGGTCGCCCAGTGTGAACCAGGTCTCGGAGCCCAGAAGGCCCAGGGCCTCGCGCACGCGATAGGTCTCGTCGCGCAGGCCCCAGCCGGTGGTAGGATTGATCTCTCCGGCAAGGGTGTACATGACCGAGTCGAGGTCCGGGGAGACGTGCAGGCCGTGGAACCGATCGTCGTCCCCGGTGTTGACGACGATCGTCAGGCTTCCCGGCTCGAGCACAAGGGCCAGGCCGTGCGCCATCCGCGCGCCGCCCCCGCCTCCAGCCAGGGCGAGCACACGGCTAGGCACGCGCCTTCCCCGGCTTCTTTGGTGGACCCTCGCCGCGTCTGAAGCCCTCGGCGAAGCGGAACCGGTCGGAGGCAACTAGCTGCTGGTACGAGCCGAACCGGCCCTCGGGGTTGTCCCCGACCTGGTCCAGCGGGTCCACCGGGTCCTCTTCCTGGACGAATGTGCGCCGCACCTCGTACCCGGTGGTCCGCTCGACGGGGACGCGCCCCGCGTCCCACACGAACCGCCGAAGCTCCCGTGGAGGCACAAGCTGCCCGAAGCCCGCGCCCGCGGACGTGGAGATGCTCTCGTTGATCAGCGTGCCCCCCAGGTCGTTCGTCCCCGCGTCCAGGCAGATCTGGGCGAGCTTGAGCCCCTCCTTCACCCAGGAGACCTGCACGTTGTCGATGTGCCCGTGCAGCATGATCCGCGCGATGGCGTGCATTCGGACGACCTCGTCGCCGGTGGCGCCGGTGCGGATGCCCTGCACGAGCCCCTTGGCGAAAATGGGAGCCTCGGAGTGGATGAAGCTGAGGGGCACGAACTCGGTGAAGCCGCCGGTCTCCTTCTGGAGGTCCCGGAGCAGGGCCAGGTGCCGGGTCCTCTGCAGGTCGGTCTCCACGTGGCCGTACATGATGGTGGACGTGGTTGGGATCCCGAGCCGATGGGCAGACGTGATCACCCGCGTCCACGTGGCGGTGTCTATGCGTCCGACCGAGATGCGGCCGCGTACCTCGTCGTCAAGGATCTCGGCGGATGTGCCGGGCAGGCTCCCGACGCCCGCCTCCTTGAGCGCGGATAGGTACTCCTCGATGCTCAGCCCAGAGCGGACCGAGCCGTACAGGACCTCCTCCGGCGAGAAGCCGTGGATATGGATGTCCGGCAGCTCCCTCTTGATTGCCCGGCACATGTCTACGTACAGCATGCCGTCCATCTTGGGCGGGAGCCCGGCTTGGATGCAGACCTCGGACGCGCCCAGATCCCACGCCTCCCGCGCCCGGCGCACCACCTCCTCCATCGGCAGGTAATATGCTTCCTCCTCCCGGTGGTCCCGGCTGAAGGCGCAGAAGCCGCACCCCTTGATGCACACGTTGGTGAAGTTGATGTTCCGGTTCACCACGTAGGTCACCGCGTCTCCCACCGCGCGGCGGCGAAGCTCGTCGGCGACCGTCATCAGTGCCAGGAGGGCTGGGCCGCGGGCCTCGAAGAGGCGGGCGCCCTCTTCCACGGTGACCTCGCGCTCCCCCAGTGCCCGGTCCAAGGTGCGAGCGATGTCCGGCGGCACCTGGGCCAGGGCGTGCTCCACACCCTTCTGCAGGTTCTCCAGCGAGGCCCCGTCGATTACCATGCCACGATCCCCCTCCTGACGAACTCTTCGTCGTCTGCGAGCCCCCGAACGCGTCCCACGAGGGGCGCCGAGAGCCATCGATCCGCGTTCACCACGTACTCCGGGTACAAAGGCAGCCGCTCCGAGAGCTCCAGGCCGGCCTCCGCGGTGTCGTCCCGCAGGCGCGTCAGCTCCGGCCACGGCGCCTCCGGGTTGATGAAGTCCTTCGTGAGCGGCGATACGCCGCCCCAGTCGTTGATGCCGGCCAGCAAGTATCCCTGGTGCGCCTCGCTCAAGTTTGGGGGCGCCTGGATGTTCATATCCGGCCCCAGCAGCAGCCGCGCCACGGCCAGCGTTCGAAGCATGTCCAGGAGTCCGGGCTCATCCGCCCGGCGCATTCGGGTGTCCGGCTTGGCCCGGAAGTTCTGGACGATGACCTCTTGGATGTTCCCGTGCCGCTTGTGGATATCCCGGATCGCAAGCAGAGAGTCTACGCGCTCCCGCGGCGTCTCGCCGATGCCGATGAGGATGCCCGTGGTCATCACGATCCCGAGATTCCCGGCCCGATTCAGCATGTCCAGACGAAGGGCCGGCGCCTTGCTCTCGCTCCCGAAGTGGGGGCCGCCGCGCTCCATGAGCCGATCGCTGGCGCTTTCCAGCATGACTCCTATGCTTACCGTGCACTCGCGCAGCCGCCGGAGCTCATCGTCGCTCAGAAGGCCGCAGTTGGTGTGGGGCAGCAGGCTCGTCTCCTCCAGGACCATTTCGCACATGGCCGCCAGGTACTCAGGAGTGGAGGAGTACCCCATCCGGCGGAGCTGCTCGGCCATCTCCGGGTGGCGCCACTCCGGGTGGTCGCCCAGACTGAAGAGGGCCTCCTTGCACCCAAGGCGCTCGCCCTCGCGGACCACTTCCAGCACCTCGTCAGGGGTCATGGTGTGGGCGCCGCGTTGCCTGGGGGCTTTGACGAACGTGCAATAGCCGCACCGGTCTCGGCACAGGTTCGTCAGGGGCAGGAAGACCTTGCGTGAGTACGTGACCCGATGGCCCCTCCCCGTCTCGCGCAGTTGGGTGGCCGCGTGAAGGAGCGCCGGGAGGTCTGTCCCCGCGGACTCCATCAGCTGATAGCCGGCTCTGGCGTCCAGCACGCGCCCCGCAAGCGCGTCCTCCAGGACGCCTCGAAGCGCGGGTTCAACCCCCGTGGCCGGATACGGCTCGACCGTGGTCACGCCCGTCCCCCTACCCGCCGTGCGATAACTCGTTCGATGGTAGCACCAGGCTACCTGTGCGGCAACCGCGTGACAGGCACTGGGTCCTTTCGTTGTCCCCAATGGCGCTGTTGCCCGTTCGTCCTGAGCGTATCGAAGGATGGACGGACAGGCTGTTGGAGGTCCTCCCGCTCGTGGTTCGACACGCTCACCATGAGCGGGAGGAGGCCCTTCCTGGAGAATTGTGGAAACGCTGCCCCCTTCGCCCGCGTGACGTGGCGGAGGGGGTGTCCGGCGCGTACAATGGGACCGCCGTCGAGGGCTCGCCCGACCATCGACGCGCCCGCGCTGCCGGGGCCCGCGGAGGGGACGATGAGTCTGCTGGACGACGTCAAGGCGCGCCTCGACATCGCCGATGTCGTGTCTGGGTACGTCACGCTGGCGCAGGCTGGCAGGAACCTCCGGGCCCGCTGCCCTTTCCACACCGAGCGCACCCCCTCCTTCTACGTGTTCCCCGAGCGCCAGGCGTGGCGCTGCTTCGGCGCGTGCGCGGAGGGCGGCGACGCCATCTCCTTTGTCATGAAGCTGGAGAACGTGGAGTTCCGGGACGCGCTGCGTACCCTCGCCGAGCGCGTCGGCGTTCCGCTGCCCAACCCCCGGGCGCAGAGGCAGGTTTCGCCGCTCCACCGCGCCAACGACGCGGCCGCCCGCTTCTACCACGAGCGTCTGGTCAGCTCCCCGGAAGGGGCTCAGGCGCTGGCGTACCTGGAGGAACGGGGGGTGACGCGGGAGACCGCCGCCGCTTTCGGCCTGGGGCTGAGCCCCGTTGGGTGGGACGAGCTTCGCGGCCACCTGGCGGCGCAGGGGTTCCAGGACGATCTGCTGGTGGAGGCGGGTCTTCTCCAGCGCAGCCCCGCGGGCGGCGTGAGGGACCTCTTCCACGGCCGCCTCATGTTTCCTATTCGCGACGCCGATGGCCGCACGGCCGGGTTTGGGGGGCGGAGCCTGGACGGAAGCGATCCCAAGTACCTCAACACGCCCAGGACCTCGGTCTTCGACAAGAGCTCGATCCTCTACGCTCTGGACGCGGCCGCGGAGAGCATCCGCCTGGAGGGCGTCGGCGTGGTGGTGGAAGGGTATATGGACGCGCTCATGGCGCACCAGTACGGCTTCCGCAACGTGGTCGCCAGCATGGGGACGGCGCTCACATCGTCGCAGGTGGAGCAACTGAAGGGACTGGGCCGCCACTACGTGCTGGCGCTGGACCCGGACGTTGCGGGACAGGAGGCCACGCTCAGGAGCCTGGAAACCTCGTGGCAGGTGTTCCGCCCGCCGGCCAGAAGTGGAGGAAGCGCCCGGACTGGGCGCTCCGCGGGGCGTGACGTGCGGCTCCGCGTGGCGCTTCTTCCCGCGGGACGGGACCCGGACGATCTGATCCGCCACGACCCTGATGGGTGGAGACGGGCGGTCGAGGATGCCGCCGACCTGGTGGACTTCCTCTTCGAGACGCTGCCGCCTCGCTACGACCTGGACACCCCGGAAGGGAAGCTGGCGTTGGCGGAGCGGCTTGGCGGCGTCATCCTGTCGGCGGAGGACACAGCGGGGCAGGACCGGCAGCTGGAGCGGCTGGAGGGGGTGCTGGGGGTGACCCGGGGAGTGCTGGATGAGGCGCTGCAGCTCCGGCGACGGGCGCTGCTCCGGGGCGCCGGACGGGATCGGCGCGGAGCTCGCGAGGACGTGCAGGGCTACGCCGCCCCCTTCGCCCGGTCGTCCCGCGATCCGCTGGAGGAGTACACGCTGGCTCTCCTGCTCCAGAATCCCTCCCTCTGGGGCGCGGCGGAAGCGGCGGCCCACGACTACTTCCAGCGTAGCGAGAACCGCGAGGTCTACCGCGCGTGGGCCGGTTGCGGTACAATAAGTGAGTTGCGGGTGAGCATTGACCCGGATGTCATGGAGCATCTGGAAGCCCTGTTGAACCGCACCCTCCCCCCGATGGATCTCAGAGAACTCCCTCAAGCCCTCTCGCACTGTCTACGGCGCATGGAAGAGCGGAGGCTGCGGGAGCTGACGGCCCAGGAGGGGGCTCTGCTGGCGCAGGTGCAGGGGCAGCCGGAGGAGGAAGAGGTGCTCCAGGGGTTGAGGGGGAGGACGGAGCGACTCCGAGAGATCTTCGCCACCAGAGTCCGCAGGGAACGAGATGTGAGGGGATAGATGGAGAACGGTCTGGGACGGCCTGATGGCGCGCTTGGTCGCTCGGGAGGGGTTCCTTCGGGGGGCGATAAGGGTCGAGTTCCGAACTCGGTTTCGCTCGCCAGGTCCGTGGACACGCTGCTAGCCAGCTCCGGGATTCGTAGCCAGTCCGGCGTCGCTGTCGAGGCCGGTGGCCGAAAGATCGCAGTTGAAGGCGACTGGGGACAGGAGCCGTCCCCCAAGGAGATGGAGAAGGAGGCGGAGAACGAGGCGGAGACGGAGCTAGACCCTGGAGACATGATTGACGACCCCGTCCGCATGTACCTGCGGGAGATCGGGCGGGTGAGCCTCCTGACGGCGCAGGACGAGCGGAGGCTGGCTCGACGAATCGAGGGCGGCAAGTACATCACCCAGCTCCGCCGCGCGATGTCAGAGGAGATGGGGCGTCCCGCGTCCACCTGCCAGGTGACCCTGGAGTTGCTCCACCGCCTGGTAAAGGTGTGGCCTACCGCAAGGGCCTTGTGCACGTTCCTGGGGCTCGCTCCCGACATCACTCTCTCCCAGCTTTTGGCCCACCCGAAGGTGCGGGGCGCCGTCGACGCGGAGATCAAGGCCGAGGTCGTGCAGGCCCTGGGCGCCTTTCCCGGGGAGATCCCCGACGAATTCGAGCGACCCATCATCGCCGCCTCCATCGTCAGCCTCTCGCTCAACAGCCGTCTCCTCCCGCCCGAAGCGGTGGACGTGGTGGGCGAGGACACCCCGGTGGACCAGCTTGGCCGATTCCTCGCGGAAAACTCGCTGCTGGAGGACCTTCGACCCTTCGAGCTCATGTTCCGCGCCCAGCACGAGCGGATCATCGGCGAGGGACTGCACGCTCAACACCACCTGGCGGAGGCCAACCTCCGGCTGGTGGTCAGCGTCGCCAAGAAGTACATCGGCCGAGGGATGTCGCTCCTGGACCTGATCCAGGAAGGGAACATCGGCCTCATTCGCGCGGTGGAGAAGTTCGACTACCGCAAGGGCTACAAGTTCAGCACGTACGCCACCTGGTGGATCCGCCAGGCCATCACCCGCGCCATCGCCGACCAGGCCCGCACCATCCGCATCCCCGTCCACATGGTGGAGACGATCAACAAGCTCCGCCGGCAGCAGCGACGGCTCATCCAGGAGTTTGGCCGCGAGCCCACCAACGAGGAGCTGGCGTTCTCCCTGGAGCACACCCCCGACCGGGTGCGGGAGATCCTCCGCATCTCCCAGGAGCCGGTTTCGCTGGAGACCCCCATCGGCGAGGAAGAGGACTCCCACCTTGGGGACTTCATCGAAGACAGCACGGCCATGGCGCCCATCGACGCCGCCTCGTTCCAGCTCCTGAAGGAGCAGGTGGAGGAGGTGCTCAACACCCTCACCGACCGCGAGCGGCGGGTCCTGGAGCTCCGATTCGGGCTGCTGGACGGCCGCAGCCGGACGCTGGAGGAGGTCGGGCGAGACTTTGGCGTCACCCGCGAGCGCATCCGGCAGATCGAGGCCAAGGCGCTCCGCAAGCTCCGCCACCCCTCGCGCTCCCGCAAGCTCAAGGACTTCCTGGAGTAGCAGGAGTTGCGCCACACCGCCGAACCTTTTGGGGCCGGACGAAACGTCCGGCCCCTTGTGCGCTCCGAACGGCGTCTCGGGCCGTCGCCTCGCTCTCGGTGGACGTGCCATGCCTGAAGCGCCGGACCTCCAGGTCGTGAAGGAGAGCCTGCAGGCTCGGCTCGCGGGCCTCTCCATCACCGGCGCGCGGGTGCTCCGGCCCATCGTGCTGCGGTCCCTCGCCGTCGCCCCCGACGATCTGCCCGCCGACGTCGCGGGACGCCCCTTCGCCGCCGTCTGGCGTCGCGGCAAGTTCCTCGGCCTTGAGCTTGGCCGCGCCGGGGCAAAGCCCCCCCGTGCCCTCGACGATGCATCGGTCGCCCCGCCGGAGCGCGTCATCGTCGTCAACCCCATGCTCAGCGGCGGCCTCCAGCTCTGCGCCCGAGACGAGCGCGTGGGTCGCCGCACCTTCCTGGCGTTGGAGCTCTCCGACGGTCGCGAGCTGCGCTACGTGGACCAGGACCAGATGGGGATGGTGTACTACGCGACCCCATCGCAGCTTGCCCAAATCCCACGACTGAGCGATCTGGGACCGGACGTGCTCGACGAACCCCTCTCCTACGAGGAGTTCCGCGCCCGCCTCAAGCCGTTCCGAGGGGAGGTCAAGGGCGTGCTGACGCGCGGCGGCGCCGTCTCCGGCATCGGCAACGCCTACGCCGACGAGGTGCTGTTCGCCGCTCGTCTCTTCCCGTTCCGCAAGGTCACCAGCCTCTCGCCGCAGGAGGCAGAGGCGCTGCACCGCGCGGTCTACGAGGTGCCTCGCCAGGCGGTCCCGATCCTGCGCGAGCGGATGGGCGACGATATCCATCGCAAGGTGCGCGACTTCCTGGCGGTCCACGGGAAGGGAGGCCAGCCGTGCCCGAACTGCGGCGCGAAAATCACGAGCATCACGGCCAACGGCTTCCTCACCAACTACTGCCGCACCTGCCAGCCGGGCTCCCTCCTCCGGCAATAGGCGACCGGCGTGGGGGGAGTGCCGCCGCCGCCCTCGGTTGAGCGCGTTGCACATTTCCCTCGCAAGGTAAGGGATAATGAGTAACCTCACCCGACGGAGGGGCAACGTGGCTGACTATCTCGACACCGAATGGAACAGCATCCGCATCAAGGCCCGTCCCGTGGGCATCCGGGGGGCGTTGGGCGCGCTGCCGCGCATAGGCGGGTGGCTGTGCCGGACACCCTACATGACGGGTGACCACAAGGTCTTCAAGGTCAAGATATGGGCCACGGACAAGGCGCTGCGGGGAACCACCGCTAGGCTGACACACCAGTTTGCTGACTCGGACCATGCCACTCCCGGAGGCAGCAAAGGCACGGCGGAGGTAGTGCTGGCTAGGCGAGCTCATACCATCCGAATCACGACCCCGTGGATTGAGAAGACCGGCCAGCACCAGGTCATCGGGGTGCTGGCACTCGCCGGTGTCGCTGAGAATCCTTGGAAGACTCGACCTCTCGTGAACTTCGACGTCAAGTCCTCAGATTCCGTCTATCTTCTTGTCGCCGGTCTCATCGCGAGCCTCGCCATTGGCTTGGCTGGTGCGGGCATCGGGGCGTGGCTGGGAAGTAGGCTGGGGCAATCCAGCGAGCCGGTCCGTGTCATCGTGGTTGATGAGCAGCCTGCATCGCAATCAGGGATAGATATCAGTGCAGAGTAACCTTGCGAAGCCGCCGTACCCGGATGTGGTTGAGCGACCGCTGCCCCTTGAGGCGCGAGAACGCCCGCTTCACCGACTGTCTCTGCGCGTACAGCGCCTTCCACTCCGGCGTGCCCTGCTGCTCACCAAACTCGGCCAGCGGCTTCTTGTGCGTCCGGTTCCAGTTGACCCCTCGAACGACTGCTTTCTATAATGGGCCATCCGTCGAATTGCGTTGCGAGGGACCGATGACCAACGGCGACACGAATCTGCTGACGACCATCCAACAGGTCGGGGACACGGCCTTGGGCGACCTGGAGAGCGCCGCGGACGCCTCGGCTCTGGAGGCGTGGCGCATCGCGTACCTGGGCCGCCGCGACGGTCGCCTGACGGCGCTGCTGCGCGCGGTCGCCACCGTCCCCCAAGAGGAGCGTCGCGAGGCGGGCGCCGCCGCCAACGCGCTCAAGGCCCGCTTGGAAACCCAGCTCGCCGCCAGGGAGGGCGCGCTCAAGGCGGCCGAGCTCGAGCGGACCGCCCGCGAAGAACGGCTGGACGTGACGCTGCCTGGCCGTCGCCCTCCGCTGGGACGCCTCCATCCCATCACGCAGACCGTGCGGGAGATCTGCGGCGTCTTCGCTTCCATGGGCTTCCAGGTGGTGGAGGGGCCGGAGGTGGAGTGGGACCGGTACAACTTCGAGATGCTGAACATCCCGAAGGGCCACCCCGCTCGCGACATGTGGGACACGCTCTGGGTCGACCAGCTGGACGAGCGGGGCGAGCGGCCGATGCTCATGCGCACGCACACCTCGCCGATGCAGGCCCGCGTCATGGAGCAGACGAAGCCTCCCGTGCGGGTGGTGGTGCCGGGCAAGTGCTATCGGTACGAGGCCACGGACGCAACCCACGAGTGGCACTTCTACCAGGTCGAGGGCCTGGCG